>JBKJSM010000002.1:0-113629 GCA_046594445.1 Gaiellaceae bacterium | reverse complement strand
GCCTACATCGAGGAGCTCGGCCTGAAGGTGACGCAGGTCGAGAGCCTGACCGAGTTCCCGGAGATGCTCGGCGGCCGCGTCAAGACGCTCCACCCGAAGATCCACGCGGGGATCCTCGCCAGGCGCGAGGTCGAGACCGACCTCGCCGCGCTCGCAGAGCATGCGATCGAGCCGTTCGACCTCGTCTGCGTCAACCTCTACCCGTTCGAGCAGGTCGCCCGCGAGCACGGCGTGCGCGAGGAGGAGGCAGTCGAGATGATCGACGTCGGCGGCCCCTCGATGCTGCGCGGCGCGGCCAAGAACTTCGCGCACGTCGCTCCGGTCTGCCGCCATGCGGATTATGAGGCCGTGCTCGCGGAGCTCCGCGCAGCCGGCACGCTCTCGCTCGAAACGCGGCGCCGCCTCGCCGCCACCGCCTTCGCGATCTCTGCCGCCTACGAGGCAGCGATCGCCTCTTGGTTCGCGGGCCGCGAGTCCTTCCCGCCCATCTTCACGCCGGTGTTCGAGAAGCAGCGCGACCTGGCCTACGGGGAAAACCCGCATCAGGGCGCCGCGTACTACTCGGAACGGGGGTCGCGAACGCACCTGCTCGCACGCGTCGAGCAGCTGCACGGGCGCGAGCTCTCCTTCAACAACCTGAACGACCTCAACGGCGCGCGGCTCGCGATCCGGGAGTTCGCGCTGCCGGCCTGCGTGATCGTCAAGCACGCGAACCCGTGCGGCGTCGCGGTGGGAGCGACGATCGAGGAGGCCTACGACCGGGCGCTCGCCGCCGACCCGCTCTCCGCCTACGGCGGCGTTGTCGTGCTCAACCGCGCCGTCAGCGCCACGCTCGGCGGTCGCCTGGCCGAGCAGTTCGTCGAGGTGCTCTTCGCACCGGGCTACGACGAGATCGCGCTCGAGGCGCTCGTGCGCAAGCCGGCGACGCGGATCCTGAACGATGTCGAGCGCCGGACGACCGAGGCCTCGGAGCGCGACTACAAGCGCGTGCTTGGCGGCCTGCTCGTGCAGGACCGCGATTGGGACGTCGCCGACCGCGAGGGGATGGAGGTCGTCGCCGGGCAGCCGACCGAGGCCGACTGGGGCGACCTGCTGTTCGCGTGGCGCGTCTGCAAGCATGTCGCCTCGAACGCGATCGTGATCGCCAAGGACCTGCAGACGATCGGGATCGGGGTGGGGCAGATGAGCCGCGTCGACGCGGTCAAGCTCGCGGTCGAGAAGGCGGAGCAGCACGGCCACACGCTCGAGGGCGCGTCGCTTGCATCCGACGCGTTCTTCCCCTTCCCGGACGGGCCGCGGTACGCGCTCGATGCCGGTGTGACGTCACTGATCGAGCCCGGCGGATCCAAGCGCGACGAGGACGTGATCGACGCGGTAGAGAGCGCCGGCGCCGCGATGGTCTTCACCGGGCGCCGGCACATGTCCCATTAGCGCAAGATGGGCATCCGCAGAAGCGGATGCCCATCGCGCGAAGATCCCTGAAGGGGCCGCTTCGCGGCCCGGGTCCCGGGGGGCCTTATTTGCGGCTGTTCCCCAGCGACCGGTCGCCCCAGCCCATAGCGCCGGCCAGGAACGAGCCGGCGAAGGCGGCAAGGCCCCACGAGATGTAGTCGGTGGAGCTGTCCGACAGCGCAGACAGCAGGAACAGCACCACAGCGACGATCAGCAGAATCGCACCGAGTCCAAGATTCATCCCATCTCCTTGATTGCGGATACTCGTCTCGTGGACGAGCTCGACCTGCGTATTCGCAACCGGATCTATTCGTCCTTCGTGCGGGACGGCCGCGCGGAGACGGCCGCTGAGACCGCAGTCGGGCTCGGCATCGAGCACGACGAGGTGGAGGAGTCGTTGCGCCGCCTGCACGACGCGCACGCGCTCGTGCTCCATCCCGGCTCGACCGAGATCCGGATGTTGAACCCGTTCTCCGCCGTCGAGACGCCGCACCGGGTCGAGGCGGGCGGCCGCTCGTGGTTCGCAAACTGCGCGTGGGACGCGCTCGGGATCCCCGCTGCGCTGCACGCTGACGGCCGGATCGAGTCCGTCTGCGCCGACTGCGGCGACCGCGTCGAGCTCGAAGTGCACAACGGCGAGCTCGTCTGCGGCGCCGAGCTGCTCTGGCACGTCCTCGTCCCCGCGCGCCGCTGGTGGGACGACATCGGCTTCACCTGAGCGACGATGGTCTTCCTCCGGTCGGAGGAGCACCTGCAGCGCTGGCTCGGCGCGAACGGCTGGGAGCCAGGCGCGACCACGACCGCGCTGGAGCTGCACGAGCTCGCGCGCCGGTGGTGGTGGACGCGGTTGGAGCCGGACTGGCGGCCACGCACCCCCGCCGAGTCGCAGGCGATCCTCGACGACCTGGGTCTCACGGATACGTTCTGGCGGCTCGCTTGACCTGACCGCGATAGGGTCAGGCTTTCCGGGACGAAAGGTGGACAAAACCTGCTAACGATCCTCATAGTCGACGACGAGCGCAGCATGCGCTTTCTCGTCCGCGTGAACCTGAGAGCGAAGGCTACGAGGTGATCGAGGCGCGCGATGGCGCCGAGGCGCTCGAGCGCGTGCAGGAAGGGCGTCCGGACCTGATCGTGACCGACCTGATGATGCCGGTGATGGGCGGCCGTGAGCTGATCGCACGAAGCCGTTCGACCTCGACGTCCTAGTGGAGACCGTACAGACCCTCACCCAGGAAGGAGCGGTTCTTTGAAACGAATTGCAACCGGTGTTCCCGAGCTCGACCTCGTCCTCGGTGGCGGCCTGCTCCCTGGCTCGCTCGTCGTCGTCGCCGGCGGGCCTGGCACCGGTAAGACGATTCTCGCGCAGCAGATGTGCTTCGCCATCGCGACGCCCGAGCACAAGGCGATCTACTACACGACGCTGATCGAGCCACACGTCAAGATGGTCCGCCATCTCGAGGCGTTCGAGTTCTTCGACCGGGCCGCGCTCAACGAGCGAGTCGACTTCCTCCACCTCGGCGACATCCTGCTCGAGGAGCGGGGGCCCGACGACCCGCTCGGCCCCCTCATCACCGAGATCGTGCGCACGTGCTTCGAGGACAAGCCGGCGCTCATCGTGATCGACAGCGCCAAGGGCTTGCGCGACTTCGTCGACCAGGCTGCGCTGCGCAAGGTGCTCTACGACCTCGCCGGCAAGGTCGCCCACAGCGACACTGTCCTGCTGTTTCTCGGGGAGTACTCGGCGGACGAGCTCGGCACCTTGCCCGAGTTCTCGCTTGCCGACGGGATCCTCGAGCTCGCGTACGAGGCGCGCGAGCCGGTCGACCGGCGCTGGCTGCGGGTCCGCAAGCTGCGTGGCGCCGCGCCGCTCGGCGGCAAGCACTCGTTCTCGATCGCCAAGCCGGGAATCACGGTCCATCCACGACTCGAGACGATCGCGTTGCCGCCGGAGGCTCAGGAGCCGGTGGGTAAGCGAATCGTGAGCGGGATTCCGAAGCTCGACGAGTTGATGGGCGGCGGCATCCACGACGGTGAGGCGACGGCGATCGTGGGGCCGTCGGGGACGGGAAAGACCGGGGTCGCGCTGAACTTCGTCGTCCAGGGGCTCGTCGACGGCGAGCGCTGCCTTTTCGTCTCGTTCCAGGAGAGCCCGTCGCAGCTCGCCGAGAAGGCGGCCTCGTTCGGCTGGGATCTCGCCACGCCGCTCGCGTCCGGCCTGCTCACGATCCACCACATACCGGGCGAGGAGCTCGATCTCGACAAGGTCGCCGCCGCCATGCGGGCCGCGCTCGCCGACGGGGACGTTCGCCGGGTCGCAGTCGACAGCCTCGGCGAGCTCGTGTTCGCCGCCCGGGAGCTCGACCGGCTCCCCGCCTTCGCCCGCGCGCTGGCAGGCTTCATCCGTGCCGGTGGGGCGTCGGCGCTGGTCACCAGCGACACGCCGACGACGTCGGCGATCGTCGACCCTCTTGGCGGTCTCTCGTTCCTCTTCCACAACATCGTTCTGCTCCGCTACATCGAGATCGAGTCGGAGACGCGCCGCTCGCTCAGCATCTTCAAGATGCGCGGCTCGGATCACGCGAAGGGCGTGTGGCAGTGCGAGGTCGGGATGAACGGGCTCAGCGTCTCCGAGCGGCTGATCGGCGTATCGGGAGCGCTCGGCTGGAGCGCGCTCCGCGTGGATCCGGCCGCCTCGGCGGATTAGCCCCGCGGTAGGCTTGTCGGCCGATGGCGCGCGAGTACCCAACGCTGCTCGGCCTCGTCGGCGACACGCCGATCGTGCGGCTCGACCGGATCGCGCGCGACGTGCGGCCGACGCTGCTCGCCAAGCTCGAGTACCTGAACCCCGGCGGCTCGAACAAGGATCGGATCGGGGTGGCGATGATCGAGGCCGCCGAGCGCGAGGGGAAGCTGCGTCCGGGCGGCACGATCGTCGAGCCGACCTCCGGCAACACGGGCGTCGGGCTCGCGATCGCGGCGGCGGCGCGCGGCTACCGCTGCATCTTCGTGATGCCGGACAAGATGAGCCAGGAGAAGATCTCGATGCTGCGCGCCTACGGGGCGGAGGTCGTGATCACGCCGACGGCGGTCGAGCACGACTCGCCCGAGAGCTACTACTCCGTCTCCGACCGGCTCGCGGAGGAGATCCCCGGCGGCTTCAAGCCGGATCAGTACTCGAACATGGCCAATCCGCAGGCCCATTACGAGACCACCGGGCCGGAGATCTGGGAGCAGACCGGCGGCGAGATCGACGCGCTCGTCGTCTCGGTCGGCACCGGCGGGACGATCTCGGGGGCGGGCCGCTACCTGAAGGAGCAGAAGCCCGAGATCCTGATCGTCGGCGCCGACCCCGAGGGATCCATCTACACCTCCGAGGAGACGCACCCGTACCTGGTCGAGGGGATCGGCAAGGACACCTGGCCGGACACGATGTCGCGCGACGTCGTCGACCGCTGGGTGCGCGTTTCCGACCGCGACTCGTTCGTGACCGCCCGCCGGCTCGCGCGAGAGGAGGGGATCCTCGCCGGCGGCTCCGCCGGGACGACCGTCTGGGCCGCGCTCGAGCTTGCGAAGGAGCTCGGTCCGGACGCAACGATCCTGACCGTCCTCCCGGACTCGGGCCGCTCGTACCTGTCGAAGTTCTTCGACGACAACTGGATGCTCCAGTACGGGTTCCTCGAGCGGCGCGCGCCCGCTCCGACGATCGAGCAGGTGCTGCGCTACAAGCGGGCCAAGGAGCACGAGATGCCGGACCTCGTCACGATCGAGTCGAACGCCAAGATCGGCGCCGCGATCGACCTGATGCAGCGCTACTCGATCTCGCAGCTGCCGGTCGTGCGCAGCGAGCCCGTCGAGTCGCTCGCGGACATCGTCGGCTCGCTGCAGGAGCGCGGCGTGCTCGATCGCGTCTTCAAGAATCCCGACGCCCTGAACGAGGACGTCGCGGTCGCGATGCAGCCGCCGCTTGCCGCGGTCGACGTCAGCGACTCGCTGGATCAGGTCTTCGCGGATTTGTCCGGCCCGAGCGCGGCGGTGGTCGTCTCGGCGGCCGGCCGGCCGGCCGCAATCCTTACCCGGTCCGATCTGCTGGAGTACCTAGCGCATCAGCGTTCCCAGGTGAACGGCGCGTAGCGCCCTCCTGCCGCACCGCGACGAAGACCGAGCCGACGATCAGCGTTGCGCCGAGGCCGGTTGCGAGCGTGATCTGCTCGTCGAGCAGCGCCGCACCGAGCGCGATCGCGACGAGCGGGTTCACGTACTGGTGCGTGACGACCTTCGAGATGGGCGCGTTCCGGAGCAGCCACGCGTAGGCCGTGAAGCCGATCAGGGAGCCGAAGACGGCGAGGTAGAGCCATGCCGCGACGGACTCGAGCGTGAAGCCGGCCGGCTCCATTGACCAGAGCTCGCCCGTAGCGGCGCCTAGGACGAGCAGGAAGAAGCCGGCGCTCAGCATCTCCCAGGTCGTGGCGACGAAGCCGTCGCGCGGCAGGGGCAAGCGGTGGCCGAAAAACGATCCGAGCGACCACGAGATGCTGGCGAAGAGCCCCAGCGCGAGGCCCCATGCGCTCGCTCCACCCCCACCACCCGGAACGACGACGAGCGCCAGTCCGGCGAGGCCGGCGACGACGCTCAGCCGCGTCGCGATCGCAACCCGCTCGTGCGCGAGCGTGCGCAGCAGGATCACCTGCAGCGGCACCGACCCGGCGATCATCGCCGCGATGCTCGAGTCGATCCGGGTCTCCGCCAGCGTGACCATGCCGACGCCGAGCGTCAACAGCGACAGGCCGACCAGGGCGGACGCCGCAAGCTCCCGCGGGCTGACGCGGATGCTCCGCCCGCGCAGCGTCAGGATGAGCGCGAGCAGCGCGCCGGCCAGGAGAAAGCGGAAGCCGGCCGAGAGCAGAGCGGGCAGGCTCCGGACGGAGATCTTGATTGCGAGATACGTCGAGCCCCAGACCAGGTAGACGGTCCAGAGCGCGGTCAGGAGCTTCCAGCGGGCAGCCATGCCTACTGGAACGGAACGCCGCCGCGCGCCGTGAGATTCCGCGCGGGCGCTACGTATCGATGCGGGTCGTCTTCGCTGCGGCGCGCTTGGCGGCGCGCTTCTCCTTCAGCGACGACTGTGCGGGCTTCTTCTCGCCCTTCTTCGGCTTCTGTGCGCCTTTCATGCCGATCAGTAAAGCAGGTTCATCGGATGAAGCTGGCCTCGTGACCGCGCCGGTTCGCCGCCACGAGCTCCTCCGGCGTCAGCGCGCCGATTCGCTCGAGCAGCTCGAGCTCGTCCCGGAGGTGGGTGTGCATCATCTCCGGGCCGTCCGTCGCGATCGTGAACGCGACGCCGTTGTCGGCGAAGGCGCGCAACGTCTCGCGCACCGCGTCCTCGTCGGCAAGCGCCTTGGTGAGCAGGTTCGACGTCGGGCAGATCTCGAGCACGGTGCCGGCGTCGCGCAGCATGCGCATCAGCTCCGAGTCGCCCGCCGCCAGGATCCCGTGGCCGATCCGCTCGGGCCGCAGGTGCTCGATCACCTCGCCGATCTCCTCGGCGCCCGTCTCGCCCTCTTCGCCGACGTGGATCGTGATCCCGAGGCCGGCGGCCCGCGCCGTCTCGACCATCGGCTTGATCTGCGTGTAGTCGTAACGCCCGCCGCCCGGCCTGGGCCCGGCGATGTCGATCCCGACGACGCCGCGGGAGGCCCAGCCAATCGCCTTCTCGACGACGACCTCGTTCTGGCGGGCGTCGAAGGTGCGGTCCATCATCAGGATCAGGCCGGCGCGCACCTGCGGGTACTCGAGGCGAGCGCGGTCGAGCCCGCGGACGGCCGCGAGGATGATGTGGTCGAGGTCGCGCTCGCCGCCGCGGTTGCGCTTCATCGGGTTGAAGCGGAGCTCGAACGTGGTGATCTTCTGGCTGCGATAGGCGCCGCCGATGGCGCCGTGTACGGAGCGCTCGACGGCGAGCGGGGAGGACTGGATCAGCTCCGTCCAGTGGTAGATCTTGTCGAGCGCGTCGAGGTTCTCGACCCCGCGCGGGTCGCTGACGGTGACGAGCGCGTCGAACTCCCAGAAGTCCTTCACCGGGAGCGCGATCCCCTGCTCGTGCGCGAGCGACCAGAGGATGTCGGAGGCGACGGAGCCGCCGAGGTGGGTGTGCAGCTCGGCGAGACCCTCCGTCATCCGACGAGTCTAATCGCGTTGCCGCAGTAGCCTGCTCGGCGTGCGGAGGGTGATCGTGATCGGCTGCGCCGGGTCGGGGAAGTCGACCCTGGCTCGGGCGCTCTCGACGAATCTCGGGCTGCCGCTCGTGCATCTCGACCTCGAGTACTGGCGGCCGGGGTGGATCGAGCCCTCGACCGAGGAGTGGGAGGCGCGCGTACGGGAGCTCTGCAAGACCGAGGAGTGGGTGATCGACGGCAACTACAGCCGCACGTTGGAGCTTCGCCTCGAGCGTGCCGACACGGCCATTTTCCTCGACCTGCCGACGGCGAGCTGTCTGCTCGGAATCGTGAGACGCTTTGCTCACTGGCGGGGGAGGTCGCGCCCGGACATGCCCGAGGGTTGCTCGGAGAAGATTGATCTGGAGTTCGTGCGTTACGTCCTCGCCTACCGCAGGACGCGGCGCCCAGGCATGCTCGCGCGGCTGGCGCGCTTCGACGGCGACGTCGTCGTGCTGCCGGGCCGTCGCGTCGCTCGCCGCTATGTGGTGACGAGGTCGTAAAGTCGAGACGTGAGCGACCACTCGTCCCTCGAGCCGCCCTGGCCGACGGTCTCCGAGCTCATGTGGGAGGCGTATCGCCGGAGGGGACGACGCTCGCGGCCGCGTGGGCCACGATCGCCAAGTACCTACTCGGTGGCGAGGGCGTGCGCGACGAATCCGCGCAACTCGGGGATGACCTGCGGGGCGATCGTGTGCGGCAGCGGCGCCTCGCGGTAGAGGACCTCGGCGCCCGCGGCTTCCAGAACGGCCCGGGCCTGGCGGCTCCAGTCGACCGGGATGATCTCGTCGAGCGTGCCGTGGGCGAGCGCGGCCGGGTAATCGTCGAGGCCGGAGAGATCGAGCTCGAGACCTTCCACCAGGGGCATGAAGCCCGAGAGCGCGATGAGCGCCTGCGGGCGCTTCGCGGGGCCGCGCCCGAGTCCGAGTGCCCACGTCATTGCCGTCCCCTGCGAGAAGCCCCCGAGCACGAGCGGCTGCGGCAGGCCGTCGAGCAGCTCGGAGAGCGCCTCGAAGCTCGGCCAGAAGGTGAGGGGGTCCGGCGTCGGGATCCCGCCCAGGCGGTACCAGTGCGCCCCGCCGGGCGGCAGCGCGTGCGGGCCGCGCGGCGTCACGCCGAGCAGCCGTCGCTCGGGGTCGAGCGCGTCGAGGAGCGGGTGCAGGTCGTACTCGTCCGCACCGCGGCCGTGCAGCAGGACGAGGCTCCCCTCCGGCTCGCCGGCGGCCGGACGTTCGAGGACCGTGAGACTCATCCGCGCGGGTTCGGCAATGGCGTCAGCGCCGGCTCGATCTGCTCGCGCAGGTGCTCGAAGTCCGGTGGCAGCGAGAGCCGCTCGCCCAGGTGCTCCGGGTCCTCGTCGGTCGCAAAGCCGGGACCGAGCGTGGCGAGCTCGAACAGGATCCCGTTCGGCTCGCGGAAGTAGATCGACTTGAAGTAGAAGCGGTCGATCACCGGCGTCGGCTGGAAGCCCGCCTCGGCGACCCGCCGCTGCCAGGCCTCGTGCTCCTCGATCGTCGTCCCCCACGCGACGTGGTGCACCGTGCCGGCGCCGGGAATCCCGCGGCCCTCGGGAGGAGGGGCGTCGTAGGCGTAGAAGCCACCGCGCCGCTCGCCGCGCGCCTCCCATTCCTGCTCGCCGCGCGGCTCGAAGGCGAGCGTCTGCTCGAGCAGCGCCCGGCTCCGCTCGGGATCGATCGCGTACGCGCGAACGCCGTCGAAGCCCTGGAGAGCGTGCTCCGCCGGGACCTCCGGGTGCTTCGCCACGAGCGGCTCGTCGGTCGTGGCGGTGACTGCGAGCTCGTGCCGCACGCCTTCTGGATCCTCGAACGTGAGCGCGCCGTCGGAGCGCTCGACGTTCTCCGCCTCGCTCGCGAGCCGCTCCTCCCAGAAGTCGAGCGCGGCCTCGGAGCCGACGCGCCAGACGATCGTGTGCACCATCCCCGGACCCGCCTTGCCACGGGTCGCGCCGGGGTATTCGAAGAACGTGATGTCCGATCCGGCGCTCCCCTTCTCGTCGGCATAGAAGAGGTGGTAGACGGTCGGATCGTCCTGATTGACCGTCTTCTTCACCATCCGCAGGCCGAGCACGCGGGTGTAGAAGTCGACGTTCCCGGGCGCGTCCCCCGTGATCAGCGTGACGTGATGGACCCCTTCCAGGCGCATGGGGAGCATTGTGCAGGCGCGCATAGACTCCGTGTGGGATGAAGGTTGGCATCGTCGTGCCGTTCTCGTGGTCGTTCTGGGGCGCCGTCGTGGAGCACGCGGAGCTTCAGGCGGCGGCGCTCCGCGACCTCGGGCACGAGGTGCGGCTGATCATGGGCAACGACCCGCCAGGCCAGTTCACCCGCGTCCTGCACCCCCGCGTCGGCCGCCACGGGACGCCGCCCCCCGAGGTGATCCCGATCGGTCGCTCGGTGATCGTCCCGGCCAACGGCTCGCTGCCGAACATCATTCTCAGCCCGCGCTCGATCTTCCGGATCCGGCGCGTGCTCGAGGCGGGGGACTTCGACCTGCTCCACCTGCACGAGCCGATGACCCCGACGCCGTGCATCGCGGCGCTCGCGTTCTGGGACGGACCGATGGTCGGCACGCACCACGCGAGCGGCGATCTCGGTTGGATGCGCCTGGCGACGCCGGTGTGGGGGTTCCTCGAGGAGCGGCTCGACCGCCGGATCGCCGTCTCCGAGCAGGCGCGCGTCTCCGCGCAGCGCTGGCTGCCTGGCGAGTACGAGATCGTTCCGAACGGCGTCCTGATCCCCGACGGCGTCGAAGCGGGCGACCGCGAGCATCGCATCGTTTTCGCCGGCCGCCAGGAGCCGCGCAAGGGCCTGCAGGTGCTGCTGCGGGCTTGGCCGGAAATCAGGAAGCGGACGGGCGCCCAGCTGCGGATCGCGGGCGCCGACCCCCTCCGTGTCCGCCTCCTGTTGACTCGCCTGCGCGTCCCCGACGACGGCATCGACGTGCTCGGCTTCCTCAGCCAGGAGGATCTGACCGCGGAGCTCTCGTCCGCCAAGGCGCTCGTGGCGCCGTCGCTCGGCGGGGAGAGTTTCGGGATGGTGCTGACGCGCGCGTTTGCCTGTGCGACTCCCGTGGTCGCGTCCGACATCCCCGGCTACCGCGACGTGATGACGCCCGAGACCTCGGTCGGCGTACCGCCCGGCGACCCCGTCGCACTCGCAGACGCGGTCGCCGCCCTCCTCGCCGACGAGCCGCGCCGCGCGGCGCTCGGCGCCGCCGCGCGCGAGCTCGCGATCGACCGCTACTCGTGGGCGGACATCGCCCGCCGGCTGGTCGGGATCTACGAGTCGGCACGGGGAACGACTCGGGTGGCTGCGTGAAGTACGTGCCGCGGAGCCGCTGGCTGCGCGGCGGGCTCGTGGTTCCGTTCCTCGTCGCCGTCCTCGTCCTGCTCTGGTGGCGCGGACCCGACTGGAACGTCGTCCACGACGCCTTCAACCTCGTCAACTGGGCCTGGGTCGCCTTCGCGATCGGGCTCAACCTGGTCTCGGTGCTACTGCGCTCGTTCGCCTGGCGACTGACGATCGACCAGGCGCTCGAGCCGCCGCGACCGCTGTTCGGGCGCATCTTCTCCGCGTTCTCGATCGGGCTGCTCGCGAACGCCGTTCTCCCGGGCAGGATCGGCGAGCTTGCCCGCGTCGCCGTGCTCCGACGTCACCTGCCTCATGGTCGCGGCACGACCGGGGCGCTCGTCGGCACGGTCTTCGCGCACCGGCTCTTCGACCTCTTCCCCGCGCTCCTGCTCGTCGCCTACGTGCTCGCGACGGCGAAGATCCCGCACTGGGCGGTGACGAGCCTGGTCGTCGTGTCGGCCCTCGGCGTCCTGCTCTTCACCGCGGCGGTGCTGAGCGCGCGCCACCGCCAGCGGCCCGCGATCGAGGGAGCGCGGCCGCTGCGCCGGCTCCTGGCAATGGCCCGGCAGGGGCTCGCGGTGCTGCGCTCGCCGGTCGCGGCCGCCGGGGCGATCGTCCTGCAGTGCGGTGGCTGGTTTCTGCAGCTGCTCGCTGTCTACGTCGCGATGCGCGCCTTCGACATCCACGCCCCGCTGCCGGCGGCCGGGCTCGTGCTGCTGCTGATGAACGTCGCGACGATCTTCCCGCTCTGGCCGGGCAACGTCGGCCTGCTCCAGGCCGCAGTCGCGCTGCCCCTCGTCCAGTACGGCGTCGCCTACTCGACCGGCTTCGCCTACGCGCTCGTGCTCCAGGTGGTGGAGGTGTCGGTCGGCGTCGGGGTCGGCCTGCTCTTCCTGGCGCGCGAGGGGCTCTCGTTCGCGATGCTGCGCGAGATGCCCGACGCGACCGAGTTCCCCGTCGAGGACAAGCCACTCCCGATCGAGCCGGCTCATGCGCGCGCTGGTCTCCCCGGCTAGCCTCAAGGGCGTCCTCACGGCAGCCGAGGCCGCGGCCGCGCTCGCCGTGGGATTGCGGGCGGGCGGCGCCGAGGCGACCGAGCTTCCCGTCGCCGACGGCGGCGAGGGGACAGCGGAGGCGCTCCGGCTCGCCCGGGGCGGCGAGTGGCGCGAGGCGGACGTCCACGACGCGTTCGGGCGGCCGCGACGGGCGCGGTGGCTCGTGCTGCCCGACGGCACCGCTGTTGTCGAGGCGGCCGCCGCCGTCCCGCTCGACCCGGACCGGCTGGATCCGCTGGCGGCGTCCAGCCGCGGCTTCGGAGAGCTGATCGCTGCGGCTCTCGGCGAGAACCCCTCGTCACTCCTGCTCTGCCTGGGCGGAACGGCGACGATGGACGCGGGCGCCGGCCTGCTGGAGGTCGTCGGTCAGCTGCCGGTGCCGGCGCGGGTCGCCTGCGACGTGACCGTGACGCTCGTGGAGGCGCCTCGCGTCTTCGGCCCCCAAAAGGGCGCGGGCCCGAAGCAGATCGTCGAGCTGGAGCGGCGATTCGGCGCGCGCGAGGAGCTTGCCCCGTTTCAACGCGAGCCCGGGGGCGGCGCGGCCGGCGGGCTCGGAGCGGCACTCGCGTTCCTGGGCGCGGAGCTCGTGCCGGGTGCGGCGCTCGTGCTCGACACGATCGGCTTCGACTCGTCCGGCTACGACCTCGTGGTCACGGGTGAGGGCCGCGTCGACGCGACGACCGCGCTCGGGAAGGCGCCGGGCGAGATCGTCCGCCGTTCGGCGGGGACGCGCTGCGCCGTCTTCGGCGGGGTGGTCGAGGTCGAGATCGAGGGCGCGCAGACGATCGCGCTCTCCGGTGACCCTGCGCGCGCGTGGGACGACCTGGTGGCTCTCGGGAGAGAGCTGAGCGGCTAGCGGGAGTCGGATTCGCGCAGCTTGCGCGCGAGCGCCTGCACGAGCTGCCAGGCGATCCGCGAGTCCGTCTCGACGATCGGCCGGAACTCCCAGAAGGTCATCGCGTAGCAGGTCATGTCCGTGTCGGCCGTAACCGAGGCCGTCCGCGCTCCCTCGTCGATCAGGGCGATCTCGCCGAAGTAGTCGCCCGGGCCGAGCGTCCCTCGCTCTTCCCCGTGGACATCCACCTTCGCGGTGCCGTCGGCGATCACGAAGAAGCCCGCCGCTCCCTGGCCCTCGCTCGCGATCGTGTCGCCGGCCTTGTACTTGCGCTCCTTGAACGAGTCGGCGATCCGCTCGAGATCGCGCTTCTCCAAGCCCGCGAAGAGCGGGACCTTGGCGATCGTCTCTGCGGAAGGCCTGGCCACCGCGTGATCTTATCCCGCCTCGCTCGTCGGTGGAAACGGTGCGGCGCCGGCGGCGCGTTCGGCAAGCTCCTCGATCGTGCCCTCGGCCGCCTCGAGCCGCGCGAGACAGAAGCGCAGCAGCTCCTCGCCGCGCTCCCAGAGCTTGATCGCCTCGTCCAGCTCCGCGTTGCCGCGCTCCAGGCGCTCGACGATCTGCTCCAGCTCCTTCTGGGCCGATTCGAACGTCAACTCGCTCACGAGAGCACGTTCTCCACCTGCGCGTCGAAGGCGCCCTCGGCGAGCTCGACCTGAACCTTGTCGCCCGGCGCGATCGTGGCGGCGGTGCGGAGCACGGCATCCCCGGACCGGACGATCGCGTAGCCGCGCGCGAGCGTCGAGCGCGGCGAGAGCGCCGTCAGGCGGGCGCCCGTGCGCTCGAGCGACGACCGCCGCCGCTCGACGAGCAGGGCCGGGCCGCGGTGGAGCCGGTCACGAAGCAGGGAGAGCCGCTGGCCGTCGCGCTCGAGCGTCCGGCGCACGCCGCGCTCGAGCGTCGCCCGCGAGCGGCCGAGTCCCTCGCGCTCGCGCCCGATCGCCCGGCGTACGCACCGCTCGAGTGAAGCGCGCGCCCGCGTGAGCTCGGCGCGCAGCGCCTCGAGGTCGGGCACGACGAGCTTGCCGGCGGCCGTCGGCGTCGACGCGCGCACGTCGGCGGCGAGGTCGCACAGCGGCGAGTCCTGCTCGTGCCCGCCCGCCGAGACGATCGGGACGGGACAGGACGCGACCGCGCGGACGACGCGCTCGTCGCTGAACGGGAGCAGGTCGTCGAAGCTGCCGCCGCCCCGGGTGAGCACGACGACGTCGATCTCCGGCTCGCGAACCACGGCCTCGAGCGCCTCGACGATCCCGAGCGCGGCCCGCGGCCCCTGCACGAGCGTCTCGGCGACGAGCACGCGGGCGGGCGGAAAGCGCGTCTGGATCGTCGAGATCACGTCACGCCGCGCGGCCGCGTCGCTGCCGGTGACGAGGCCGATCCGGCGTGGGAAGCGCGGCAGCGGGCGCTTTCGAGAGGCGTCGAAGAGACCCTCGGCGGCGAGTACCTGCTTGAGCCGCTCCATCGCCGCGAGGTGCGCGCCGAGCCCGAAGCGCTCCAGCGAGAGCGCTCGGAGGCGAAACTCGCCCTTCGCTGCGAAGAGCTCGGGCCGCCCCAGCACGTGCAGCCGCTCGCCGTCGGCGATGTCGAGCTTGAGGGCGTCGAACGTGCGACGGGGGATCGACGCGGGGAGGCACGCACCGTCCTCCGGATCCTTGAGCGTGAAAAAGACGCTCCCCCAGCGCTCGTTCCGGCGCAGCTCGGTCACCTCGCCCTCGATCCAGAGCGTCGGCAGCCGCGCGACGTAATCGGCGACTCCCCGGTTGAAGCTTGCGACGGTGTAGACCTTGCGGTCGCCGTAGAGCAGTGGCTCGACCTTCATCACCGCCGAGCCTAGATGATGGCTCCCGTGACGGAAGCCGTCCCGCCACTCGGTCTGGCGCGCTACGGCGCGCTCTTTCGCGTCCCGTACGTGCGCCGGCTCGTGCTGAGCGGAATGCTCGCGCGGCTGCCGATGGGGATGATCGGGCTGGCGCTGCTGCTGCTCGTGCGCGAGAAGGGCGGCAGCTACGCGGCGGCGGGTCTCGTCTCGGGCGCGTACTTCGTCGCGACCGCGATCGGCGCTCCGATCTCGGGACGCCTCGTCGACCGCCGCGGGCAGTCGCGGATCCTCCTCTCGCGGGCGGTGGTCTTCCCTGCGCTGCTCGGCGGGGTTTGCGTGCTCGCACTGCTCGACGCTCCGCTCGCACTGATCGGAGCCGGCGCGGCCGCCGCAGGCGCGCTGATGCCTCCCATCGGCGCCGCGCTGCGCTCGCTCTGGCCAAGGATGTTCGTCGACGCCGAATTGCGCGCAGCCGCCTATGCGCTCGAGGCGTCGCTGCAGGAGATCACGTTCGTCGTCGGCCCGCTGCTCGTCGCGCTGCTGACCGCAGCTGCTTCGCCCATCCTCGCGCTCGCGGTCGCGGCTGTTGCCGGAGGCGTCGGAACGACGCTGATCGCGCTCGCCGAGCCGGTGCGGGCCTGGCGGCCGGAAGAGGAGAGGCACGCCTCCTCGATCCTGGGCGCGCTCGAGTCGCGTGGCATCCTGACGATCATCGGCATCTCGGCGTGCCTCGGCCTCGGCTTCGGTGGCACCGAGGTCGGCTTTCCCGCATTCGCCGAGGGTCACGGCGGCGCCGAGCTCGGGAGCATTCCGCTCGCCCTGTTCGCGGGCGGCAGCCTCGTTGGCGGGCTGATCGCCGGCGCGCGCGTGACCATGTCGCCGCTGCGGCTGCTGCGGATCTCCGCAGTGCTGCTCGCCGTCGGCCTTGCGCTCCCCCTGCTCGGCTGGTCGCTGACGAGCATGGCGGTGCTCGCGTTCCTGGCCGGACTACCGATCGCGCCCGTCGTCATGTCCGCGTACGGGCTCGTCGACGCCGTCGCCGCCCGCGGCACGGCGGCCGAGGCGTTCTCGTGGATCACGACCGCCGTCTTCGCCGGGTTCGCGGTCGGAATGGCGCTCGGCGGCACGCTGATCGACACTTACGGCGCCAAGGCTTCGTTCGGGCTCGGCGCCGCAGCGGTCGGCTTCGGCGCGGTGCTCGTCGCCTTGGGCCCGGGCCTGGAAGAACGCTAAAGCAGGATTTCGGCAGCGGTACGAGGGTCGCAGCCCTGGCCGACGAGCTCGACCGCCTCGTGCAGGTCTGCATCGAGCGCGGCGGCCAGCTTCTCGGCGAGCGGTAGCGGGTAGCCGGCCTCGATCAGGACGTGCAGACGCCAGGACTCGACTTTGGCCCGTTCGCTGTGGGTGTCGACAAGCTCTGTGGTTTCAGCCATGGTGCGCCTGTTCGTGGTGCAGGAGACGATCCCTGCGGCTAATTGTTAGTCGTAAGCGCGTCAGACCGAACGACTGCTCGCCGCTTCCTCGACGCGCCGGGAGAGCTCCGCGAGCCGCGCCGCGAGGGCGGCCCGCTCGGCTTCGGCCTCGGCGGCGAAGGCCCCGAGCGTGCGCCGGAGCTCGGCGTCAGCGGCCGCGACGCGCTCCGCGAAGGACGCCGCGAGCTCGTCGCGCTGGCGCTCGAACGCGGCCTGCGCCTGCCGCTGGCGCGCCTCGAGCCGTTGCTGGCCCGCGTCGCCCGTGTGGGTCAGCCGCTCCGCGAAGACCGTGTCCGCCTGACGGACGAACGTCTCGACGGCACGGTCGAGCTCGCGCGCGAGCCGTCCCGCCGCCTCCTCGCGCGCCGCGCGCATCGCCGCCTCGAACTGCACGGTCGCGGCCTCGGCGTAGCGCTCGGCCTCGCGGCCGATCACGCGCTGGAGCTGCTCCACCTGCTTGCGCTCGATGTCCGCGAACGACGCCTCGATCCTGCGGGCAGCCTCCGCCTCGCCGCGCTCGACCTGCTCCGTGAGCGCCTTCTCGCGGCTCCGCAGGCGCTCCGCGATCTCCTCGATCACCCGGCGCCGCTCGCCCGTATGCGCCTCCAGCTCCTCCAGTGCCTCGGCGACCGCTCCCTGCGCGGCGCGCTCGAGCTCCTCACGCAGGCGGACGACGGCCGCGCGCTGCTCGTCCGAGGTCGCGACGAGCTCGGCCGCTTCCGCCTCGATGCGCGTCTCGGCCTCGGCGATCAGCTGCCGCTGGCGCTGCTCGAGCCCGCGTAGCTGCGCCTCGAGGTTCTGCTGCGCGCGATCGAGGTCGTCCGACCAGGTGCGTAGCCGCTCGTCGACGCGGCGCGCGGTCTGGGCGAGCGTGTCGGCCAGCTGTTCTCCGGCGGTTCGCTCCCGCTCCGTGAGCTCGCGACGCCGGTCGTCGGCGATCCGCCGTTCCTCCTCGACGAGCGCGGAGAGCGAGTCGGCCCGCAGGCGCGCCAGGCGCGAGGTCAGCTCCTCCGCGCTCGCGGCCGTCTGCTCGGCGACGAGTTTCTCCAGGTCGCTGCGCGCCTCGGCGGTCGGGTCGCGGCGACGCATCAGGGCAATCAGGAGCGCGGCGAGCGCGAGGGCCGCCGCAAAGACCGCGAGCGCGAGTGAAACCTGGTCGAGCACGCGCCCATCGTAGTCCTCGTATCCTGTCGCGATGACGCTCGCCGAGGAGCTCGAGCGGATCGCGGCCGGATCGGGCGCGAGCGCGATCCTCGCGGCCGAGGCGCAGCCGGGCAAGCGCATCTATGTCTGCGCGTTCGACGAGGCTGAGGGCGGACGCACATGGCTCGCGCTCGACAGCGACGGGAACCCCGTCGCCGAGCGGCGCCGCGTGCGTGAGGCCGTCTCGATCCTCGCGCTCTGCGAGCTCGCCGAGGAGACGGCCGCCGGGGGCGACCTCGACGACCTGCGCTCGCAGCTCGCGGCCCTGCGCGTGACCGAGAACCCGCCGGGTATCGAGGAGGCCGAGGCGGCCGTGCTGGAGCTCCAGCACGTGCTCGCAGCGCCGCCCGTGCTGGCGACGCCCGCTCGACTCGACGAGATCGCCGCGGCCACGCGCACGGTCGAGCTCTCCCTCGGTGGCGCGGTCCAGGGGTCGCCGTTCGCGCACGCGATGAAGACCGCATCCGAGGTCGTCGAGGATCTCTTCCGCGACGTCGAGCGCGGCTACCGGATCGAGCTCAGCTAGCCTTCAATGCATGGAAGGTAGCGGCGGTTTTGGCTTCCCGTTCGGCGGCGATCCCGAGGAGCTCCTGCGCGGGATCCAGGAGTTCGCGGCCCAACAGGCCGAGTCGGTGCACGAGGCCCAGCGCGAGCAGTTCGCAACGCTGACGCTGAACACCGCCGTCGAGCTGACCGCGGCCGCACTCAAGCAGGTGCAGCCGGCCGGCAGCGTCGACGAGCAGGCAGTCGCGCTCCGCGACGCCATGCGCGTGCTCTTCCCTGAGGCGGTGGCGCTCGTCAGCGCCGCCCGCCAGGGCTTCATGCGCGAACGCTGATCGTGAAAGCCCGTGCGTCAGCAACCTCACAGATCACAGCCTGGGAGCGAAGCGACCCTTTAGGGGTCTTCAACTAAACCGTGTCCCTGCTCGACCGTGCGATCGTCACGCTGCTCCCGGCCGTCCCCAAGCAGGTGGTGCGCAGGCTCTCCTCCCGCTACATCGCCGGCTCCGAGCTCGAGGACGCCCGCAGGGTCGTCGCGGGGCTGAACGCGGCGGGGAAGCTCGCGACCGTCGACGTGCTCGGCGAGGAGATCACTCGCGCCGACGAGGCGACCGCGATCACCCGTGCCTATCTCGACGCGCTCGACGCGATCGACGCGGACGGGCTTCAGGCCAACGTGAGCGTCAAGCTAACCGCCCTCGGCCTGAAGCTCGAAGCCGGGCTCGCACGCGAGAACCTGGCCGCGATCGCCGAGCGCGGAACCTTCGTCCGGATCGACATGGAGGACTCGTCGACCACCGACGCGACGCTCGATCTCTATCGGGACCTCCGCGGCGAGGGCCGCGAGAACCTCGGCGTGGTCCTCCAGGCGGCGCTGAAGCGGACCGTTGACGACGCACGAGCGCTTGCCGGCGCGAACGTGCGGCTGTGCAAGGGCATCTACGTCGAGCCGGCGGAGGTGGCCTACCGCGAGTTCGAGGAGATCCGCGCCGGATACGTTCGCGCGCTCGACGCACTGCTCGACGGCGGCTGCTACGTCGGGATCGCCACGCACGACGAGGCTCTGGTCGACGCGGGCAGGCGGGCCGTCCGGGAGCGCGGGCTCGGACCGGACGAGTACGAGTTCCAGATGCTGCTCGGCGTCCGGCCCGAGCTCGGCGACCGGATCGTCGGCGACGGCCACCGCCTGCGGATCTACGTCCCTTATGGACGCCAGTGGTACGAGTACTCGCTCCGGCGGCTGCAGGAGAACCCTAAGGTCGCCGGCTATGTAGCCGGCGACCTTGGACGCTCGTTGTTGCGCAGGCGCTAGTCCTTTACGGGAGCGGCGGGCCGGGGCCCGGAGCGACCTCGTCCTCTTCGACCACGGTCGCGCGGCGACGGCCGACGCTGCGGCGCACGGGGGCACCCTCGACGTACGTCGCGCTGGTCCGGCGGAACCCGCCCCAGCTCGACCAGAAGATCATCGAGATGACGAGGCCCAGGACGCCGACGATCATCAGGATGACGCCGATGTTGTTCACGTTGAGGCCTTCGGCGTCCGCCGTGACTCCCCACGTGAGGATCGCACCGACGGCGATCAACAGAAGACTTACTGAGATTCCCATACGCCCGTTCTGTCCAAACCGCTCGTTTCTAAGCGTCGGGCCTCTCGGCGGCCAGCACGAGGTGGCCGGGGATGTGCGCGTCCTTGCCCGGCCACTCCTCGAGCCCGCGCAGCGCGAGGCCCGCCCGCGTGACCGCGGTGACGAGCTCGCCGAGCCCCGTCGACGCGTAGTAGTCGGATCGCCAGCGCCCGAATGCGTCCAGGCACGCCGCCGCCGGGTGCTCGTCGTGGAGCAGCAGCACTCCTCCGGGGCGCAGCGCGGCGGAGACGCCGCCCGCCCACGCGTCCACCGCACGCAGCCGGCGGAGCGAGCCGTAGCCGAGATAGACGAGATCCCAGCGGCCGAGCAGGATCTCGGGAGGGAGCGCGTGCACGTCCGCGTGCACCCACGGGAGCTCGGGCTTGCGCCGGCGCGCGGCCTCGATCGCCTCGGCGTCGTCGTCGACGCCGGTGACGAGCGCCCCGAGCTCGGCGAGGTCGACCGACTCGCGGCCGGTTCCGCAGAACAGGTGGAGGACGCGGTTGCCGCCGGCTCCATGCAGCCGCTCCCGGATCCGGTCCGGCATCCCCGGCGCGGCGAGGACGTTCTCGGCGGTGCGATGCGCCTCGTCGAACGCGCGGCGGTTGTGGTCGGTCGGTTCCATCTACGCCCTCAGGGAGAAGCCGCCGTCGACGATCAGCGTCTGCCCGCGGATCATCTCCGCCTCCGGCGAACAGAGGAACGTGACCGCGGCCGCCATGTCCTCGGCGGTCACCAGCCGTCCGGCCGGGTTGTCGGCGCCGAGGCGGAGCATCTCCTCGCGGTTCGGGAAGTGGTCGAGCGCGCCGGTGTCGACGACGCCGCCGGAGACCGCGTTGGCGCGAATCCCGCGCGGCCCGAGCTCGACGGCGAGGTAGCGGATCAGCGCCTCGAGCGCGGCCTTCGACGTGCCGACGAGGCTGTAGTTCTCGAGCACGCGGTGCGCGCCGAGGCTCGAAAGGCCGACGATCGACGAGCCCGCGGGCATCCGCGGCGCGATCGCGCGGGTGAGGGCGAGCAGCGCGCGCGCGTTGGCGTTCAGCGTCCAGTCCCAGTGCTTATCCTCGGTCTCGAGCGCGGGGCGGATGATGCCGGTCGCCGCGTTGTGGACGAGCACGTTGAACGGGCCGAGCTCCGCCACCTCCTCCAGGACGCGATTCGACGACACGTTGCCGCGGACGAGCACCGGCTCGGCGCCGAGCCCCCGGATCTCGTTGGCCGTCTCCTCGGCTGCGGCGTCCGAGCGGAAGTACCCGATCGCGACGCGCGAGGCCCCGAGCGCGGCGAAGCGGAGCGCGATCGCCTTGCCGATCCCGCGCGAGCCCCCGGTCACGAGGACCGACGCGCCCTGAAATGTCGTCATGACCGCCGGGGCAGCGGTTCGTACGCCGGCGCGGAGCTCGGGATCTCGCCCCAGCCGATGCGCGTTCGCGGTTCCTTGTCGCCGTCCTCGGCCTTCGAGGACGCGTGCCCGAGATCGTCGAGCAGGCGCATCTTCTCCTCGCCGTAGCGGCGAACGGGATGGTCGGCCGGGAGCTCCTCGATCAGCTCGCGGACGCGCGCGCGGAGCTGATAGGCGAAGTGAGGGGTCGCAGGCCCGACGAGGGCGTCGATGTCGCGGATCGAGGGCTCGGCCATTGAGGCCGAAGCGTAACTAGTCGCAGGCCGCCGCGGTGCGCTGGAGCGCCTTGAGCTGAGCCGTCTGCTTCTTCACGAACGCCGTGCGCTTCTTCGCGCTGCGTGTCTTCTTGAAATAGGCCTTCTTGGCGGCGACCATCTGCCGCTGGTAGCGCTCGACCACGGCCTTGCGGCGGCCGAGCTCCCCGGCGGGGCAGTACACGGCCGCGGCGGCGCTGGCGCTGGGCGAAGCCACGTTGCCGATCGCCCCGGGCGCGGCGAGGGCGACGACCGCGAGGACGGCGAGCGCGAGCGAAGCAGAAGCGACTGCGACCAGGAGGCGCGCGGTTTTCACGTCCTCAGGGTCGCAGGCATCGCGGATGTCGCCATCCCTCCGTCGGGGGATCGGTCCGTCTCGCGGAGGGCTGCTTGGACGCCTTGCAGGGCGCAGGCAGCGCCGATCGCGAGGGCCGCGACCGCCATCCGCAGTCCCTGCCGCTCTGAGTACTCCGCTCGGCGCGGAGCGAGCGCGGCTGCGGCGAAGAGCATCGGCAGCGTCGCTGCGGGCAGTTGCCAGACCCAATCCGCGCCGGCCTGGATGAGCCAGGCTGTCACGACGGCGGCCGCCACGGGCTCTCGGCGAGCCCCGCGCGCGACGAGGACGACAAACGCCGCCAGCAGCGCAACTCCGACGAGGCCGAGCTCGGCAAAGGTCTCGAGCGGGAGCGAGTGCGCGTTCGCCGGCGCGGTGAGCCGGCCGGTCTCCGCCACGTATCCCTGCGCCCACGTGCCTGCGCCTCGCCCCACAATGGGGTTGTCCAGTCCTTGCTCCCACGCCGAGCGCCACAGGTCAGCGCGTCCGTGCCCGCTGACGTCGAGGAGGCGCCGCGCGTCGCGCTCGTCCGGCGCCGGGCCGGCGAAGCGGGCTGCGAGGGGTTGCGCGAACACGATGGCGAGCACGGCTAGCCCGAGTGAGCCGGCGACTGCCGCGCGCCCGGGAATCCGGCCGCGCAGCGCCGCGAGGACGACGAGCGACGCCAGGCCGGCGAGGATCGCCGTGCGCGAGAACGTGAGCGCGAGCGCCGCAGTGCAGAGAGCGCCGCCCGCCAGGGCAGCGCGGCGCGGCAGCAGGAAGGAGAGGAGGACACCCGTCGCCATCACGAGGCCGAGCCCGTTGGCGTAGCTGACCGGCCAAGCGAGCCGCGAAGAGTCGGGACCCGGCGCATCGGGCGCGAGGCCGAGCGCCCACGCGGCCAGGCCGACGACGGCCACGAGTACGCAGACACCCCAGGTGAGCCGGAGCAGCAGCCGCCTGTCGACCTGCTCCGCGGCCAACAGCACGCCGGCGTAGAGCGCTGCGAGCGGAGCCGCACGGAGCGCCGGCCCCGCAGGCCCCCAGGTCGCCGACAGGGCGGTCCAGGCGGCGAGCGCCGCGAGCGCCCAGAAGGCTGTCGACGGAGCGCGGAGGGCGCGAAGCGAGCCGGTGACGGCGATCCCGAGCCAGACCGAGGCTGCCAGCAAGGAGTACGTGGACTCGTAGTAGCCGCCGGCGAGGAAGCACACCGTCGCGAATGCGAGCGCCAGTAAGGTCGAGCCCATGCGCCGGCCGCGGAGCATCGAGCTGATGATGCTCACGACGATCGTCCTGTGGGCTCTGAACATCACGCTCACGCGCTACATCCTCACGCACGGCTTCCAGCCGCTCGCGTACGCGACCGTGCGCTACGGGCTCGCCGCGCTGATCTTCATCGCGATCGTGCTCGCGACGCGGCGGTCGCTGCGGATCGAGCGTCGCGACCTGCGACTCGTCCTCCTCGCGGCGCTGATGGTCTTTCTGAACCAGATCTGCTTCGTCTACGCGCTCGACACGACGAGCGCCTCGACGATCGCCCTGATCCTCGGCGCGACGCCTGCGATCGCGGCCCTGATCGGGCTCGCCTTGGGGCTCGAGCGGCTGTCGCGCAAGTTCTGGATCGCGTCAGTGGTGTCGTTCGCCGGCGTCGGCCTCGTCGCGCTCGGAAGCGGCGGCAGCGTCTCGGTCGGCCCGGGGGGAATCCTGCTCGGGCTCGCGACCGCGACCACCTGGGCGTGCTACTCGCTCGCCGCCACGCCGCTGATGCAGCGCTACTCGGCGTCGCATGTGAGCGCGGTCGTGCTCGGGATCGCGTGGATCGCGATCGCGCTCGTCGGGGCCCCGCAGACGCTCGACCAGGAGCTCGGGCTCGGTTGGGAGGTCTGGTCGCTGCTCCTCTTCGCGACGCTCGGCCCGCTCGTCCTCACGACGATCTTCTGGTTCCGCGTGCTGGCGCGGATCGGCGTCTCCCGGGCGACTCTGGCGGCCAACCTGCACCCCTTCGTCGCGGCGGTGATCGCGCTGCTCCTGCTCTCGGAGCGCATGACGCTGCTCCAGGCCGCGGGTGGCGTGCTGATCGCGGGCGGAATCATGCTCGCGCGGCGCCGGGCGGTCATTCCGGTCGCCGAGTAAGATTCGCCCGTGTCCGAGCACGACTTCATGCCGCTCGACGGGTGGGACCATCTCGAGCTCTGGGTCGGCAACGCTAAGCAGGCCGCCTTCTACTACGAGCACGCGATGGGGTTCACACCGGTCGCCTACGCGGGACCCGAGACCGGCGTCCGCGACCGCGCCTCCTATGTGCTCGAGCAGGGCGAGATCCGGTTCGTCCTGACGAGCGGAATGGGCCCGGACAGCGAGATCGCCAGGTTCGCGCATGCCCACGGCGACGGAGCGAAGGACGTCGCGCTCCGTGTCGGCGACGCGGGGCTCGCCTTTCGCGAAGCGGTGCAGCGCGGCGCCCGGGCCGTGATCGAGCCGCACACCGTCGAGGACGAGCACGGCCGTGTCGAGCTGGCGACGATCGCGACCTACGGCGACAACGTCCACACCTTCGTCGATCGGAGCGCCTACTCCGGGCCGTACCTGCCCGGCTACGTGTCGCTGTCCCCCAACGGCTCCCGCTCCGACGGCGTCGGCCTGCTCGCTATCGACCACGTCGTCGGCAACGTCGAGCTCGGCCGGATGAACCACTGGGTCGAGTTCTACGAGCAGGTCTTCGGGATGACGAACATCGTCCACTTCGGCGACGACCAGATTCAGACCGAGTATTCGGCGCTGATGAGCAAGGTGATGGCTGACGGCAGTGGCAAGATCAAGTTCCCGATCAACGAGCCGGCCGAGGGCAAGCGCAAGAGCCAGATCGACGAGTACCTGCAGTTCAACGGCGGCCCCGGCGTCCAGCACGTCGCGCTGCAGGCGTCGAACATCGTCGAGACGGTGCAGGCGCTGAAGGGTCGAGGCATCCCGTTCCTCGACACGCCCGAGGCCTACTACGACGAGGTGGAGGGCCGCGTCGGCGAGATCGAGGAGGACTACGGCGACCTCGCACGGCTGCGGATCCTCGCCGACCGCGACGACGACGGCTACCTGCTCCAGATCTTCACGAAGACCGCCCAGGACCGGCCGACGATGTTCTTCGAGGTGATCGAGCGGCACGGCGCCACCACCTTCGGCGAGGGCAACTTCAAAGCGCTCTTCGAGTCGATCGAGCGCGAGCAGGCTCTGCGCGGCAATCTCTAGCTCTGCGTTTGCCGTCCGACCGGAAGTGCGATAGTCCCCCGCATGGGAATCGGAGCAATCCTCGTCGTAGTCGGAATCGTCCTTGCGCTGACCGGGCGGCCGGTGATCGGGATCATCGTCGCGCTCATCGGTCTGGCGTTCGGCGGCTTTCGCCGCGGCCGCTGGTACTAGGCCAACTACTACCGGCCATAAGCGCATGACCCCGCAGCGCCGGACGGCGCTCGCGTCGATCGTCGCTGCGGCGGTCCTGGTCGTGCTCAAGCTCGGCACGGGGCTTGCGAGCGGCAGCCTCGGGCTCGTCTCGGAGGCGCTCCACTCGGGCACCGACCTCGTGGCCGCGCTCCTGACGTTCTTCGCGATCGGCGTCGCCGGCCGCCCGGCCGACAGGGCGCACCAGTACGGCCACGGCAAGGCCGAGCATCTGGCGGCCCTCGCGGAGGCGACGGTGCTGGCGCTCGTCAGCGTCGGCGTCGGCGTGCTGGCGGTGACGCGGCTCACGGGTGCCAGCGAGCAGGCGCTCGACCCCGCGTGGTGGGTCTTCGCCGTCGTCGCCGGCGTGCTTGCGATCGACCTTGCGCGGACCCTCACCTCGCTGCGCACGGCCCGCCGGTACCGGAGCGAGGCGCTGCGCTCGAACGCGCTCCACTTCGGCAGCGACTTCGTCGGGACGCTCGCCGTGCTCGGCGGGCTCGTGGCCGCCTCCGCCGGGTATCCGTCGGGCGACTCGATCGCAGCCCTCTTCGTCGCGGTTCTCGTCCTCGCCGCAGCAGGACGCTTGATCCGCCGCAACGTCGACGTGCTGATGGACCGAGCCCCGGCCGACGCGGAGGCAGCGGCCCGCGCCGCCATCGCCCGCATCGACCCACCGGTTCAGCTCTCCCGCCTGCGGCTGCGCCAGGCGGCGGGGCGCACGTTCGCCGACGTGGTCATCTCCGTCCCGCCGGGCGCGGCCGTCGGCCAGGGTCATGCGATCGCCGACCGCGTCGAGGACGAGCTCGAGCGGGCGCTGCCCGGCTGCGACGTCGTCGTCCACGTCGAGCCGCGGACGGAGGAGGCCGTGCTGCGCGAGCGCGCCCACGCCGCGGCGCTCAGCGTCCCGCGGGTGCGCGAGATCCACAACCTGGTCGTGGTCGCGCTCGACGGCGGTACGAACGAGCTCTCGCTTCACCTCAAGCTGCCGGGCGATGTCACGCTCGAGGAGGCGCACGAGGTGGCGGAGCAGGTCGAGCGGGCGATCGTCGCCGCCGTTCCGGAGATCGCGTCCGTCCAGACGCATCTCGAGCCGCTCGCGGAGGCCGGCGCGGGGGAGCTCGTCGAGGCTGCCGAGCTGGAGGCCGCGGTCGAGCGGGCCGCGGGCGGTCCGCCACGGGCGCTGCGGCTACTGCGGACGGAGAAGGGCGTGGTCGCGTTCGTGACGCTCGGGCTCGACGCCGATTCGACGCTGGCGCAGGCGCATGCTCGCGCGAGCGAGGTCGAGGAGCGGTTGCGCCGCGCGCGACCGGACGTCGCCGACGTGATCGTGCACACCGAACCGTGAGAGTCACACCGTGAGGCTCTGCATGTTCTCGCCGGTCGACCAGGAGCTCGAGCGCGGCTGGCCGGGGAGGATCGACGGCGACACTGTCGTGCAACTCGCCGCGCAGACGCTGCAGGCGTTCTTCACAGGCGGCTCGTCCGCCCGCGAGCACGCCGAGTACCCCCTCGCCGAGGTCGTGCTTCGCGCACCGGTGCTCGAGCCGCCGGCGGTTCGGCTGTTCGACGGTCCGGCGAGCTTTACGTTCGCGAACCCGACCGCGATCCGCTCTTCGGGCGCCTTCGTCCCGAGGCCCGGCGGTCGCCTCGACGTGGCGATGCGGCTGGCGGCCGTGATCGGCCTGGACGGGACGATCGGCGGCTGGACCGGGCTCGCCGAGTGGCGAGCGCCGGAGCTGGACTCGCCCAAGGATCGCGACTTCGCGCTGCTGCTCGGCCCGGTCGTCGAGACCGAGCTCGAGGACGGGTTCGCCAGCTCACTTGACTGGGAGGCCGCGCGTGCGCTGGCCGAGCTGAACACACGCCTACGTCCGGGAGACCTCCTCGCGGGCCCGGTGCTTGAGCTGCGGCAGGATGTGCGGAGCGGCCCCCTCGAGCTCTCAATCCCCGGAATCGGCCCATTGGCAGCGAGGGTCGGGTAGAGGCGTCGGCGGTATCCTCCCGCCATGCCCTTCTACCAGCGCCTCGGAGACGTTCCGCGCAAGCGCCACATTCAGTTCCGCGACAACGGCACCCTCTTGACCGAGGAGGTAATGGGCCTCGAGGGGTTCACCGGCAACGAGTCGATCCTCTACCACCTCCAGTCGCCGTGCCGGGTGATGGAGATCGGCGACTTCGAGCCGATCGTCCGCGAGGAGTGGCTCCCCGACACCCACCAGCACCGGATGATGCACACGAAGGGGATCGAGGCCGGCGGCGACGAGGTGACCGGCCGGCGCCTGCTGATGTGGAACGCGGACGTCGAGATCTCCATCTGCCGCCCGGCCGAGCAGATGGGCTACTTCTTCCGGAACGGCGAGGGCGACGAGGTGATCTTCGTCCACGAGGGCTCGGGCGTTCTGGAGACGATCTTTGGCGAGCTGCCGTACAAGGAGGGCGACTACGTCGTCGTCCCCCGCGGCACGACGTACCGCTTCCGTCCGGTGGGGGAGCAGCGCTACCTGGTCTTCGAGACGCCCGGCCTGATTCAGATCCCGCGCCGCTACCGGAACGAGCACGGCCAGATCGTCGAGGGCGCCCCGTACTACCACCGCGACATCCACCCGCCGACGGAGCTCAACACGCACCGCGAGAAGGGCGAGTTCCCCGTCAAGGTGCGCGTGCGCAGCGGCTACCAGACCTACCTGCTCGACTACCACCCCTTCGACGTCGTCGGCTGGGACGGCTACCTCTTCCCGTGGACGTTCTCGATCCACGACTTCGAGCCGATCACCGGCCGGATCCACCAGCCGCCGCCCGCCCACCAGACCTTTGCGGGGCGAAATTTCGTCATCTGCTCCTTCTGCCCGCGCAAGCTCGACTTCGACCCGCTCGCCGTACCGATCCCCTACCACCACTCGAATTTGCAGTCGGAGGAGATGATCTATTACGTCTCGGGCAACTTCGGCTCGCGCAAGGGCGTCGACGTCGGATCGATCACGCTTCACCCCTCCGGCCTGCCGCACGGTCCTCACCCGGGCCTTGCGGAGAAGGCGATCGGGCTGCACGAGACGGCCGAGCTGGCGGTCATGTGCGACACCTTCAACCCGCTGAAGCTGACGAAGCTCGCGCGCGACCTCGACGACGGCAAGTACGCGCTCTCCTGGTACGAGACCGGCGACGAGACGGCGTCCGACGCCGGCCTCACCTCACATCTGTAGCCCTTTGCGCCTCGTCGTCGACTGGGACGGGACGGTCACCGTCCGGGACTCGCTCGTGCAGGTGATCCACGAGTTCGGCGACCCTGCGCTGCTCACTGAGCTGGAGCCGCGCGTAGGGGTCGACTTGACGTTGCACGAGGAGATCGCGCTCGAATTCGAGGCGATCACGGCGCCGCTCGACGACGTGGTCGCCTGGGTGCTCGAGAACGTGCAGGTGCGTGAGGGCCTGCACGAGTTGGCGGGCCTCGAGCCGCTCGTGATCTCGGCGGGGTTTCGGGAGCTGATCGAGCCGGTGCTCGAGCGCGAGGGCGTCCGGTTGGAGGTGCTCGCGAACCGGGTCGTGGCGACGCCCGATGGGTGGCGCGTCCTCTTCAGGGACGAGGCGGCGTGCGCTACGTGCGGCGAGCCGTGCAAGCGCGCCGCGCTCGCCGCCTCGCCCTACGTTTACGTCGGCGACGGCTACTCGGATCGTTGCGCCGCGCTGGCGGCCGACCGGGTGTTCGCCCGCGACGCGCTGGCGCGGCATCTCGACGAACACGGCGTCGCCTACGAGCCGTTCGACGACCTGCGCGACGTCGTGTCGGCGCTCGCTAGCTGAGGCCGGCTTCGCGCAGCGGCCGTCGTGCCCATGCGAACCGCTCGCGGTACCAGCCCTCGAACGGATGCAGGGTGGTGCCGCTGTCCGACGAGTGCACGAACCAGCCGTCGCCGAGGTAGATGCCTGCGTGCCCGACCTGGGCCGGCCTGGAGGCAGCGCCCTTGTCGCCCTGGAAGATCAGGTCGCCCGGCTGGAGGTTTTCCGTCTTCTTGATCCGCTGGGCCGGCGGCACCTCGCCTGCCATCTGGAAGGTGGTGCGGCCGCGGAGCACCGAGGCGAGCGCCGAGGCGCCGGCGAACGGCTCGAGCTTGAAGACGCGCCAGACGAAGCCGGAGCAGTCGAAGCCGCCGGGCGCGCGCTTGCCGAACGGCTGCTGCACGCTCTCGGAGCTGCCGCCCCAGATGTACGGGTAACCGACGAACGAGACGGCGCGCTGGAGTACCTGCCGCTGGAGCTCGGTCAGCTGGGGCAGCACGAGTCCCTCGGTCGCCGAGCGAATCCGGTCCTGCTCCCAGCCGTTGAGCCCCAGCACGCGGGCGAGCGAGTAGGCGGCTTCGGCCCGCGTCGCCGGGTCGTTGAGGCCGAGTTCGAGCGCGTCCTGCTCCGCCGGATGGTTGACGCGCAGCCCGAGCAGGCGGGCCACCGTCTCCGTGCCCGCGCCGGTCTTGGGGGCGAGGCCTGCGACGCGAAGCGCCGCAGCGACCGCGCGGGCGCTGTCGCCGAGGCCGAGGAAGCCGACGAGAGCGGCGTCGAGCTCGCGAATGGTGACTGTGCGACCGGGCGCGACGAGCGGATAGCGGTAGTCCACCGGCTCCTCGCCGGCGAGGGAGAGCGATTCGAGTGCCGCGGAGAGCGCTTTCTGCGTCAGTGGCCGGTCGGGCTTGAACGCAGCGACGTCGTCGGCAAGCAGGCCTGCCTCGACGACGGTCTCGATCTGCTCCTCGGCCCACGAGCGCTCGGCCGCAGCGGAGGCGGAGGCGGGGAGCAGGAGAGCGCAGGCAAAGAGGACGGCGAGGCGGCGCACGCAGCTTCTATCGGCAGCCTCCCTTTCCGGCTTGAAAGCATGACGTCGTGCTCGTCCACCTGCCGCAGCCCTACGACTTCGAGCTCTCGACCGCGCGCTACCAGGTCTACGGCCTGGATCGAGCCAACGTCTGGCGCGAAGGAGGCTTGCATCGCGTCTTCGGAGGGAGGGAGGTGCGGATCGAGGCGGCGCCGGGCGGGGTGGACGTCGAGCCGCACGATGCCGCGATCGAGGCTGGCGTCCTCACCTACCTCGGCGCGCCCTTCGACCTCGAGGGGTTCCGGGAGTGGGCGTCCGGCGACGAGACGCTCGCCCGGCTCGTGCAGGCGCTGCCGGGCTTTCGGCCGCCGCTCCAGCCGGACCCGTTCGAGGCGCTCGTCACCTCGATCACCGCGCAGCAGGTGTCGCTCCAGTCTGCCGCCGCGATCCGGAGCCGCTTCATCGAGCGCCTTGGCGCGCCCGGCGTCCACGCCCATGCGTTCCCGACCCGTGAGCGCACGGCGCGCTCGACCGAGGAGGAGCTCGTCGGGCTCGGCTTCTCGACGCGAAAGGCCGAGTACGTGATCGGGCTCGCCTGCGCCGAGCTGGAACTCGCCGCGCTCGCCGCGCTCCCGGACGAGGAGGTGACGGCCCGGCTCGTCGCGCTCCGCGGGCTCGGCGAGTGGACGGCGGACTGGTTCCTCGCCCGCCATCTCGCGCGTCCACACGCGTGGCCGGCGGGCGACCTGGGACTGCGGAAGGCCGTGGCTGCGTTCTATGGTGACGTGCCGAACGTTCGCAGCTTCGCCGTCCGCTTCCACCCGTTTGAGAACCTCAGCGCCCACTACCTCCTGACCGGTCTCCGCGTACATCCGCCCTCATGACGATCCGACACGCCACCGACGACGACCGCGACGCCCTGCGCGGGCTCGGAGAGACGTCCGAGGCGGAGAGCGACCGGGCGCTCGCGGCGAACGCCCTCTTCGTGGCAGAGGAGAACGGCGAGGTCGTCGGCTTCGTCACCGCGTGGCTCGAGGATCACGTCGCCCGCATCGGCGGGCTCCGCGTCGCCGACGCGGGGCGGCGGCAGGAGGCGGGCCAAGCGCTCGTCGAGACGGTGTTCGAGAACCTGCGCGCCCGCGGCGCCACGCGCGTCCTCTTGACGTCCGGCAAGGACTCGCTCGCGTTTTACGAGAAGCTCGGCTTCCGCGAGGAGTCGCGCAATCTCGTGCTCGAGCTCGACGTGCGCAAGGACAGCGGCGGCCGCTCGTACGGCTCGATCCACATCCAGACCGACGATCTCGGCGCGGTCGAGCGAGCGGTGCAGCAGTTCGTCCCGCGGCTGCCCGGACGGTCGCTGGGGAGCACTGTGGCGCCGCCGCGCAACGGCTGGATCGTGGTTTACGACGACGTTTGCGACCGCGATCCCTCGATGCTGCGGCGGCTCGCGAAGGAGCTTTCCGACCGGATGGGCTCCGTCGTGCTCGCGCTGGGCGTCGAGCACGAGCAGGTCGTCCGCTTCGTCCTGCTCGAAGCCGGGCGGGTCGTCGACGAGTACCTCTCCGTGCCAGAGCACTACGGGCCGCTCCCGCCCGGGGATGCGATCGCGCTGGCGGCGAACCCCCGCGTCGTCTCCCGCCTCACCGGCGCCGACCCGGCCGCGGTGCGTGCGGTCGCGCGCACGGCGGCGCGGCCGGACGAGCTGCCGCCGGCGCAGACGCTGCTGGAGGAGATCGCGGCGGCGATCGGCCTGGAAGGGGCCGACCACGGCTGGGAGCCCGACGAGTGATAACCCTCTACGACGCCGCGCGCTGCCCCTACTGCGCCCGCGCGCGGATCGTGCTCGCCGAGAAGGGCGTCCCCTACGACACGGTCGAGATCGACCTTCGCGACCGCCCTGGCTGGCTGTACCAGAAGAACCCGTCGGGAAAGGTGCCCGTGCTCGAGGAGGACGGCTGGCTGCTGCCGGAGTCGGTCGTGATCGCCGAGTACCTAAACGAGCGCTATCCCGAGCCGCCGCTCTGGCCGGACGATCCGGGCGAGCGGGCCGCGGGACGGCTGCTCGTCTTCCGCTTCGACGAGTTCTCGCAGCCGTATTACGCCTTCCGCCGCGGCGAGGACGGCGCGCGCGAGCGCTTCGAGGAGGAGCTCGGCTTTCTCGACGTGCTGCTCCAAGGCATGCCGTGGCTCTCGGGCCGGGCGTTCGGGCTCGCCGACGTCGCGTTCGTCCCCTGGGTGCTGCGTGCGCGCGACATGCTCGCGATCCCGCTCGACCCGTGGCCGGCGCTCGTGGAGTGGCTCGAGCGCGCCTGCGAGCGGCCCTCGGTCGCCGCCGAGCTCCAGTTGGTGGCTGCGCTGTGACGGTGGTGCTCCTGCACGCCTTCCCGCTCGACGAGCGAATGTGGGAGCCGAACCTGGCGGCGCTGGCCGAGCACGACGTCGTCACGCCGCGGCTGTACGGGCTCGGCCGCACGATGGACGAGTGGGCGGAAGCGGTGCTCGCCTCTTTCTCCGGCCCGGCCGTCTTCGTCGGCGCGTCGATGGGCGGCTACTGCGCCGTCGCCGTCGCGCGCCGCGCACCCGAGCGCGTTTCCGGCGTCGTCCTCCTCGGCTCCGGCCCCCACGCAGACACCCCGGAGCGGCGCGAGCGCCGCGCCACCACGATCGCCCTCGCGCGCGAGCAGGGCGCCGCCGGCGTCTGGGAGGCGATGGGCGAGGTGCTTTTCAGGCCGGAGAGCGACCCAGAGCTCGTCGAGTGGGCCCGCTCGCTCGCGCTCGAGCGGACGGAGGAAGAGCTCGTCACGGCCGTCGAGGCGATCCGCGACCGGCCCGACTCGACCGACCTCTACGGCGCGCTCGGGGCGCGCAAGCTGACGATCGTCGGCGACCACGACCCGTTCATCTCGCCGGACGACGCACTCGCGTTCGATCCAGAAGCGATCGTGCTCCCGCGGTGCGGCCATCTGCCGAGCCTCGAACGGACCGCCGAGGTCGACGCGCTGCTCGCGGAGGCGATCGCACGGTGGACGTGACGCTCGAGCACGTGAAGCAGGGTCTCGACCGGGAGGGCTTCGTCGTGCTCGACGTCCGCAGCCTGCGCGAGTACACCGGCGACGCGGTTGCGCCGTGCGACCCGCGGCCCGGCCGCATCCCCGGCGCGCGACACCTAGACCTCTCGGAGCTGATGACCCTGACCGGGGAGGAGATCGCGGAGCGCCTCGGCCCGCCCGGTGGCTCCGAGCTCGTCACCTACTGCCACTCGGGCCAGCGCTCCGAGCTGGCGGCCGAGATCCTGCGCGCCGCCGGCTACGACGCCGCGAACTACCGCGGCTCCTGGCACGAGTGGTCGCGGGACGCTTCGCTCCCGGTCGAGAACGGCTAGTAGACCGCGGCGAGGAAGGCGGTGCAGAGGCTCCGCCCGAGCTCGTTCCACCCGTCGATCCGCTCCCCCGTAGCCTGGCGAAACGCCTGCGGGTCGTCGACGTCGTGCGGCTCCTCCGCAAGCCAGGTCTCGACCTGCGCGGCGCGCACCTCGGGATGGAACTGAACGCCCCAGGCATTCCCGACCCGGAAGGCCTGCGTGCAGACGCGGCTCCGCGCGAGCTCCACCGACCCGGGCGGGAGGTCGTGGGTGTAGTGGTGCCACTGGAAGGCCTCGAAGCGCTCGGGGAGCGAGCGGGCGACCGGATCGGCCGCGCCCGCGTCGGTGCGCTCCACCTCGTACCAGCCCACCTCCGGCTCGGGCGCCCGGAAGACGTTCGCGCCCGCCGCGCGGGCGATCAGCTGCGAGCCGAGGCAGACGCCGAGCATTGGCGTGCCGCGCTCGAGCTGCGCCAGCAGCCAGCGCAGCTCCGGGCGCAGCCAGCCGTGTGCGGCTTCCTCGTCGGGGTGCATCGCGCCCCCGAAGACGATCACGGCGTCTGCCCCAGGCGGCGAGCCGCCGGCCGGAGCCGACCACTCCACGAGCTCGTGCGAGCCGTCGCGGGCGGCGTCCTCGAAGACCCCAGGTCCGACGCTCGGCCCGTGCGTGACGGCGAGCACTTTCACCCGGCTGAGCCTACCGGCTCGCCCCCGCCGTAGAATCCCCGCATGGACGAGCGGCCGATCGGCGTGTTCGACTCGGGCGTCGGCGGGCTGACCGTCCTGCACGAATGTCTCGTCACGCTGCCGCACGAGGACTTCCTCTACCTCGGCGACGGTGCGCGGCTTCCGTACGGCCCCCGTCCGCTCGAGGAGCTCCGCCGCTTCGCGCGGGAGATCGGCGCCTATCTGGAGTCGCGTGGCGTCAAGCTCGTCGTCGTCGCCTGCAACTCGGCGACCGCGGCCGCGCTGCCCGAGCTCCAGACCGAGCTGCAGGTGCCCGTGGTCGGCGTGATCGCCCCCGAGGCGCGCGCCGCAGTGCAGGCGACGCGTAACCGCCGGATCGGCCTGCTCGCGACCCAGGCGACCGTCGCGAGCGGCCGCTACGAGGAGCTCGTCCGATCGCTCGACGCCGGCGCGCTCGTCTTCCCCGTCGCCTGCCCGCGGCTCGTGCCGATGATCGAGGGCGACGATCCCTTCGCCGAGGAGACCGCCGTCGCGGTGCGCGAGTACGTGGCGCCGCTGAAGGATGCGGGCGTCGACACGGTCATTCTCGGCTGCACGCATTACCCGCTCATCCGCCCGATCCTGCAGCGGGTCTTCGGGCGAGACGTGACGCTCGTCTTCTCGGCCGAGGAGACCGCTCGTGAGGTCGCCGAGACGCTCGCTCGCAAGCGGATCGAGAACGATGCCGCGCGCGAGGGCGCGTACGGCTTCCTGACCACCGGCGATCCGGAGTCGTTCCGGGAGATGGGCCGCCGCTTTCTGCAGCTCCCGATCGAGGAGGTCGAGCACGTGGAGATCGAGACCTTGGAGGCGGCAGCGTGAGGAACGACGGCCGCTCCCGGGACGACCAGCTTCGCCCGCTCGAACTCCTTCCCGACTGGATCGAGCTCGCCAACGGCTCCGTCCTCTACTCGCAGGGCAAGACCCGCGTGCTCTGCACGGCGACCGTGGAGGAGCGCGTCCCGCGCTGGCTCCACCGCTCCGGCCGCGGCTGGATGACGGCTGAGTACTCGCTCCTGCCCGCCTCGACCGGCGAGCGCGTCGAGCGGGAGGCCGCGAAGGGCAAGCAGGGCGGCCGCACGGTCGAGATCCAGCGCCTGATCGGCCGCGCCCTGCGCTCGGTCTGCAACTTCGAGGCGCTCGGAGAGCGGACGCTCTGGCTCGATTGCGACGTCCTCCAGGCGGACGGCGGCACGCGCTGCGCCGCGATCTCGGGCGCGTACGTCGCGGCCCGGCGCGCGCTCGACCGCTTCGGCCTCTCGAAGGCGCTCACCGGCTCGGTCGCCGCGGTGTCGGTCGGCGTCGTCGACGGCCGGCCGCTCCTCGACCTCGACTACTCCGAGGACTCGACGGCCGAAACGGACATGAACGTCGTCATGACCGCCGACGGACGGCTCGTCGAGGTGCAGGCCACGGCCGAGCGCGACCCGTTCTCGCGCGAGCTGCTCGACAGCCTGCTCGACCTCGCGGCCGGAGGGATCGAGGAGATCATGGTCGCGCAGAACGAAGCGATCGCTGCGGAGCGTGCCTGATCTCTCGACCACCGAGGCGCTGATCCGGCTGCTGATCGCCGCCGGTCTCGGCGGCGCGATCGGGCTCGAACGGGAGCTGCGCGACCACGAGGCCGGCTTCCGAACGCATCTCCTCGTCTCGCTTGGCGCGTGCGTCTTCACGCTCGTCTCGGCCTATGCCTGGACGGACTGGACGTTCTCGACCGAGTCGGGGATCGTCTTCGACCCGACCCGGATCGCGGCCCAGATCGTCACGGGCGTGGGCTTCCTCGGCGCGGGCGCGATCATCGTTCGCGGGGTCTCGGTGCGGGGGCTGACGACGGCGGCGACGCTCTGGGTGGTGGCCGCGATCGGGATGGCGAGCGGCACCGGCTACTACGTGGTCGCCGTCGGCTCGGCGGCGCTGGTGCTCGTGTCGCTCGGGCCGCTGAAGCTGCTCTCGACGCGCCTCGTCGCGCGGGTGCGGCCGGAGGACTCGGAACTCGGGATCGCGCTCGCCCCCGAGGGCGACGTGACGCGCGTGCTTGAGGCGATCGAGGCGCTCGGCGCGCAGATCAGCCACGTCGAGTTCGGCGACGAGCGCTCGATCGACGTCGTCTTGCGCGCCTCCCGGCGCTCGGAGTCCGCGCGCGTCGCCGACCGGATCGCCAAGCTCGACGACGTCGAGCACGTGCAATGGAGGCCATAATCAAGGCCTGCCTCGCGTCCGGGAACGTGCACAAGCTGGAGGAGCTCCGCGCGGTGCTGCCGGGCTGGGAGCTTCGGCTGCTCGAGACCGTCCGCGCCTACCCGCCGGAGGACGGGACGACCTACTACGAGAACGCCCGCGGAAAGGCCGCGTTCAGCCGCGAGATCGGCCCTGCCGACGCCTGGGCGCTCGGAGAAGACTCGGGCATCGAGGTGGAGGTGCTGGGCGGACGCCCAGGCGTCCACTCCGCTCGCTACGGCGGTGCAGGGAGTGGCAAGGAACGGCTGTTGCGCGATCTCGAAGGCGTCGAGGACCGCCGCGCCCGCTACGTCTGCACGATCGTCGCGATCGGCCCCGCGGGCGAAGAGGTCGACGTTCGCGGCACGCTCGAGGGAACCGTCGCTCGCGAGCAGCGCGGCGCGGAAGGCTTCGGCTACGACCCGATCTTCGTCCCGAGCGGCGAAGAGCGGACGGTCGCCGAGCTCGGCAACGACTGGAAGCGCCGCAACTCCCATCGTGCGCGGGCAGCCGCAGCGCTGCTCGAGCTCACGCGAGCCCCCTGATCTCCTCGTCGTGTCGGCGGGCGTGCCACCAATTGACCTCGGCGCCGAAGACGATCGCATTCGACATCACGTAGAGCCACACGAGTAGGAGCGCGGACGCGCCGAGCGCCTGCACGGCAACGACCTCGCTGGAGAAGCGGACGAAGAGCGGCAGCACCTGAAAGGACGTCTGCAGCAGCACGGCGCCGATCAACGCACCGGGCCAGACCTCGTGCAGCGTCAGCTTTGTATTCGTCAGCCGCTCGTAGGCGACGACGAGGAAGATGAAAACGGCCAGCGTCGAGACGAGGACGGAGAGCCCGTACGCAACGACGTCGTTGGCCACGAAGCCGGGCGCGAAGCGCTTCAGGACGTCGTAGCCGACCGATCCGACGACCAGGGCGACGAAGAGCACGACGAGCGACCCGGCCATGAAGAGCGTCGCGAGGAACTTGCCGCGCAGGAAGGAGCGGTTCGGCCGCGCGTAGACGATGTTGAACGCCGACTCGAGCACGCTGAAGAGGGACAGCGACGTCCAGACGAGAAAGGTGCCGCCGATGATCCCGAGCGTTGTCGCGTTCTCGGTGATCGCCTCGACGACGCGGACGATGTCGGTGATCGACTGCGACGGGAAGAGGTTCTGCAGCTCCCGGACGAGGTAGCTCGACTCCTCCGCGCGCCCGGTGAACCCGAGCAGCGCGAGCGCGAGAAAGATCAGCGACACCGACGAGAGCAGCCCGAAGTAGGCGATCATGGCCGCGAGATGGGGACCGCGGTCGGCGTAGAACTTCTGGAGGACCTCGTACCTGCGCACCTCGGCAGTATGGGCTAGCGTCTCGACGATGGATGCCGCCAGCGCGCTCGCCGACCTGACCGAGATCTCCTCGCAGGTCGAGGCCGCCGCACTGCTCTCCACCGACGGCAAGGTCGTCGCCTCGACGCTCGACGACGCCGCCCGGAGCGAGCGCCTCGCAGGCGTAGCGCGCGACCTGCTCGCCGCCGGGGACGGGATCGCGAGCGAGCGGACGCTGACCCGGCTCGAGGCGGCGCTGCGCCGCGGGAGCGTGTTCGTCGTCCGGGACGGCGGGCGCACGATCGTCGCGACGACGACGCCCGAGCCCACGTCCGGGCTCGTCTTCCACGACCTCCAGGCCTGCCTGCGCTCGATCCCGGAGAAGCCCAAGCCGAAGCCGCGCCGCCGCACGAAGAAGGCGCCCACCGATGCGTAGGCTGCTCGCTATCGCGCTCCTCGTCGGCGGGCCCTTGCTGTATCTCGCGCGCCGCCGCGACGAACGCCGCGAGCGCGTCCACCTCTACTACGACGACGGCTCGATGGTCGCGCTCGAGCACGGCACGCCCGCGGCGGAGCGCCTGCTCGCGCTCGCCCGCACGGTCGTCTGATGGACGACCTCGGGCTCCAGCTCCGAGACCACGCCCTACTCGAGGGCGACTTCCTGCTCCGCTCGGGGCGGCGCTCGAGCTACTACCTCGACAAGTACCGCTTCGAGACGCTGCCGGAGCTACTCGGCCCGCTGGGCGAGCGCCTTGCGGCCGCCGTCGCCGAGTTCGAGCCGGACGCAGTCCGTCTCGCCGGCCCGGCGCTCGGCGCGGTCGCGCTCGCGGCGTCGGCGTCCCTCTCCTCGGGCCTACCGTTCGTGATCGTCCGCGACAGCGCTAAGGAGTACGGCACCGCTAACCGCCTCGAGGGCCCCTTCGAGGCGGGCGAGCTCGTCTGCCTGATCGAGGACGTCGTCACCTCCGGCGGGGCGCTCGCCGAGGCCGTCGCGGCGCTCCGGGAGGCGGGTCTCGTGGTCAGAAACGCCGTCTGCGTGGTCGATCGCGAGGAGGGAGGGACGGACGCGCTGGCCCGACTCGGCGTGCGCCTGCGCTCGCTGTATCGGGCAGGAGAACTCGTCTCGGCGTCAAAAACCGCCGCAAACCCGCATGGTTGAGCCATTACCAGTTGAGCCAGTCCGACGCGGCTGTTAGGGTCCCCGCGAGTTTTCGATGGCCCCACGACAAGAGGAGTGCAAGTGACGAAGCAGGAGTTTGTTGACGCAGTCGCGTCGAAAGCCGGTCTTTCACGCCGCGACGCCGGTGCAGCCGTCGAAGCCGTGCTCGAGACCGTGACCGAAACCCTGAGGAAGCGTGACTCGATCACGTTCACGGGCTTCGGGAAGTTCTCCACCAGCGACCGCGCCGCGCGCGAGGGCGTCAACCCGCGCAATCCGAGCCAGAAGGTTCACATTCCGGCGGCGACCGTGCCGAAGTTCTCGGCGGGCAGCCAGCTGAAGGCGTCAGTCAAGGGCGGCTAGCCCGAGGCCCGCTCCTCCGAGGACTCAGAGGGCCGCGCCCGGTGTCAGGACCGGCGCGGCCTTCTCTTTACGCTTGAACACGAACACGTGTTCGCATAGGATCTCGCGATGCAGCTCTCATTCGACTCGGCCGACCGGCTCGTCGAGCTCATCGAGGCGCGACACGGGCCGGTGCCGGCGGAGGACGCGGCGCGAGCCCTCTACGCACTCCGCCACGTGCCGACGGGTCTCGCGCGGTCGCTGCTCGCTGACGTCGTCGACGGGGACGCCCGGCTCGCCTGGCGCGGCGCGAGCGTCGGGCTCGCCCAGCCGGCGGGAGTGTCGCTGCCGGTCGAGCTTGCGACCTACGTCGTCTTCGACCTCGAGACGACAGGCTTGTCGGCTGCAAGCTCCTCGATCTGCGAGATCGGCGCGGTGCGCGTGCGCGGGCTCGAGCTCGTGGAGCGGTTCGAGACGCTCGTCAATCCGCGCCGGCCGCTGCCCGCGCCGATCGCGGCCCTGACGGGCATCGACCCCCGCGCCCTCCGCGGCGCGCCGCCGGTCGAGCTCGCCGTCCGGCGCTTCCTCGACTTTGCCGGCGACGCGGTGCTCGTCGCGCACAACGCGCGGTTCGACATGGCCTTCCTCGACCGCGAGGTCGAGCGCCTGACGGGGAGGCGCGTGGCGGGGCCGGTGGTCGACACGCTCTGGCTTGCACGGCGCCTGCTCGCGGGGCGGGTCTCGCGCGTCGGGCTCGCCTCGCTCTCGCACTTCTTCGGAACGGCGGTGCGCCCGTCACACCGCGCGCTCCCCGACGCCGAGGCGACCGCGGAGATCCTGCTCGCGCTGATCGGCCTGGCGCAGGAGCGCGGCACCGCGACGGTCGCAGAGCTCGTCGATCTGGCCGCGCCGCGTGCGCGCCGGCTCGCCGGGAAACGCTCGCTCGTGGCGGGCGCCCCGCAGAAGCCGGGCGTCTACCTCTTCCGCGACCGGAACGAGCAGGTGCTCTACGTCGGCCGGGCGCGCGACCTGCGGGCCAGGCTCCGCTCGTACTTCCGCACCGAGCGGCAGCGGCCGGCGGTCGAGGCAGCTCTCGGCGCGCTCGAGCGAGTCGAGTGGCGCGTGCTCGGCTCGGAGCTCGAGGCCGGTCTGGAGGAGCTTCGGCTCCTACGCGAGCTGCGTCCGCCCGCCAACGCCCGCAGCGCCCGGCCTGACCGCTACGTCTATCTCCGGCGGCGCGGCTCCGGCTGGTGCGTGACCGAGACCCCCGGTCCGCACGGGCCGCTGAAGAGCCGGCGCCTCGCCCGCCGCGCCGCCCGCGCGCTCGAGGGGTGGGAGGGAGAGCCCGTGGAGGCGCTGCCCGCGCTCCGTGCAAAGCTGCGACGCCTCGCGGCCGACCTGCGCTTCGAGGACGCCGCCCGGCTGCGCGACCGGATCGCGGCGCTCGACGACGTCACGGGCGTGCTCGCCGAGCTTGACCGGCTGCGCGGGCTCGAGCTGTGTCTGCTCGTCCCGGCCGCCGAGGAGGGCTTCCGGCGCGCGTTCTTCGTCTCCGGCGGCCGCGTCGTCGCCACGCGGACGCTCCTGCCTGGGGACGCGGGCAGGGTGGAGACCGAGGCGGGCCTGGCCGCTGTCGCCCGCGCGGAGTCGTCGATCGCGCCGGAGGACAGTGACCAGCTGCTCCTGATCGGGACGTTCCTCCGCCGGCCGCCGCCCGAGCTCAGAATCGTGCCGCTGGCGGGCCTCCGGCGCGCCGCCTAGCTTCCGATCGCGCATCTAGTCTTGCGCCATGGCGTCCGTTGCCACCGCAACCTTCGCCGACCGGCTCGCGGACGCCGTCGAGCGGAAGCGGAGCCAGGTGGTCGTCGGGCTCGACCCGCGCCTCGAGATGCTCCCCGTCGAGCTGCGCGGGGAGTCGGTGCTGGGGCGTGGCGAGGCGGCGAACGCCTACGCGCGCTTCTGCTGCGCGATCGTCGACGCGGTTGCGCCCTACGTCGTCGCGGTCAAGCCGCAGGTCGCCTTCTTCGAGGCGCTCGGCTCGGACGGGTTCTCGGCGCTCGAGCGGGTCTGCGGCTACGCGCGGGCGGCGGGGCTGCTCGTGATCGCGGACGGCAAGCGCGGCGACATCGGCTCGACCGCCCGCGCCTACGCCGCCGCGTATCTCGAGCCCAGGGACGGCGACGCTCCACTCGCCGACGCGCTGACCGTCAGCCCGTACCTCGGCGGCGACTCGATCGAGCCGTTCCTCCAGGCGTGCCGACTCCACGGAGCGGGCATCTTCTGCCTCGTGCGAACCTCGAACTCGGGCGCCACCGACCTGCAGGAGCTGACGCTCTCCGACGGACGCCGCGTTTGGCAGCACGTGGCCGGGCTCGTCGAGGGCTGGGGCACCGACCTGATCGGCGAACGCGGCCTCTCCAGCGTCGGGGCCGTGGTCGGCGCGACGGTGCCGCGCGCCGTGGCCGAGGCGCGAAAGCTGCTGCCGCAGTCGGTGCTGCTCCTCCCGGGCGTCGGCGCCCAGGGGGCCGCGCCGGCGGACGTCGCGCGGGCGTTCACGAGCGGCCCCGCGAGCGCGCTCGTGAGCGTGTCGCGCTCGGTGATCTTCGCCTACCGGAACGGCGGCGGCGGCGACTGGCGCTCGGCGGCCGGCGCCGAGGCGGCCCGGCTCCGCTCCGAGGTCTGGTCGGTCTCGGGTTGGTGAGGCGGCGTCACGTCAGGCTGGCGCGGTACGCGGCTCCGGCAGCCTTCCTCCTCGCCGTCACGATCGCCGTGCTGATCGTCCGCGCGGGCCTCTCGAACGGAACCGAGGCGATCCCACCGCCCGCCACGACGGTCGCCGCGACCACGGCCACGGTGACCGACGAGGAGCCCGCAACGACCTCGACGGGCACGACGACCGAGGCGTCGGGCGCGGAGTTCTACGAGATCGAGCCCGGGGACACGCTCGCCGACGTCGCCACTCAGTTCGACACCACGGTCGAGGAGCTGCTGGTGCTGAACCCCGACGCGGACCCGGTGGCGCTGACGATCGGCCAGCGGATCCGCGTCAAGTAGAGTGCCCGCCGCGTGAAGGGCGCCGCCTCCCTCCTCATCGTCGCCGCAACGCTCGCTCTGGCGGTCGTCGCAGCCGCGGCCCCGCCCCCGGTCGACGCCGAGGCGTACCTCGTTCAGAACGGCGTCACCGGCGACGTGCTCGCCGAGCACGACCCGCGCCAGCGCCTGCCGATGGCCTCGATCACGAAGCTAATGACGTCGCTGGTCGCGCTCGAGCGCGAGTCGCCCGACGATCAGGTGACCGTGACGCAGGGCGCCGCGGGCGTCGGCGAGTCGACGATCAACCTGCGCGCCGGGGAGCGGATCGCGCTGCGCGACCTGATCCGCGCGGCGCTCGTCCAGAGCGCGAACGATGCCGCGAACGCGATCGCGGCGCACGTTGGCGGCTCGATCCCGAAGTTCGTCGCACTCATGAACGCCCGTGCGCAGGAGCTCGGGCTCACCGACACGCACTTCGCCAACCCCGACGGCCTGGACGCGCCGGGTCACTTCTCCAGCGCGCGCGACGTGACGCGGCTCGCGCGCATCGCGATGAGGCAGCCGCTGATCCGGAAGACCGTCCGGATCGTCGACACGACCGCCGCGGGGAGGCGCCTGCGCACCTGGAACGACCTCCTCTCGACCTTCCCGAACCTGATCGGCGTCAAGACCGGCCACACGGACGGTGCGGGCTGGTCACAGGTCGCCGCCGCGCGAGGAGGCGGAGTCACCGTCTACGCAACGCTCCTGGGCGGCGAGACCCGCGAGGGACGGAACGCCGATCTTGCGGGGCTGCTCACGTGGGGGCTCTCGCGCTACCGCACCGTCTGGGCGATCGACGGCGAGCGCGACTACGGCAGCGTGCAGACCGCCTACGGCCGGCCGGCCGTCCGGCTCGTCGCGAAGCGTCCGGCGCTGCGAATCGTGCGGATCGACCGCGAGCTCGTCGAGCGCGTCGTGATGCCTCTCGAGGCGGCGCTGCCGGTGCGCCGGGGCCAGCGCCTCGGCGAGGTGCAGGTGCTCGACCGCGGCCGGGTGATTGCGCGGTCGCCGCTGGTCGCCGTCGACGGCGTCGAGCGCCCTGACCGGGTTTCGCGCGTACGCTTCTACGCAGGTCGGACGCTCGACCACCTTGGAGGCCTTTTCTCGTGATCGTCACCGTCACGCTCAACGCCGCGCTCGACCGGACGCTCACCGTCCCGCACTTCCAGCGCGAGCACCGCCACCGGGCAAGCCAAGTGCTTACGCTCGCGGGCGGCAAGGGAATCAACATCGCCCGCGCGCTCAAGCGGCTCGACGTTCCCGTCGTCGCGACCGGGCTCGCCGGCGGGCGCACCGGAACGCGAATCGTCGAGGAGCTGACCGCCGAGGCGATCCTCAACGACTTCGTCCGGATCGGCGAGGAGTCGCGGACGTCGACGGCCGTCGTCGACCCCACCGAAGGCTCGTACACCGAGATCAACGAGTGGGGCCCGAAGGTGACGACCGAGGAGCTCGAGATGCTGCTCGAGAAGCTCCACTACCTCTCCCGCGGCGCCGACTTCGTCATCTTCGCGGGGTCGCTGCCGCGCGGGGTCGAGGAGAGCTTCTACGCGGAGGCGGTGCGTGAGGTCAACAAGCGCGGCGTGCCGGCGGTGCTCGACACCGAGGGCCAGCCGCTGCGGCTCGGTACCGAGTCGGAACCGTTCCTCGTCTCCCCAAACCAGCGCGAGGCAGAACACGTCGTCGGGCAGGAGCTCGAGGACGAGGAGGACTTCCTGATGGCGCTCGACGCGATCGCCGAGCTCGGCGCGCGCAACGTCCACATCACGCTCGAGTCCGGTTGCTACGCCCTCTTCCGCGAAGACCGGCACGTCCGGCGCTACAAGGCGGTCGCGCCAACGGTTGAGGCGGTGTCGGTGGTCGGAGCCGGCGATGTCCTGCTCGCGCAGTTCATCGCCGCGCAGCTCGCGGGCAAGTCGGCCGAGGAGGCGCTTCGGCTCGCCGTCGCGGCCGGCGCCGCGTCGACGCTCGAAGTCGGCGCGGGACGCTTCGACCCACGCGAGGCCGGCCGGCTCGTCGCGGGCGTCGAACTGGCAGAGCTGTCTCTCAGCGCAAGATGAGCATCCGCAGAAGCGGCTGCTCATCGCGCGAAGATCCCTGAAGGGGCCGCTTCGCGGCCCAAAGTCCTCGCCGTCCAAACGCAGTGTTACCCTGTCTTCCTTGTCAGGCCAGGAGCTTTCGTACGAAGAGAAGTTCGGCCGTGAAGGCCTCACCTTCGACGACGTGCTGCTCGTGCCCGCGGAGTCGTCGGTGCTCCCGAACGATGTGCGCACGGCGACGCGGCTGACCCGGACGATCGCGCTCGAGATCCCGATCGTCTCGGCGGCGATGGACACCGTCACCGAGGCGCGCCTCGCGATCGCGCTCGCGCGCGAGGGCGGGATCGGCATCCTGCACCGCAACCTGTCGATCGCCGACCAGGTCGCCGAGGTGGACAAGGTCAAGCGGTCGGAGTCGGGGATGATCGTCGAGCCCGTGACGCTCCGGCCCGGCGACTCGGTCGCCGAGGCGCTCGAGCTGATGGCGCGCTACCGCATCTCCGGCGTCCCGATCACCGACGAGGCTGGCGTGCTCGTCGGGATCCTGACCAACCGTGACCTCCGCTTCGAGTCGAACACCCATCAGCCGCTCTCCGCGCTGATGACCACGCGCAATCTCGTCACCGCGCCGGTCGGGACGACGCTCGACGAGGCGAACGAGATCCTGCACCGCCACAAGATCGAAAAGCTGCCGGTGGTGGACGGCGAGGGTCGCCTCAAGGGCCTGATCACCGTCAAGGACATCCAGAAGCGGATCGAGTTCCCGCTCTCGACGAAGGACGAGCAGGGACGGCTTCGCGTCGGCGCCGCGGTCGGCGTCGGCCCCGACGCCTTCGAGCGCTCGGCCGCGCTGGTCGACGCGGAGGTGGACGTGCTCGTCGTCGATACGGCGCACGGCCACTCGAGCTCGGTCGTCGAGATGGTGCGCCGGATCAAGTCGGAGTGGGACGTGCAGGTGATCGCGGGCAACATCGCCACCGCCGAGGCGTCCGAGGCCCTGATCGACGCGGGCGCCGATGCGATCAAGGTCGGGATTGGACCGGGCTCGATCTGCACGACGCGCGTCGTCGCGGGCGTGGGCGTGCCGCAGATCACGGCTGTGTTCGAGTGCGCGGAGTACGCGATCCGGCACGGCGTCCCCGTGGTCGCCGACGGCGGCATGACCTCCTCCGGCGACATCGCCAAGGCGATCGCAGCCGGCGCCGACACGGTCATGCTCGGCTCGATGCTCGCGGGGACCGACGAGAGCCCCGGCGACGTGATCCTCGTCCAGGGCGAGCGCTACAAGGAGTACCGCGGCATGGGCTCGCTGGGCGCGATGAAGGCGCGCTCCTTCTCGAAGGACCGCTACTTCCAGGGTGACGTCGAGGACGTCGACAAGCTCGTGCCGGAGGGGATCGAGGGCCGCGTCCCTTACAAGGGGCCGGTGCAGCAGATCCTCTACCAGCTCGTCGGCGGGCTCCGGCAGGCGATGGGCTACTGCGGCGCGCCGACCGTCGAGGCGCTCAAGCTGGAGTCCCGCTTCGTGCGGATCACGGGCGCCGGGCTGCGGGAGAGCCACCCGCACGACGTCATGATCACCAAGGACTCGCCGAACTACCGGCGGTCTTAGTCGAGTGGGCACCGTCCATCCGCTCCCGACTCCCGAGCCGGTCGGCGAAGAGCGGCCCGTGCTCGTGCTCGACTTCGGCGGCCAGTACTCGCAGCTGATCGCGCGCCGCGTGCGCGAGGCGCGCGTGTACTCCGAGCTCGTCTCGCACAAGCTGACCGCCGACGAGGTGCGGGCGCGCAACCCGCTGGCGCTGATCCTCTCCGGCGGGCCGGCATCGGTGTACGCAGACGACGCGCCGAAGGCCGATCCCGCGCTGTTCGAGCTCGGCATCCCTACGCTCGGCATCTGTTACGGCGCGCAGCTGCTCGCGCTCGAGCTCGGCGGCGAGGTGGCGCGAACGGGCGCATCGGAGTTCGGGAAGACCGACCTCGAGGGCGGGACAGGCGCGCTCTTCGTCGGCCTCCCCGAGAGCCAGACCGTCTGGATGAGCCATCGCGACACTGTCACCGCCCCGCCGACCGGGGCGACCGTCACCGGCACCTCGCCCTCGACGCCCGTGGCCGCCTTCGAAGACCACGACCGGCGCATCTACGGCGTCCAGTTCCATCCAGAGGTGAGGCACACCCCGCACGGCCAGGACGTGCTAAAAAATTTCCTCTACGGGGTCGCCGACGCTCCGCCCGCCTGGACTCCGGCTGCGGTGATCGAGGAGCAGGTCGAGCGGATCCGGGCGCAGGTCGGCTCGGCGCGCGTGCTCTGCGCGCTCTCCGGCGGCGTCGACTCGGCGGTCGCCGCGCTCCTCGTGCACAAGGCGGTCGGCGACCAGCTCACGTGCGTCTTCGTCGACCACGGCTTCATGCGCTCGAACGAGGCGGAGCAGGTCGCGGAGACCTTCGGCGGCCACTTCCAGGTGCCACTCGTCCACGTCCAGGCGCAGGACCGCTTCCTCGCCCGGCTGGAGGGAATCAGCGAGCCGGAAGAGAAGCGACGCCGGATCGGCGAGGAGTTCATCCGCGTGTTCGAGGAGGAGGCAGCCAAGCTGTCACATGATGGAATGGGCGAGATCACGTTCCTCGTCCAGGGGACGCTCTACTCCGACGTGATCGAGTCGGGTGGCACGGAGGGCGTCGCCGCAAAGATCAAGTCCCACCACAACGTCGGCGGGTTGCCCGACGACATGGCGATGGAGCTCGTCGAGCCGCTGCGCCTGCTCTTCAAGGACGAGGTTCGACGCGTCGGCGAGGAGCTCGGCATGCCGGAGAAGATGGTCTGGCGACAGCCGTTCCCGGGTCCCGGCCTGGCGATCCGGATCATCGGCGAGGTGACGCCCGAGCGGCTCGAGATCCTGCGGGCCGCCGACGCGATCCTCCAGGATGAGGTCCGCCGCGCCGGCCTCTACCGCGATCTCTGGCAGAGCTTCGCGGTGCTGCCCGCGATCAAGTCGGTCGGCGTCCAGGGCGACGAGCGAACCTACGCCTACCCGATCGTGATCCGCGCCGTCACGTCGGAGGATGCGATGACCGCCGACTGGGCCCGGCTCCCCTCCGACCTGCTCGACACGATCTCGAGCCGGATCATCAACGAGATCCCGGGCGTCAACCGGGTCGCGCTCGACATCAGCTCGAAGCCGCCGGCGACGATCGAGTGGGAATAGCGGTCAGCGGATCTCGAACCCGGTAAGCCCTTCGTAGTCCTCGCTGACGACGTCCACCCAATCGACCCGGGCGCCGCGCGGGCCCTCCCGGACGAACTTGACGAGCCGCTCGACCGCCTCCGGCTCGCCCTCGAAGACGGCCTCGACACTGCTGTCGTCACGGTTGCGCGCCCAGCCGGACACGCCGTCGGCGAGCGCGCGGCGCCTCGTCGTCTCGCGGAAGAAGACACCCTGGACGTGACCCTCGACGACAACCCGGCGTCGCTGCACGACTTCAGGGTAGAGCCACCCCCGGGTAGGGTTTGTGCCGCGCTGGGGACTGCGCGCCCAACGGCCCGAGCAGTACATCGACGGAATGCTCGCGCTCGAGCGCGTGACGCATCGGCAGCGTGTCGTCGAGCTGGTAGCGGTTGCGGCGGCCTACGCGCTCGCGGACGATGTAGCCGTGCTCGGACAGCTCACGAACGATTGCCTGTACTGACCGCTCGGTGATCCCGACCCGCTCGGCGACGTCGCGGAGGCGCGCCTCTGGGTCCCGCGCGATCGCGACCAAGACGTGCGCGTGGTTGGTCAGAAACGTCCAATCGCCTGCCACGATCCGCATCTTACGAAATTCTTGACACGAAAACCATTTCGTGTAATATCTGGTCTGTAACCGGAGGGGAGTATCCCCGAGGCGTCGCCGACAGTACGGCCGGGAGATGCGGTCCGGTGGCGCCGGCCGAGAGGCTGGAGAGACCTCCGCTGACCTGTCAATCGGATCAGCTGGAGGAAATTCGTGTCGATACCCCTTTGGGCCTGGGTCGCGCTCGCGGCCACGATCGTCATCCTGCTCGCCGTCGACCTCTTGCTCGTCCACCGCGACGCGCACGCGATCGGCGTCCGCGAAGCAGCCGGCCTGACGGCCATCTGGAGCGGGGTGGCGCTCGGATTTGGCGCGCTCCTCTGGTGGTGGCAGGGCGGCGAGGTCGCGGCGCAGTATCTCGCCGGCTATGTGGTCGAGTGGAGTCTCTCCCTCGACAACGTCTTCGTCTTCGCGCTGATCTTCTCGTACCTCGCTGTGCCGGAGGACCTGCGCTACCGCGTTCTTTTCTGGGGGATCGTCTTGGCGATCGTGCTCCGCGGTGTCTTCATCCTCGTCGGCGCGAGCCTGCTCGAGAACTTCGCCTGGGTCGCCTACCTCTTCGGCGCCTTTCTCGTCGCCACGGGGATCAAGGTCGCGCGTCACGCTGAACGGAAGATCGAGTTGGACCGGAATCCCGTGCTGCGGCTGCTGCGCCGCTTCGTTCCGGTGGCGAACGAGTTCGAGGGTACGAGGTTGTTGACGCGGATCGGAGGGCGTCGTGCGGCCACGCCGCTCGCGGTGGCGTTCCTGCTCGTGGCTGTGTTCGACCTCGTCTTCGCTGTCGACTCGATACCCGCGATCCTCGCGATCACCACTGAGCCCTTCATCGTTTTCGCGGCGAACGCCTTTGCGCTGCTCGGGCTCCGCTCGCTCTTCTTCCTCGTCACCGGCTCGATGGCTCGCATCCGCTTCCTCAACGCGGGGCTTGGCGCGATCCTTGTGCTCGTCGGAACGAAGATGCTGATCGCCGACTGGTGGAAGATGCCGGTCTGGCTCTCCCTGCCGGCGATCCTCTCGATCCTCGCCCTTACCGTCCTCGCCTCCGTGCTCGCAGGGGGCCGCCGTGGCGGTCCGCTCACGCCCGCGCGGGAAGGGAGCGCCCCTTGACCCTCGTCGTCGCACCCCCCAGCCTCTTCGGTCGCATCCTCTGCGCCGTCGACGAGAGCGAGGAAAGTGTCGCCGCGACGCTGCAGGCATCGTGCTTGCTCGATCCAGACGGCTCGATGGAGCTCGTGACGGTGGCGGAGACCTATCGCTCGAGTCACGCGGGCTGGCTCTCGACCCACGTCGCGCAGCAGATCGAGCAAGAAGCCGGGCGTGCGCTCGCCCGCGCCTCCGAGCTCAGCCCGGACGCGTCGACGCTCCTCGTGCACGGCCATGCCGCGTACGCGCTCCTGCACGCGGCCCGAGTAAGCGACGCGACCCTTGTCGCCGTCGGTGCGGCTCGGCCGCCTCGAGCCAGGGAGCGCCTGCTCGGCACGGTCGCCGACGACATCGTCCGCCGCGCCACCTGCTCGGTTCTCGTTGCGCGCCGCAGTCCGACCACGACGCCCAACCGGATCACCTGCGGCGTCGATGGCTCCCCGCAGTCGCTCGCCGCCGCCGCGGTGGCCGACGAGCTTGGCCGGCGCTTCGCCGCAAGCGTCGAGTTCGTCGCGGGCCTCGGTGGGAAGGGCCTCGACCTCGAGCGGCTCGGCCGGCAGGCGAGGCTCGATCTCCGCCCGCCGGTCGACGCGCTGATCGACGCCGCGCTCGAAGCCGACCTCGTCGTAGTCGGGAACCGCGGGCTCCACGGGCTCCTCTCGCTCGGCAGCGTGAGCGCGCGCGTCGCTGCACGGGCGGACTGCTCCGTGCTCGTCGTCCGCAGCGGTTGAGCCGCAGCCGCTTGTAGGCTCGCCGCGTGAGCGGCTTCCCGATCCGCCGTAATACGTTCCTGCTCGCCGCGACGCTGACCGCCGTCTCGGGGATGGTGCAGCTCGCCGTGGCGGTTGCCACGGTCACGCTCGTGCTCGTGACCGGGATCGAGGGCATCCTCGGCCTCGGCCCCGCGATCTTCCTCACTGCCGGCGCGCTTGCGGCTCTGCCGGCCGGGCGGTTGATGGACCGTCACGGCCGCGTTCCCGTCCTCGCCGGGGGCTGCGTCGCCGGCATCGCCGGCTGTCTGACGACCGCGCTCGGCTGCAAGGTCGAGTCGGCAACGATCGTCATCGCGGGGTTCGCGCTCGTGGGCGTCTCGCAGGGAACGATTCTGCTGGCCCGCGCCGCCGCAGCCGACATGTATCCGCCGGAGCGCCGCGCACGCGGGATCTCCTACGTCCTCTTCGGCGCGCTCTTCGGCGCGGCGCTCGGCCCGCTTGTCTTCAGGCCGCTCTTCGCCGGCAAAGAGCTCGACACGGACGCGCTCGTCCTGCCCTGGATCGCCGCGGCGGGGATCATGGTCGTCGGCCTCGTGCTGGTTCTGCTCGTCCGGCCCGACCCGCGCACGATCGCGCGGAAGCTGCACTTCGACGCCGGTGGCGTCGAGGGCGAGCCCGCTCCGCTCCGCGAGATCCTGCGCCGCCCAGGCGTCCTCACGTCGCTCGTCGCCGCGATCGCCAGCTTCGCCTGCATGGCCTCCGTGATGAACCTGACGGGCTACCTCGTCGTCGATCACGGGCACCACCCGTCCGACGTCTTCACGGTGATCAGTCTCCACATCGTCGGCATGTATGCGCTCGTGCTCGTGATCGGCGGGTTGATCGACAAGTTCGGCCGCCGGCCCGGCCAGGTCACCGGCCTCTTGCTGATGGCGCTCTCGACGCTCGGCCTCGCCTGGTTCGAGAGCGTCGCCTGGATGTCGGTTTCGCTGTTCCTCCTCGGCCTGGGCTGGAACATCTCCTACGTCGCCGCCGTCACCGAGCTCGCGGACCGAGCGCTACCCGCCGAGCGTGGCCAGCTGATCGGGCTGACCGACCAGCTCTCGAGCTTCACCGCCGTCGTCCTCGTGCTCCTCGGCGGGCTCGTCTACAGCGAAGTCGGAGTGAGTGCTCTGGCGTTCGGCGCGACGGCCTTCGTCGTCCTTCCAGCGCTCTGGATACTGCTACAATCCGCCGCCGGCGCACCCCATGTGCGCCCTCTTTCTGTGAAATGAGAACTGCCTGATGACACTGCAAAAAACATGGACGGCCAAGCCCGGTGAGGTCAGTCGCGACTGGTACGTCGTCGACGCCGACGGGAAGACCCTCGGGCGGCTCGCGACGCAGATTGCCGACACGCTTCGCGGCAAGAACAAGGCCGTCTACACCCCGCATATCGACACCGGCGACTTCGTCGTCGTGGTCAACGCCGAGAAGATCGCGGTGACCGGGCAGAAGCTCGACCAGAAGATGTACCACCGCCACTCCGGCTACCCCGGCGGCCTGCGCAGCCGGACGCTGCGCGAGCAGCTCGAGCGGCGGCCGACGGAGGTGCTGCGCAAGGCGGTCAAGGGGATGCTCCCCCGCAACCGGCTTGCACGCCAGCAGATCACGAAGCTCAAGATCTACGCCGGTCCCGTGCACCCGCACGAGGCTCAGGCGCCGAAGACCTTGGAGGTCAGCTAGTGGTAGAGCACGCTCAGTACCTCGGTACCGGCAAGCGCAAGACCTCGGTCGCGCGCGTGATCCTGCGCCCCGGCGACGGGAAGACGTGGTTCAACGGCCGGACGCTCGAGGACTACTTCCCGCGGATGACGCACCGGGTCGCGGCGCTCTCGCCGCTGAAGACGGCGGGCGTGGACGGCACCTTCGACATCCGCGTGCGCGTGCACGGCGGCGGGCCCTCCGGCCAGGCCGGTGCGGTGCGCCACGGCATCGCGCGTGCGCTCGTCGAGGCCGATCCGGAGCTGCGCATCCCGCTGAAGCGCGAGGGCTACCTCACGCGCGACGACCGCCAGGTCGAGCGCAAGAAGGCCGGCCTGCACAAGGCGCGCAAGGCGCCCCAGTTCAGCAAGCGCTAGCGGCCCTTTGCGCCGGTATTTCGGCACGGACGGCGTCCGAGGGGTCGTCGGCGACGATCTGACCGTCGAGCTCGTCGAGCAGCTCGGCAAGGCGGCGACGCTGTGGTCGGGCCGTGGGCGGGTCTTCGTCGGGCGAGACACGCGCGGCTCCGGCCCGGACCTCGAGGAGGCCTTCGCGCGCGGGGTCGTTGCCGCTGGAGGCAACGCGGTCATGGCGGGAGTCCTGCCGACGCCGGCCGTCGCCCTGCTGGCGCTCGACCTCGGCGTCGTCATCTCCGCCTCGCACAACCCGCCCCAGTACAACGGCGTCAAGTTCTTCGACGGGTCCGGCAACAAGCTGACCGACGCTTCCGAAGAGGAGATCGAAGCCCTCCTGGACGCGCCCGCCCCGGGCGGCGGCAGCATCGACCGCGTCGGAGTGGCGACGGACAGCTACCTGGAGCACATCGTCGATCGCTTTGGCACCGACCTCACCGGCATGCGGATCGCCGTCGACTGCGCGAACGGGGCCTACTCGGAGATCGCTCCGCAGGCGTTCGAGCGGCTCGGGGCCACAGTGACTGCAGTCGGAGCCGACCCGAACGGGGAGAACATCAACCTCGGCTGCGGCGCAACGGATCTCACGCTCCTCCAGGAGACCGTGCGCGCCGGCGGGCACGACCTCGGCGTCGCCTTCGACGGCGACGGCGACCGGTTGCTGGCGGTCGACGGGAACGGCGACGCCGTGGACGGCGACCAGATCCTCGCGATCCTCGCCCTCCATCTCGCCGTCGACCTCGTCGCTGTGACCGTGATGACGAACCTCGGCTTCCACCGGCTCATGGACGAGCGCAGCATTCGCGTCCTCACGACGGACGTCGGCGACCGCTATGTGCTGGAGGCCCTTCACAGCCACCGCGGGATTCTTGGCGGCGAGCAGTCGGGTCACGTGATCTGCCTGCGCGGCCACGTCACCGGCGACGGGCTCGCCGCCGCGCTCCTGCTCTGCGACGCGATCCGCGGGCGGACGCTCACCGAGGCGGCGGCCGTGATGCCGCGCTACGCCCAGGTGAAGGAGAACGTGCCGGTCTCGCGCCGCGATGTGCCGGCCGCGGCCCTTGCCGTGGCCGAGCAGCTGAACGCCGAACTGGACGGCGCCGGGCGCGTGCTCGTGCGCGCTTCGGGCACGGAGCCTCTGATCAGGGTGCTCGCCGAGGCGGAGACGGAAGAGATCGCGCGCGAGCTCTGTGGTAGACTCGCCAACCTCGTCCAGAGGGAGCTCGGCTAGCCCGCGACGCTGCGGGGAAGGATTTGCAGCGGAGATGTGTCGGGCTCTTATGCGTTCTCGGGGTTGTACCCAGGCGAGGTCGGGAAAGGGGCTTGAGATGTGCGGAATCATCGGCTACGTCGGTCCCAGGGAGTGCAAGCCGCTTCTGCTGCAAGGGCTCAAGCGACTCGAGTACCGCGGTTACGACTCGGCCGGGATCGCGCTCCGCGAGCCGGAGGGCCTCGACTACGTCCGGGCGATCGGGAACCTCCAGAACCTGAAGCTCGCCGCCGGCCTGAACGGCTCGACGGCGACCCACGGCCTAGGGCACACGCGCTGGGCGACCCACGGCGCCGTCACCGAGGCGAACGCGCACCCGCTGATGGGCTGCGACGGGTCGAAGCTCTCGATCGTGCTCAACGGAATCATCGAGAATTACCGCGAGCTGCGGAACAATCTGATCGCCGAGGGCCACACCTTCACCTCGGAGACCGACGCCGAGACGGTCGTCCACCTGATCGAGCGCCATTACACCGGCGACCTCGCCCAGGCCGTGCGCGAGACCTTCAAGGAGCTCGAGGGACACTTCACCTTCGTCGTCATCCATCACGACCATCCCGACCTGCTCGTCGCGGCACGCCACCAGACGCCGCTCGTGATCGGGATCGGCCAGGGCGAGATGTTCCTCGCCTCGAACGCGGCCGCGTTCCTCAGCGAAACCCGGCTCGTCCAGTTCCCCGACGACGGCGACATCGTCGAGCTGACGCCCGGCGGCGCGGTCTACTCGCGCGCGGACGGCACTGCGGTCGAGCACGACCCGGTCGAGCTCGACTGGGACGACGAGGGCGCCGAGAAGGGCGGCTACGAGACGTTCATGCTCAAGGAGATTTACGAGCAGGCGGAGGCGGTAGCGGAGACGATCGGCGACCGCGTCCGCCACGGCACGCTCGTGCTCGACGGACTCGGGCATTCCGAGGCGGAGCTCAAGGCGCTGCGCCGGATCGTGATCTTGGCCTGCGGCACGGCCTACCACGCGGGCGTCGTCGGCCGGTACGTGATCGAGGAGTGGGCCCGCATCCCGGTCGAGCCCGACATCGCGTCCGAGTGGATCTACCGCAACCCCGTGATCGACGAGGACACGCTCGTGATCGGAATCTCGCAGTCCGGCGAGACGCGAGACACGATCGAGGCGATGAAGCTTGCCCGCGCGAAGGGCGCCCGGACGGTCGCGATCACCAACATGATGGGCTCGCAGATCACGCGCGAGGTCGATTCGGTGCTGTACACGCGCTGCGGGCTCGAAGTGGGAGTTGCCGCGTCGAAGACCTTCACCGCGCAGGTATCGCTGCTCTACCTCGTCGCGCTCAAGCTCGCCCAGATCCGCGAGACAATGCCGGCCGGCGAGATCTCGTTCATCCTCGACAAGGTCTACGAGCTGCCCGCGAAGATCGACGAGTTCCTCGACGGCGACCACCCGATCGAGGAGATCGCGCAGCGCTTCGTCGACAAGCCGTTCTTCCTCTACCTCGGCCGCCACATCGGGCTGCCGGTCGCGCTCGAGGGCGCGTTGAAGCTGAAGGAGATCAGCTATATCCCGACCGAGGCGTACTCCGCCGGCGAGATGAAGCACGGGCCGATCGCGCTGCTCGACGAGGACACACCGGTCGTCGTCGTCGCGACCGACATCCACGTCTACGACAAGCTCGTCTCGAACATCCAGGAGGTGCGGGCGCGCGGGGCGCATGTGATCGCGATCGCGACCCAGGGCAACGAGGACATCCAGCACCACGCCGACGACGTGATCTACGTCCCGAGGACCCCGAAGTTTCTCCAGGCCGTGCTCGCGGTGATCCCGCTCCAGCTGCTCGCCTACCGGATCGCGCGCCTGCGCGGCCTCAACGTCGACCAGCCGCGCAACCTGGCGAAGACCGTCACCGTCGAGTAGGACCGGAGCGCTGAATCAGGCGACGGTCTTGCGCTGGCGCAGGCGGGCGAGCTCGTCTTCCTGGAGCGCCGGGCCGCCACCGAGCACCTCGTCGTAGAGCGCCTGTGTCGCCGCGAGCAGGCTGCCGGCCCGTCCGGCGAGCTTCGCCTCCCGCTCGACCAGGGCGCGCTCACGCTCGATCAGTTGCGCCTCGAGCACGGCGAGCGTCTCGAGGGGGGCGATCCGGATCGGCTCGGCGAGCTCGAGTTCCGGGAAGTCGGGTAGCTCGGGCACGTCGGCGACCGGCTCCGGGAGCTCGACAGGCTCGATCGCCGCGTCGAGCAGGCTCTGGTCGAGGCCGAGGTGGGCGCGGAGCCCAGTGCCGAACTCTGACGGGTTCTCGCTCATCTACGAGTTGAGACGCCGGAGCGGCCGAGAACCTGCGCGATACGCTTGCGCTCGTGGAGGTGCCTGCCCAGACGACGGCGCGCGTGCGCGTGACGCGCGTTCCGGGCGGGGAGGCCGGGGACGTTGTCGCGGTCGAGGAGCCGCTCGAGATCCGGATCGGCGGCGTGCCCGTCGCGGTGACGATGCGGACGCCCGGCCACGACGAGGAGCTCGCGCTCGGCTTCTCGATCGCCGAGGGGCTGGCGCCCGTGGCCGCGCGCGTGCCCGACGATTTCCCGGCGAACACGATCGAGATCGACGCGCCGGGGGCAGACCTCGGCCGGCTGCAGCGGAACTTCTACACCTCCTCCTCGTGTGGCGTCTGCGGGAAGGGCGCGCTCGAGGCGGTCGCCGTCGAAGCGTCTCGCGTCGAGAGCCGGCTGACCGTTCCGGCGGCGCTCGTTGCGCAGCTGCCGGAGCGGCTCCGTGCTGCGCAACCTGCCTTCGAGGCGACCGGCGGCCTGCACGCGACCGGGCTCTTCACGGCTGAAGGTGAGCTTCTGTGCGTCCGTGAGGACGTCGGCCGCCACAACGCGCTCGACAAGGTGATCGGCCGCGCCTTCCTCGACGGCTTGCTCCCGCTCGCCGGCTCGCTCCTGTGCGTCAGCGGCCGGCTCTCGTTCGAGCTCGTGCAGAAGGCCGCGATCGCGGGCTGCCCGATCCTCGTCGCGGTTGGCGCTCCGTCGTCGCTCGCGGTGGAGCTGGCAGCCGACCGCGGGGTCACGCTCTGCGGCTTCGTTCGCGGCGGCTCCGTCAACGTCTATACGGAGCCGTGGCGGGTTCAGGCCTGACGGGCGTGCTGCTGCTCGGCGGCGCGTCGAGCAGATTCGGGTCGCCCAAGGCGCTCGCCCGCTTCCGCGGCGAGACGCTGGCGGAGCGCGCCTGGCGCACGCTCGGCGAGGCCTGTGACGAGCGGATCGCCGTCGGCAAGGGCGACCTCGAGCTGCCGTTCGAGGTTCTCGCCGAGCCCGCGGAGCCGCGGGCGCCGATCGCCGGCGTGATTGCGGGACTGCGCGCGGCCGAGAACGACACCGCCGTCTTCCTCCCCGTCGACTGCCCGCTCATGACGGCGCAGCTGCTGCGCGAGCTCGGCGAGCAGCGTGCGGTGCCCCATACGGGCCCGCTTCCCGGCGCGTACTCCAAGGCCGACCTGCCGGAGCTCGAGCGGCGCCTTGCGGCAGGCGAGTACTCCCTCCGCGGCCTCAACCAGCGGGTCGTCGAGGTCGACCAGCGCCTGCTCGCGGACGCGAACACGCCCACCGAGCTGTCAGCGCTGGAAGAGCACCTCGCCGCTCTCGACGAGTAGCGGGCCGGACTCCGTCGAGACCTCGAGTAGGCCGTCGCGCGTGATCATCTGCGCCGTTCCCTCCGCCCCATCGACCTCGACCAGACGCCCGCGAAGGAAGTCTCGCGCGGCGAGATCGTTATAGACCGCGTCCAGCCCGCCGTCGCGCCAGGCGTCGTACCTGAGCTCGAGCTCGAGCAGGAGCTCAGCGAGGATGGGGCCGCGCTCGTGCTCGCGGCCGGTCACCGACCGCAGCGACGCGGGGGCGACCTTCGCGTCCTCGGGCAGCTCGTGGGAACGCTGGTTGACGTTGAGGCCGATCCCGAGCACGACCGCGCCGTCGTTCAGCTCCGCGAGACCGCCCGAGACCTTTCGCCGGTTGAGCATGACGTCGTTCGGCCACTTGATCTGCGCCGCGAGCCCCGTCACGCGCTCGACGACGATCGCAGTCGCGATCGCGGCGACGAGCGTCAGCTCGGCCGGACGGCGCTCGGGCGGCGGGCGCAGGAGCACGGAGAGGAGGATCGAGCTGCGCGCGGGCGCCTCCCAGGTGCGTCCCATCCGGCCCCGTCCGCCGGTCTGCTCCTCGCAGACCGCGACGGCTCCCTCCGGCTGCGAGGAGTCGAGCATCCGCTGCGTTGTCTCGGCCTGCTCGAGGTAGAGGTAGGGCTGCCCGAAGCGGCCGCGGAACAGCGGCTCCGCAACCTCGGGCGCGAGCGAGCTCAAATGCGTTCCAGCCGGACCGCCGAGACCTTGTACTCAGGCGTCCCAATCAGGGGATCGCCGACGTCGTGCGTGAGCAGGTTCACCTTGGCCTCGGAGAAGTGGAGCGCCATCCAGACGAGCCCGGGGTAGACGCGGTCGGAGATCTGGGCGCGCGCCTGGAGGTCGCCGCGGCGGGAGACGAGCCGCACCCATTCGCCGTCGGCGACGCCGAGTGCGGATGCGTCCTCGGGCGCGAGCTCGAAGAAGGGCTCGACCTGCTTGTCGGTGATCCCGGCCTCGCGCATCGTCATCGTGCCGGAGTTGTAGTGGTAGAGCGTTCGCCCGGTCGACAACACGAACGGGTAGTCGGAGTCCGGCTCCTCGATCGGCGGCTGGTACTCGACGGGATGAAATTTCCCCTTCCCGGACGGCAGCGAGGGGTGCCCCTCGTGCAGGAATTTCGTCCCCGGATGGTCGTGCGTCGGGCAGGGCCACTGGATCCCGTCCTGCTCGATCCGGTCGTAGCGGACGCCGAACCAGTTCGGCGAAAGGTCCGCCAGCTCGTTCCAGACCGACTCCGCGTCCGGGTACTCGGGCCAGTCGCAGCCGAGCGCGCGTGCCAGCGAGATCACGATCTCCCGATCGCCGCGGGCATTCCCGGGCAAGGGCACCGCGGCACGCACGCGGTTGATCCGGCGCTCGGTGTTCGTGAAGGTGCCGTCCTTCTCGGCGAAGCTCGAAGCGGGGAAGACGACGTCGGCGTAGCGCGTCGAGGTCTCGTTCAGGAAGAGATCCTGCGCGACGAGGAACTCGAGCTTGGCGAGGCCGTCCTCGACGTGCTTCAGGTTTGGCTCGGTCCGAGCCGGGTTCTCGCCGACCAGGTAGAGCGCCTTGATCCGGTCGTCGTGCAGCCCGGACATCATCTGGTCGAGTCGGTAGCCGGCCCGCTCGGGCAGGTCGGCGCCCCACGCCTCGGCGAACTTGGCGCGCACCTCGCGGTCGTCCCAGGCCTGGTAGCCGGGCAGGTAGTGGGGATTCGCCCCGGAGTCGTTCAGGCCCTGGACGTTGTTCTGGCCCCGCAGCGCGTTCAGGCCGGTCGACTCGTAGCCGAGGTGACCGGTCATCAGGACGAGGTTCGCGAGCGACCAGATGTTGTCGACGCCGCACGCGTGCTCGGTGATCCCGAGCGTGTAGAAGATCGCGGCGTGGCGCTCGCCGGCGTACTCGCGCGCCGTCGCCCGGATCGCCTCGGCCGGGACGCCGGTCATCCGCTCCGCGTCCTCAGGCGTGTAGCGGGCCACGACCTCCCGCACGGACTCGAAGTCCTCGCAGTGCGCCGCGATGTACTCGTCGTCCTGGAGCCCCTCCTCGAGGATCACGTGCATGATCGCGTTCAGGAGCCAGACGTCCGAGCCGGGGCGCAGCTGCAGGTGGCGCTTGGCGAGCTTGGTCAGCCAGATCGCGCGCGGGTCGGCCACGACGAGCGTGGCGCCGTTCCGCACCGCCTTCTTGATCCGCAGCGCCAGCACCGGGTGCGCCTCGGTCGTGTTCGAGCCGATCACGAGCAGGAAGCGGCAGTTCTCGATCTCCGGAATGGAATTCGTGGTTGCGCCTCTGCCGAGCGACCTGACCAGGCCGTAAAGGGTGGGAGCGTGTCAGGTGGCTTCGCACGAGTGGACGGAGTGCGTCTTCAGGCCCGTCCGGGCGAGCTTCTGGATCAGGTAGTTCTCCTCGTTCGTCAGCCGCGCCGAGGCGAGCACCCCGACCGCCTGCGGCGAGTGGCGTTCCATCACCGCCTTGAACCCGTTCGCGGCGACCTCGAGCGCGTGCTCCCACGTCGTCTCGTGCAGCTCGCCGTCCTCGCCGCGCACGAGCGGCTCGGTCAGGCGGTCGGGATGGTGGACGAAGTTGAAGGCGAAGCGCCCCTTGACGCAGAGGTTGCCGTCGTTCGAGACGTACTCGGGCTTCGAGGTCACCTTGACGATCCGCTTCGTCACCGGGTCGACGTTCAGGTCGATCTGGCAGCCGACCCCGCAGAACGTGCAGGTCGTCTTCACTTGCTCGAGCGCGCGCTCCTCGACGCCGGATCCCTCGAGGAACTTCTCGAAGATGGCGCCCGTCGGGCACGTGGACAGGCAGCCGCCGCAGAGCTCGCACTCGGTGTCGAGCCACGACTTGCCCCACGTGGGGACGATGCGGGCCTCGGGGCCGCGACCTTCGAGCGAGAGCGCCGAGCACTGCATCACCTCCTGCGTGTAGCGGACGCAGCGGTTGCAGAGGATGCACGTGTCCGGCTCGTAGCCCATCAGCTTGTTCCGGTCGGCGTAGGGCTCGCGCTTCGCGTCGGGGAGGATGAAGGGCGCTTCGGCGCCGAACTCCTCGGCCATGTCGACCAGCTCGTTCGGGCGCCCGCCCGGGTCGGCGTTCAGGTGCTCGGAGAGGAGCATCTCGGTCAGCGTCTTGCGCAGCTGCGGGACGTTGGAGTTGGTCGACACGACCATTCCCTCGGAAACGCGCGTCGCGCAGGCCGGTACGGGACGGGGCGCGCCCTCGACGCCGACCACGCACATCCGGCAGCCACCGTAGGGCGCCAGCTTGTCGTCGTGGCAGAGCGTGGGGATGAAGACGCCGTTCCGTGCCGCCGCGTGCACGAGCAGCTCGCCCTCCGAAGCGGTCGCCGTCTGCCCGTCGATCGTGAACTCGATCATGACGGCATCTTCGCGAACAACTCCGGCCAGTGCTGGAAGGCGTTGCGCACCGGCACGGGTGCGGCCTGGCCGAGCCCGCAGATCGAGGTCAGGACCATCGTCTCGAGCCACTCGTCGACCTGGTGACGCGCCATCGGCGTGCGTCCGTGCTCAAGCTCCTCCGCGACATGGTGCAGCGCGCGGTTGCCGATCCGGCACGGCGTGCACTTCTGGCACGACTCCTCGGCGAAGAAGCGCATCGTCTCGGCGAGCAGGCGCAGCGGGGAGTAGGAGCTCGGGAAGACCTGCACGGCCGCGGAGCCGACGCCGCAGCCCCATTCCGCGAGCGCCTCGCGGGTCAGCGGCGTGTCGAGGGCGCTCGGCGGCAGAATCCCGCTCGCGGCGCCGCCCGGCACGATCGCGCTCGGCTCGTCGGTGAGGCCGCCGGCGTATTCGTCGATCAGGCGGCGCAGCGTGATGTCGAGCGGCGCCTCGTAGCAGCCGGGCTTCGCCACAGCGCCCGTGACCGACCAGAGCCGCGTGCCCGGCCACTCGCCTCGCAGGACGGCCGGGACATGCGCCAGCGTCTCGACGTTGTTGATCAGGGTCGGCAGGCCGAGGTAGCCCGACTGGCTCGGAAAGGGCGGCTTCAGCCGCGGCATCCCGCGACGGCCCTCCATCGACTCGAGCATTGCCGTCTCCTCGCCGCAGATGTAGGCGCCGGCGCCGATCACGAGCTCGACGTTCAGGCCCCGCGCTTCGATCGCATCCTGCAACCTCGCGCGAGCGGTGGCGTACTCCTCGCGCAGGTAGATGTAGGCCTGGTCGGCCTCGCAGAAGCGCATCGCAGCGGCGAGGCCCTCAAGCAGGAGCTGCGGGCGGAGCTCCATCACGTAGCGATCCTTGATCGTTCCGGGCTCGCCCTCGTCGGCGTTCACGATCACGACGCGCGGGCCGGGCTCGCGCCGCACCGAGTCCCACTTCCGCCACGTCGGGAAGCCGGCGCCGCCCATCCCCGTCAGGCCCGAGGCCTCCAACCGAACGAGCACTTCGTCCGGCGTCAGCCCCGGCGGCTCGCGGATCTCGTCCGGATCGAGCAGAAAGCCGTTCGTCGAGTGCGTGACGCCGCCGACGACGTCGTCGCCGTGCATGACGACCGGTGCGAGGTCGCAGTGGCCGAGGCAAGGCACCTCGATCGCGCCGTCGACGAGCAGGGCGCGGGAGCCGGCGCAGTCGCAGATCGGCCCGGTGCAGACGCGGACCGCGTCGGTCGGCACCTGCAGGAACGAGTAGAACGAGACGACCTCGTGCACGTCGCCCCGGCGGAGGTTCATCCGGTCGGCGAGCGCGTCGGAGACGTCGGGCGTGATCGGGCCGACCTCCCGCCGCAGCCGACCGAGGTTGTCCAGCAGCCTCGTGCGCTGGGGCGGAAGCTCCTCGAGCAGAGTCGCAAGGCGGAGCACGTCCATCCGCCGAGTCTACGGGCCCGGTGGGCGGCGGAGTTGCTTCGTCTGCGAGCGTCGTTTCTTCGAGTCCAGGCGCCGTTCGCGCGATGCTCTGGTCGGCTTGGTCGCCACCCGTCGGCGTTCCACCTTGAGTGCCTGGCGGAGCCGCTCGACGAGCCGCTCGACCGCCAGCTCGCGGTTGCGGTACTGGCTGCGCTCGTCCTGCGCGACCGCCCGGAGCGTCGGTCCCGCCTTCGCGAGCACGCGTCGCTTCTGGGCGTCCGTCAGCGCCGAGGAGCCCTCCACGTCGAAGATCGCCTCCACACGCGTCTCGCTGGTGTTCGCGTGCTGGCCGCCCGGCCCGCTCGAGCGCGAGAAGCGGAGCTCGACCTCCGCGAGCGGGAGCACGACCGAGCGGGTGACCCGAATAGACTCAACATCCATGGCCGCCATTCTGCTGGACATCGACGGTGTCCTCCATGTCTCCGGCGAGCCGATCCCGGGCGCGGTGGAGGCGATCGCGCGGTTGCGCGCGGAAGGACACCGTCTCCGCTTCGTCACGAACAACGCCACTCGCTCCCGTGCGGCGCTCGCCGAGGAGCTGCGAGCGATGGGGCACGAGCTCGAGGACGAGGAGCTCCAGACGACGCCGGTCGCTGCGGCACGGGAGCTCGACGGACGACGGGTCTACGCGCTCGTGATGCCGGGGATCGTGCCGGACCTCGAGGGGATCGAGCTCGTCGGCGACGGCGCCGATGCGGTCCTCGTCGGAGGCTGCGACGAGACGGTCGAGCCGAACCAGGTCTTCAGCTACATGAACCTCGCGCGCGCGTTCTCGGAGATCCAGGCCGGCGCCGACCTCTACGCCCTGCACAAGAACCCGTGGTGGCAGACCGCGCGGGGCCCGATGCTCGACGGGGGCGCGTTCGTCGCCGCGCTCGAGTACGCCACCGGGGTTGAGGCGACCGTCGTCGGCAAGCCGAGCGCCGCCTGCTTCGCCGCAGCGCTCGCAGCGCTCGACGCGGAGCCGGAGCTGACCTGGATGGTCACGGACGACCTCGAGCAGGACGTGCGGGGCGCGCAGCTCTTCGGGATGAAGACGCTCCTCCTGCGCACCGGGAAGTTCCGGCCGGACACCCTGGAGCGATCGAGCACAGTGCCCGACGCCGTGCTCAGCTCGATCGCCAACGTGCCCGACTGGGTCAATCGATCGCAATGACCCGGGTCGGCATCGACCTGATCGAGATCGAGCGCGTCCGGCGCTCGCTCGGGCGGTACGCCGGCTTCAGGGATCGCTGCTTCACCCCCGCCGAGCAGGCGTACTGCGACTCGCGCAAAAACCCGGCCGAGAGCTACGCGGGCCGCTTCGCAGGCAAGGAGGCGGTGGGCAAGGCGCTCGGCTTCGGGGTCGCGCGAGCCTTCGCCTGGAAGGACGTGGAGATCGTCGGCCGGCCGAAGCCGGCGGTCCGGCTCTCGGGCCGCGTGGCAGCCTGGGCGAACGACGTCGAGGCGGGCGAGATCGACCTTTCGATGACGCACTCGCGCGAGCTGGCTTCCGCGGTCGCCGTCGTCAGCGATGCTTGAACCTCTCTATACCGCCGCGGAGATACGGACTGCGGAGGAAGGTCATGACGAAGCCGAGTTGATGGAGCGCGCGGGGGCCGCCGTCGCCCAAGAGGTGCTGCAGCGGTTCCCCGACGCGCACCGGGTTGCGGTCGTCTGCGGCAGCGGCGCGAACGGGGGCGACGGCCGCATCGCGGCTCGCATCCTTCGCGAGGAAGGCAGAGACGCCGTCGAGACGACGGCTGTCGAGCAGGCCGACGTGATCGTCGATGCGCTCTTCGGCACCGGCTTTCACGGCGAGCCGCGCCCGGACGCCGTCGCCGCGATCCAGCGGATCAACGCCGCATCGGGGGTCGTAATCTCCGTCGACGTTCCCTCCGGGATCGACGCGTCGACCGGGGCGGTAGCCGGCGAAGCGGTGCGCGCCGCACTCACCGTCACCTTCCACGGCGCCAAGGTCGGGCTCATGGTGGCTCCCGGCCTCTTCCACGCCGGCGAGGTCGTCGTCGCCGACATCGGCCTCCAGCCTGCGGAGACGGCTGTGCGGCTCGTGACGCCGGCGGTGCTCTCGCTCGTGCCGCGCCGGGCGGCGGCAGACAACAAATACAGCGCGGGCGCCGTGCTCGTCGTCGGCGGAGCGCCGGGCATGACCGGAGCGGTCTGCCTGGCGGCGCAGGCCGTCCTGCGGGCCGACGCGGGTTATGTCGCAGTCGCCGTCCCGGATGAGTCGCTCGCGGTCGTCGAGGCGCATCTGCTCGAGCCGGTCAAGGTCGCCTGGGCGGATGCGCTCGAGCTTGCGGGCAAGGTCGGCGCGCTGGCGATCGGCCCGGGCCTAGGTCGGACTCCGGAAGCGCAGCGGCTACGCGGCAGGCTGCTTGCGGCCGGCGAGCAGCCGGTCGTGCTCGACGCGGACGCGCTGCACGAGCTCGAGCCGGGCGACTGGGCGGGCCGGGCCGTCCTGACTCCGCACGCCGGCGAGCTCGCACGCCTGCTCGGCGAGTCATCCGAATGGGTGGGTTCGAACCGGCTCGAGGCCGCGAGGCGCGGCGCTGAGCGCTTCTCCTGCGTCTGCCTGCTCAAGGGCGTCGACACGATCGTCGCGGCTCCCGGAGAGCCGACGCTCGTTTGCGTGTCGAATGCGCCGGGGCTCGCGACCGCGGGGACGGGCGACGTGCTCACGGGGATCCTCGCGGCGTTCCTCGCCAAGGGCGTCGATCGGCGGCTTGCCGCGGCGGCGGCCGCGACGGCGCACGGACTGGCCGCCCGCACGCTTCCTCAGCCGGGCCTCGTCGCGAGCGACCTGATCGCCGCGCTCCCGTCCGTTCTCGCCTAGATGGACGCGGTCACCGGCGCCTTCTCCTACACGGGCCGCGCGATCGCGGAAAAGCTGCTCGGCCGGGGCAGGCGCGTGCGGACGCTCACCCGTCGCGACGCGCCCGCCGATCCGCTCGCTTCACGGCTCGAGCGCGCCGAGCTCCAGTTCGGCGATGCAGCGGCGCTCGTGCGCGACCTCGAAGGCGTGGACACGCTCTACAACACCTACTGGGTCCGCTTCGCGCACGGTACGACGACCTTCGAGCGTGCGGTGGCGAACACGAAGGTCCTGATCCGCGCCGCGCGGGACGCGGGCGTTCGCCGCGTCGTCCAGCTGAGCGTCACGAACGCGACCGCCTCACCACTGCCGTACTTCCGTGGCAAGGCGCAGGTAGAAGCCGATCTCGCCGAGTCGGGTCTTGGTCACGCGATCGTGCGCCCGACACTCGTCTTCGGCCCCCGGGACATCCTCGTCAACAACATCGCCTGGGGGCTCCGCCGCTCACCCGTCTTCCCGCTCGCAGGCGACGGCGGCTACCGGGTGCAGCCCGTGTCGGTCGAGGACGTGGCGAGGATCTGCGTCGACGCGGGTGCGTCGGACGAGAACGTGCTGCTCGACGCCGCCGGGCCGGAGACGATGGCCTACGAGAAGGTCGTCCGCCTCGTGGCTGCCGCGATCGGCTCGCGCGCCAGGATCGTTCATTGGCCGCGCGCGGCCGTCCTGGCGGCGGCGCGTTTGACCGGAGTCGTGCGTCGCGACGTCCTGCTGACGGCGGAGGAGCTCGCCGGCCTCAAAGCGGGTCTGCTCGTCTCGAACCGGCCGCCGCTCGGCATCGCAAGCTTCCGCTCCTGGGTCGCGGCGAACGGCGAGAGCCTGGGGAGGGGCTACGTCTCGGAGCTCGCCCGGAACTTCCGTCCGTACGATCCGATCTAGGCGATGGCTCGCTCGGACATCACGGTCGATCTCGGCGCGATCCGGCGCAACGCGCGGAGGCTGCTGGGCGCGCTCGACGGCGCCGAGCTGTGGGCGGTCGTGAAGGCGGACGGCTACGGGCACGGGGCGGTTGACGTCGGCGGCGCCGCGGTGGGCGCGGGCGCGACGGCGCTCTGCGTGGCCACGGTGCCGGAGGGTCTCACGATCCGACGCGCGCTCGGCGGGGTACGCGTGATCGTCATGGGTCCCGCTTCGAGCCGCGAGATCGCGGACGCGCGTGACGCGGGCCTCGAGCTGGTAATCGTCGACGGCGAAGTTCCGGACGGCGTGCGCGCCCACCTGAAGTTGGATACCGGCATGGCACGCTGGGGGCTCGCGGAGCTGCCCGCACCGGGGCGGGAGGTCGTCGGCCTGATGAGCCACTTCGCGTCGGCCGATTCCGACGCGGCGTTCACCGAGCAGCAGGTCGAGCGCTTCCGGCACGCGACCGACGCGTTCTCGCACCTGGCTCGCCACATCGCGAACAGCGCGGGGGCGCTGCGCTACCCGTCGGCGCGGTTCGATGCGGCGCGCTGCGGGATCGCCCTCTACGGGGTCTCGCCCTTCGGCACCGATCCGGCCGAGGACGGGCTCGAGCCCGCGCTGCGCTGGGACTCGCAGCTCGGGCAGGTGCGCCTGCTGCAGGCCGGGGAGTCGGCGGGGTACGGCCGCCGTTTCGTCGCCGAGCGGCCGACCTGGATCGGCACCGTTCCTGTCGGGTACGCCGACGGCTTCCGCCGCGACCTGACGGGGACGGAGGTGCGCGTCGCCGGCGAGCCGCGCCGTGTCGTCGGCACGATTTCGATGGACGCCCTCGCGGTCGAGCTCGACGGGGAGCTGCCCGTCGGCACGCCCGTCACGCTGCTCGGCCACGGCATCCTGGCGGAGGCCCATGCGCGAGTAGCCGGGACGATCGCCTATGAGCTCCTGACCGGGATCGGCCGCTCGCCCGAGCGGACGCGCCGCTCGCTGGTTGACAGTTAATACGAGGCACCGGGGACGGAGTTCTCGAGCGTTTTCGTGGTCTCGAACTCGCTGCGCCTGCGCGGCCGCGAAGACCCGCTAGCGCTTGTAGCCAGAGCGGGCGACGAGCCTGGCCGTAACGCCTGGGAAGATCGTCTGCACGAGCGCGAAGATCCGATACCACCGGGGTACGAAGAGCTCGCGCTTGCCCGACTCGACTGCGTCCGCGATCCGCGCTGCGACGACTTCCGGCCCGATCACCGTGCGGCGAAGGAACGCGCTCGTGAGCACCGAGCGCTGCGGAAAGCCCTCCGTCTCGACGAAGCCGGGGAGGACCGTGTGCACCTGAACGCCGCGCCCTTCGAGCAGGCCCGCGAGTGAGCGTGAGAACGCAAGCTGCGCATGCTTGGAGGCCGCGTAGGGGCCGGCGGGCGCGAACGCCACCGTGCCGGCCACGGAGACGACGTTGACGACGTGGCAGCCGGGCTGCAGCCCGGGCTCGAGCGCCCTCACGCACCAGACCCCGCCGAGATAGTTCGTCCGCATGACGGCCTCGATCCGCTCCGGCTCCAGCGTGAAGAAGTCGCCGCGGCCCGGGATGCCCGCGTTGTTGACGAGCAGGTCGATCCGAGGATGGCGTTCGAGGATCGCCGCAGCCGCGCGCCCGATCTCGTCCCGGTCGGAGACGTCGCACACTTCGACCTCGGCCCCGAGCTCGGACGCCAGCTGCTCGAGTCGTTCCCGCCGCCGTGCGACGAGGACGCAACGCCAGCCGCGGCGCGTGAGCTCGCGCGCCGTTGCCTCCCCGATCCCGCTCGAGGCGCCGGTGACGACCGCCGTCTTCACGAGCGCGACCCTAGAGCTCCTAACGCGACGAAGCTTTGAGCCGCCGGGGCACGCTGGGCGGCGCGATGCTGCGTCCTCAGTCGCGCCGATATGACTGCATATCGACGCTCCCTGCGTCCTTGCCTCACGCCACCCAGCGCACCCCGACGACGAAACCTCATCACGTTAGGAGCTCTACTTGCAGATCCGCACGACGCGCTGAACCTCGGCCTTGCGCCCCTTGGCATCGGTGACGATCGCCCGCAGCGTGCGCTTGCCCTTTGGCGCGCTCCCGGGCTTCCACACCGCCGAGTAGATGCCGCTGACGCCGCGCTTGACCGTGGTGATCGGCTTTCGGGCGTCGAAGAAGCGAACCGAGCGCACCGCAGCGGTCGAGCCCGCGAGCACCACGAGCGGCGTCTGCTTCGCCGCGCACGCGCTCGTCTCCGGGGCGAGCCACGTGACGGTCGGCCGGGCGACGACGGTGATCGAGCCGGACGCGAACGAGGTGTTCGGCAGCAGCTCGTCGCCGACCGAGTCGACGTTCTTCGCCTCCTGGAAGTCCGAGGCCTGCGCAGCCACCGTCCGCTTACCGGCGCGCAGCACCGGCGCGGCCTTCGGCAGCGGGAAGAGCGCGATCCCCGTCGCGGGGTCGTAGGCCGCGGCGCCGACCGTGACTCGGCCATAGCCGATCACGAGCGAGTACGGATCCACGCCGGCGCCGAAGTCGGACACCCGGAGCGCAATCGTCGGGCGGCCTGCCGACACACGCCTCGTGATCAGCCCGAGCAGCGGCGGCTGCAGGTCGTCCACCCAGGCGCGCAGCACGTAGGAGCCACCGAGCGAGCGGCCGGTGAAGGGGTCGCGACCGGAGTCGACCGAGACGTAGTAGGCCTTCGTGCGCGGGAAGACCGCCGCCGCGGCGCCGATGTCGAGCGGGTAGTCGATCGTCAGGTTGTTGACGTTCACCGGGGTCCCCGCGTAGCCCTGGACGTCGTTCTCGTCCGGCGAGCCGAGCATCCACGGATGCACGAGCGACCCGGGCGAGGACAGGATCACGGCCGCGCCGACGTTGACCGCCGGATCGTCGAGGCGAATCCGGTACAGGGTCTCGGCGCCGTCCTCGTTCACGGGCTGGCCGAAGTAGGTCGCGGCAGGGCCGAACGCGGCCGCCGGGTAGCGGTAGACCGACGCGCGGGACACCCCCCGGCGCGTGTCGCCCGACTGGAACTGCTTCAGGGGCACGATCGGAGCGGACTCGAGGCCGGGCCGCGTCACGAGCATCGCGTACGGCACCTTCCGCGTCAGCTCGCCGCGGCGGAGGATGAGGAACCCGTAGGCCTCGCCGCCGCCCGCGTCGGCGGCGGCTCTGGCCGTGACGAGCACCAGGGTCGCGCCGCCGGGGCTGACGGCGATCGCGCCGGCGACGGAGATCTCGACGCCGCGCGGCTGCGACTGCGGCCTCACCTCGACGCTCCAGGTGCCCGCTCCGTCGCCCGCGTCGGAGACGGAGAGGAGGATCGTCTTGGCGGCCGCGCCGCGGTTGACGTTCAGGTCGGAGTAGGAGAGCGAGACCGGGTCGATGAAGAGCTTCGGGTCGTTGGCGGCGACGACGTTTGCCTGCCCAGAGCCTGAAAGGATTACCGGGGCCTCGATCGTGCGGGCGGTGTCGCCCCACGCGGCGCCGGCGGTCGATACGAGCGCCGACTTCACCTGCTGCGGCGTCCAACCGGGGTGCTGCTGCAGCAGGAGCGCGGCCGCGCCGGCGACGTGCGGCGCCGCCATACTCGTCCCGTCGAAGACGGCGAAGGGGCCACCTGCGAGCCGGAGAGTCGCGGAGAGGATCTGACCGCCGGGTGCGCCGACGTCCGGCTTGAGCAGATGGCCGAACGCGGTCAGGCCGGCCGACGAGAAGCTCGTGACGACGCCGTCGCGGCCCGTGTCGAGCTGGAGCGGGGTCCTGCCGATCCGGACGCTCGTCCGCCCGCCGCGACCGGCGAGATAGCCGCGCAGCTGGGCTCCGTCGAGGTCGGCGATCATGCCGCCCGGCACCGCGAGCTCGAGCGGGATGCCGTTCGCCTCGCCGGGACGATTGTCCACGACGACGATCCCGATCGCTCCGGCGGCCTTCACGCGGCCCCCCTTGAGCGCGAACGTGCACGTGCCCCGGGAGACGAGCGCGATCGCGCCGTCGAGCGAGCGCGCCGGGAGCGGCGACGGACCGGCGTTGAGGTTGCCGGGCGGGCCGCAGAGGTTGCGTGGGACGGGTTGTCCGTTCACGCCGAGCACGGAGCCGACGTCGACCAGCGGCTGGCTCTCGCTCGTCCACGCCGCGGGCAGAGCGCCGCCGGCGCTGCGCATGAACGGAACCCGCGTGAGTGCTTGGGGTGCTCCCGGCTCCGTGACGGTGAGCGCGGGCGAGAAGACGTGCGAGCTCGAGAGCGCGGCGACCGAGATCGCATCAGGCGCGCTGCCGGGCGAGCCTGCCGAGCCGAGCCCGTACTCGTCGCGATCGTTGCCGGACGAGATCACCGGCACGACGCCGGCGGCGGCGACGTTGCGAACGGCCTCGACAAGAGCATCGCTCGCCGGATCGGTCTGCGGGCCTCCGCCCGAGAAGTTGATCACGTCCATCCCGTCCTGCACCGCCGACTCGAAGGCTGCGATGATCTCGGGCGTGTTGCCGACGTGGCCGACCGGAGTCGGCACGTTGAAGATCCGGTAGTTGCCGATCTGCGCCCGCGGCGCGACGCCCGACAGCCCGGGCGTCTCCGGGTGGTCTGGGCCGGCCGGCGCGGTCGTGCCCGCGTTCCCGGCGGCGATGCCCGCGACGTGGGTGCCGTGGAAGGACGCCTTCCGGTCGAGGGCGAGCCGGCTGCGGGCGTCCGCATTTGCCCCGACGAACGCGCGCGCGACGATCACCTTTGGCGACGTCCATTTCGTGCCGCCCTTCGGGAACCCGGCCGGATAGCTGAAACCGGCCGGATCGAAGAACTTGTTGTCGGGGTCGACGCCGTCGTCGACGACCGCGATCTTCATCCCCTCGCCCCTGCCACCGCCGCCCGCGGCGAACGCGCCGGCGCCGATCAGGCCTGGACTGCGGTTGAGCGCGAGCGAGTAGCGGTAGCTGGGGTAGAGCTTCTTGGCGAACGAGAGCTTCGCCGCCCGTGCGAGCTCGGTCGCCGGCAGCTCGACGGCGATCCCGTTCAGCAACACGGTGTAGTTGCGGTGAACCTTCGCCTCGGGAATCGCGCGCTTCAGGGTCGCCGCGGCCGCGCGTTGCGCCCGCCGGAGCCTGGCAACGTAGGCCCGCGCGTTCTGCGTCGAGGTGTCGAGGCGGAACGCCGCGCTGCGTCTGGACAGAGTGCGCGAGTACGCGGCGAGCGGCGGGTCGGCGAGCGTCAGGATCACGGTGATCGTGCCCTTCCGGTGCGCCGTCGGCACGGTGATCACGCCGGCCCGAACGCGAGGGATCTCGACCTCGCCGTGGCGGCTCTCGATCGGCTGAAACGCTGCGGAAGAGGTCGCCGTGCCGAGGAGCGCCAGGCCGAGTGCAAAGAGGGCAACGAGGCGGCGCACGGGAACGGCAGAGTAGCCGCAGTTCCCGGTGGCTGCCTTAGACTCGGGCCGTGGGCAGGTTCGACGGCAAGCGCGCGCTGATCCTCGGTGTCGCCAACAAACGCTCGATCGCGTGGGCGATCGCGCGGCGCCTCGCCGACGAGGGAGCGGAGCTCGCATTCACCTTCCAGGGCGAGCGGATCGAGAGCAATGTGCGCGAGCTCGCGTCCACGGTCGGCTCGCAGCTCGTGACGCCGTGCGACGTCCGTGCCGACGACGACGTCGAGCGCGTCTTCCGCGAGGTCGCGGAGCTGTGGGACGGCCAGCTGGACCTGCTCGTCCATTCGGTCGCCTTCGCGGCCGCGGAGGACCTCGAGGGCCGTTTCACGGACACTCCCCGCGACCGGTTCTGGATGGCCGTCGACATCAGCGCCTACTCGCTCGTGGCGGCCTCGCGCGCCGCGGAGCCGCTGATGGAGGCCGCCGGCGGCGGCTCGATCGTGACGATGACCTATCTCGGCGGCGAGCGCGCCGTGCCCCACTACAACGTGATGGGCGTGGCCAAGGCGACGCTCGACGCGTCCGTCAAGTACCTCGCCTGGGACCTCGGCGAGAAAGAGATCCGAGTGAACGCAGTCTCGGCCGGGCCGGTGCGCACGCTCGCGGCCCGTTCGATCGCCGGCTTCTCCGACATGGAGACGATGTTCGTCGAGCGGGCGCCGCTACGCCGGCACATCGACGCCGACGACGTCGGCGGTGCGGCCGCGTACCTGCTCTCCGACGATGCGAAGAACGTCACCGGCACGACGCTGTACGTCGATGCCGGGTATCACGCTATGGGCATGTAGAGACGTCCCGTTGCTAAAGCCGTTTTGGCTTAACCCGTGGTCGACGTAGGCCATCGCTGCCAGGTCGAGAAGCGTCGATCGTCCTTTTGGCACGAAGAGCTGGTCGTGGCATAGTTGTTCGAATGACAGAGAATGTGGACGCCGGTGCCGCGGCGACCCCCTGCCTTCCGCGGCCTGTTCTGCTCTATTCCGGCGGCTGAAGGTTCTGCCGCTGGGCGGCGAGGGTCGTCGCCACGCTTGACCGACACCAGGAGCTGGCCCTGCTCCCGCTCGCGGATCAGGAGGCCGACCGTCTGCTCGCGTCCGTCCCCGAGGAAGCGCGCGGCGATTGTTGGTGGTTCGTCCTCCGCGATGGCACAGCAATTCCCGGCGACGACGGCGGGGGCGTGGCCCTCCTCGCCGAGGTTCGGCTAACCCGCCTGCTCGGCCGCTTTCTGCGAGCCCTCCGAGCATCTCTGCTCGTGGATACGTTGGACAAGCTCGTAGCTGACCATCGCACGCGCCTCGGTTGGTTTGTCCCCGACGGGCCAGCGCCGCGGCGGTATCCCTGACCTGGCGCATGACTCGGCTACGTCCAGCGGCCGAGGCCTCGGATCAGGCGCGTCGTAAGCCGCGCCTGCTCACCGGAGCCGACGATGGGTGCCATCGGAACGTTCGGTTGCGGCGCCCGATCGCAGCCGCGTACGGTGAGCTGCCAGTGCTCTTTCCCGGCACAACCGGCGCATGAGGAGGAAAACCGTGAGCATTCAGCTTGGCGACACCGCACCGGATTTCGAGGCGGAGACGACGGAGGGGAAGATCTCCTTTCACGAGTGGCTCGGCGACTCGTGGGGTGTGCTGTTCTCGCATCCGAAGGATTTCACCCCGGTCTGCACGACCGAGCTCGGCTACATGGCGAGCATCAAGCCCGAGTTCGATGAGCGGGGCGTCAAGATCATCGGCCTCTCCGTCGATGCGGTCGACCGGCACGCCGACTGGGCGAAGGACATCGAGGAGACGCAGGGCACCGCGCCCAACTATCCAATGATCGGCGATACCGACTTCAACGTCTCGACGCTGTACGGGATGCTCCCGGGCGGCACGTCGGGTGACGCGCTGACGCGGACGCCCGCGGACAACCAGACGGTGCGCAACGTCTTCGTGATCGGCCCGGACAAGAAGGTGAAGCTGATCCTCGTCTACCCGATGACGACCGGCCGCAACTTCGACGAGGTGCTGCGCGTGATCGACTCGCTCCAGCTGACGGCCAGGCACAAGGTGGCAACGCCGGCGCAGTGGCAGCAGGGCGACAACGTGATCATCGCCGGCTCGGTCACCGACGAGCAGGCCAAGGAGACCTACCCCGACGGCTGGGAGTCACCCAAGCCCTACATCAGAATCGTGCCGCAGCCGGCCTGACTCGTCCTCTGCTCCTGACGGCTCAGGTCGATGGGGCCTGAGCCGTCAGATGCGACAACACGGGCGTCGGGCGGACGACGTTCTTCGCAAAACAGGTCGAGAGCGTCGACAGGAAGCGCTCCTCCGCCGGTGTGAGCTCGCGGCCCGCGAGGCGGACGACGAGGAAGTGCCGCCGCAGCGGGGCCCGTCCCACGATGCCGAAGCTCTCGAGCCGGCCCTGAGCAAGCTCTTCGGAGACGGCGTACCGGCTGAGAAATGCAAAGCCGAGCCCTTCCTGCGCGGAGCGCTTGATGCCTTCGCCGGAGCCCAGTCGCCAGACCGCCTTCGGATCCACCCCGGCCCCCTTGAGCTCCTTGTCGGCGAGCGCCTGTGTGCTCGACCCCGGCTCGCCCGCCAGGAGCGTCTCCGCCGAGAGCGCAGCCGCGGTTACGTTGCCCTCCTCGACCGCCAGCAGCCCCGGCTTCGCCACGCCAACGATCTCGTCCTCGACGAACGGCCGTGCCTCCAGCCGCTCGTCGTCCGGCACCGCGCCGACGATCGCCAGTTGCACCCGGCCGGCCAGGAGTCGCTCGATCACGTCGGCGCTGGAAGCGACCTCGAGCTCGATGCTCACGCCCGGGTACTCGTGACGGAAGCAGCCCAACGTGTAGGGAAGCAGGTACGCACCGGGAGACCACGACGCCGCCAGTGCGACACGACCGGTCTGCAACCCCGCAAGATCCGCGATCTCCTCCTCCCCGGCCGCGAGCGCGGCGAGCGCCTCGGCGGCCCGGACGGCGAGAGCACGTCCCGCATCCGTGAGCCGGCTTCCCTTTCCGAATCTCTCGACGAGCGGCTGCCGCGTCGCGAGCTCGAGCACCCGCACGTGCTCGCTCGCCGTCGACTGCGTGACGCCGATCGCGCGTGCCGCGGCGGACACGCTGCTCTCGTTTGCGAGCGCGACGAGCAGGCGCATGCGGGTCGTGTCCCAGAGCGCAGCCAGCATGCTTCTTTCACCGTCACGAGCTATGGCCGGCATCGCCATGTTCGGTGGCGACGATAGCACGCGGCGGCTTACGCTCCGGGGCATGCTTCTCCGACCATTCCTCTTCGAAGCGACGTCCTGCGCGAGCTATCTCTTTGGCTGCACGTCGCGGGACAAGCTCGCCGTGCTCGACCCGCACGTCGACCTCATCGAGGCATACATCAACGCGGTCCGAGCGATCGGTTCGCCGATCGTCGCGGTGTTCGAGACGCACGTGCAGGCGGATCATCTCTCGGGCCTGCCGGAGCTGGTCGAGCGGACCGGCGCCACCGCGTACTTGCCTCGGGACACGGGTGTCGACTTCGACCACGTCGCGCTCGGGCACGGCGACCTCGTCGAGCTCGGGAACACGCGGGTGACGGCTATCGCCACGCCTGGCCATGCACCGGCGCACCTCGCGTTCGCCGTCGCCGACGCGCGGCGCGGCACGCTCGAACCCTGGCTCGTCTTCACCGGCGACTCGCTGCTCGTCGGCGACGTGGGCCGCCCCGACTTGCACGCCAAGGGGGAGCCCGCGCCGCTCGCGCGGGAGCTGTACGCGTCGCTGCAGAAGCTGCTTGCGCTTCCGGACGAGGTGCTCGTCTATCCGAGCCACTTCGGGGGTTCGGTCTGCGGCCGCGCTCTCTCCAGCAACCCGTTCTCCTCGATCGGGTTCGAGCGACGCCACAACGCAATGCTGCAGCATGCGGACGTTGAATCCTTCGCGCGGGCGCTGCTCGTCGACCTGCCCCCGCCGCCTGCGGACCAGGCGGGAGTCGTGGCGGAGAACAGGCGCGGCCGCACACATCTGCCCGCGTGAACGTCGGCCGTCCGTGCTCAGGCGTGCACTGCGCGTGCGCTGACGGCCTGCTCGACCCAGAGGGAGCGCATCTCGCCGCGCTGCGACGGCTGGGGGAATTCTCGGGCGCGCACGTGTGCGAAGTCGGCTGCGGCGACGGCCGGCTGACGAGGGGAATCGCTCGCGACGCGGCGTCTGTCTTCGCCTTCGACCCGGACGCAGACAGGATCGCCGAGGCACGACGCCGGCTACCGCGTGACCTTCGCGCTGTCGTGACCTACGAGGTCGGCTCGGCGCGCGAGATCCAGATTCCACGGAACGAATTCGACCTCGTCGTGTTTTCCTGGTCGCTCTGATGCATGGACCGGGAGGACGTCGTGCACGTCCTGCGTCGCTTCCGACTAGCGCTCGTGCCCGGCGGCGCGATCCTCGACCTGCAGGTCGTCCCGCCCGACCCGGTTGCCGAGATGGACGCCGACGTCGTGTGCCGCCTCGAGGGAGGGACGATTCTGGAGGACGCGGCAGCCGCCGCCGCAGTCATCGACGAAGAGATCGCGCGCGGCCTGCTGCGCGAGGAGGCCGTTGACGACCACGATGTCCTCCGCCACTTCTCGACGGGCGCCTCACTCGTCGAGCACTTCCGTACGAAACCCCGCTCTGTCCCCGCGAGTGCCGTACCGGTACTCGCGGCGAGCGCTCGACCGTACGTCGTCAGAGAGGCCTGTCGGTTGCGGAGGCTGCGCAGAACGGAGAGTCGGCGCCCCGGCGCCGACGATCAAGGGCGCCTCGTATACGGGCTGCCGCCGTTGTACCCGCGTCGCATGGCGGATCGCTCATTTCGCCGCGTTTGTGCGCTACTCACTCACGCGATGGGGATGTCGCCCGCGCGGGGACGCCGTCGCGGTACTGGACGACGACGCTGACGCCGAGCCTCCGCGCTGAGCCCGGAAGCCCGCGCGCGGCGCGGAACGCGGCGGGCGGGGCCGACGTGGAGTAGCCGAGCGGCCGCTCCCGCGGTGCCTGCATCGCGTAGTAGAGGTAGACGCTCCCTGGGTAGGCGTCCGGGGGCAGCACGGGTAGCTCGAGCAACCGGCCGGGCGGCGCCGCGGCGAGCTGTGCGTAGACGGAGTTCCGCTCGTCCGCGACGAGCGGGTCGTAGAGGGGGACCCAGAGGTCGGCGGCGACGATCAGCATCGCGACGCCCGCGACGAGCCGAGACCGAGCTTGTGTTACAGGAACACAAGCGACCGCGGCGGCGGCGAGCGCTGCGAGGCAGAGGCAGGCGATCGGCAACAGCCGCTCGGGGACTCGGGTCGCGTGCAGGGGCGAATTGCGCCAGAGCACGCCGTAACCGGGAAGGTTCGCCCCGAGCGCCAGCAGGCACGGGACGAGAACACCGAGCCCGAGGACGGCGACCGTGCCGCGCGAGAAGAACTTTGTGTTCCTGGAACACAAGGCCGCGCCGGCCACGGCGGCGAGAGGGAGCAGCCAGCCGAGGTAGACGAAGCGCTCGAACTCGCCCGGGTCGCGCGTGACGAAGTCGGCGAGCGTCGCCGAGTAGCGTTCGACCTCGGAGAACGGGCGCTCGGCGCTGTCCCGCAGCGAGAGTGCCCAGACGGCGACCCCTCCCGCGAGTGCCGCGACCGACGCCACCGCTCCCGCGCGGGCGCGTCCGCGAACGAGCGCGTACGCGAGGACGAAGGGGATCGCCCCGAGCGTGAGGTGCATTTGGCCCGAGAGCGGAATCGAGGCGAGCGCCGCGGCGGCGAGCCACGTCCGGCGCCGCTCGACCCCGTACAGCGCCAGGGGCAGCAGCATCGAGATCGGCCCGAGCAGGTGACCGGCCGACTGGGCGACGCGGTAGGGCGCGAGCGAGAACGCCAGTCCGCCGACGAGCGCGGCTCCGAGCGGGAGCCCGAGCGCGCGCAGCCAGAGTGCCGCGAATCCCCCGGCCCCGGCGAAGGTGAGCAGGACGAAGAGGTTCCAGCCCCCGACGGTCCCGAAGGTGGCCTCGAGTGGCCCGAAGACGGCCGCGAACGGCCAACCGGCGAAATTGACGCGCGGCTCGACGACGGGCTGGAAGCTGTACGGGTCGAGCCACGGCGCCGCTCCGCGTGCGAGCTGGTGCCCGGGGAGCCAGAGGCTGTATGCCGTCTGCAGATGGTCGCCCGGCGTCACCCGCCCCTCGACCGGGACGCCGTACCCGAGGAAGCGGTCGGTCTCGAAGACGGCCGGCGAGGTCGCGAGGACGCCGGCGCCGAGATAGAGAGCGGCCGCTAGCCCGGCAACGCCTGCGCGGCTGCCAGCAGCACGTCGAAGTCGGGCATCTCCGAGTCCTCGTACCGCCACGATCCGAGCACCGTACCGTCCGCGCCGACGAGGAACGCGCTGCGCCATGGCACCCCTTCCATCGCCCGGTAGGCGCGCGCCGCGCCAAAGCGCTTTGCCAGGGCGCAGTTCCAGTCGGAGAGCAGCGGCACGTCGATCCCGAGCGCCTCCTTCCACGCCCGGTGCGACCAGTGCGAGTCGCGCGAGACGCCGAACACGCGCACGCCGGCCTGCTCGAGCTCGACGCTCCTGTCACGCAGGAGCAAGAGCTCCTGCGTTCAGGTCCGCGACCAGTCGAAGAGATAGAAGAGCAGCAGGACGGGGCCGTCCGCGAGCAGCTCCTCGAGCTCGGCCTCCGCGCCGGTATCGAGCCAGAACACGCAGGGAGCCTATCCCGTGCAGCAGGCTGGATCGCCCAGCCGGAGCACAGCACGCGCGTGCCGGAACGCCCTCGCCGAAGCGAGCCCTCCCGGCGGCAGCTCGACGACGAAGGAGCGCTGCCCAATGCCGTTCTGCCAGCGCGTCGCGGCGCCGTGCGGCCACTGACGGGAGCGGTACGGGACGCCGGCGAGCCGTGCATAGCGCTGGGCGATCGCGCGGCTCGGCCCCCAGGCGCGCACGACCGCCTGCGGCTGGTGGAACCAGATCGTCACGTCGGGCCGGGTGCGCCGGATCAGGTCGCGCGCGATTCGCGATTCGCGTTGCGAGAAGCGCCCGAAGTCGCGGTTCAGGTCGACGCCGTGCGCGTTGCCGCGCGTGCCGCGCGCGAGCCCGTCCGGATTCAGATTCTGGATTACCCAGAGATCGAGCGCGACGGGCCGCGCCAGGTTGACGAGCCGCTGCGTGACCGCCATCCCCGCGCACTCGTTTCCGTGCACGCAGCCGACGACCAGGACGCGCGTCGGGCTGCGTGGGTTGCCCTTGCGGAAATACCGGATCGGGCGGCCGCCGCGGGAGCGCCCGAGGACGCGCGACTCGTGCGCGCTGCCGATTCTGTAAGCACGAGCGGTCAGCCGTACGCTCTCGAGGACGGAGACGACGTCCGCGAGTCGAGCGGCCTTTACTCCGGCGCCGACCTTGACGAGCGCCTGGAAGACATGCTCGCCGCGGCAGAAGGTGACGTTGTAGCCCTCCCGCATCCCCTCGAACGAGGAGAGCTCTCCGAGCGAGATCGGCTGGCTGGAAGGAGCCGCGCCGGCAGGACAAGCCATGCGGCCGTAGGAGAGGAGCCAGAGCCGTGCGCCGCCGTGCGGCGGCACCTCGTCGATCCGGCTGAGATCGCGCACGCGGTAGCTTGCGGCGGACGTCATCGCGTCCTCCGGCCTCATCCGTGCCTGCCAGCCGGACGGGAGGAGCAGCGTGTGGCCGTGGACGGTGTTCTCGAAGCGCTCAGGAGCGGGAAGGCCGCCGCCGGCGAGCGCGAGGGCGGCAATCAGCGAGAGCAACACCAGCGACCATCCAGCCGGAGGAGCGGGCCTTTGCCGTCAGGGCGAGGGAACTGCGCTGCGATCCCGGAGACTGCGCTGGCGCGACCGGCGCCCGGCATCTTGAGGAAGACCCATTGATCGGCGCCGCGCCAGTCGGCGAGCAGCCAACGGCCGTTGGGCGACCAGGCAACGTCGCCGATCACGCCAGCTCCGAGGAAGATGCCTGTAGGCCCGCGCGCGGCGGCACCGCGCAGGAGGAGGACGCGGCTGCGTCGACCGCCCTGCTCGCTTCGAGTGACGAGCGCGAGGTCGTGCCCCGACGGCGCGAAGGCGGCCGAGACGGGGAAGCTCGGGACATCACCTGCCGGGAAGGACGGCTTCGCGAAGGCGATCCGGCGCACGAGCGCGCCCGACGAACCCTCGTAGACCGCGACAGCCACGTTCGAGAGCGTCGCGAGCCGCTTGCCATCCGCGGACCAGAGCAGCGCGAACAGAGGCTCGGTGCGCGACCGGCCCCAGAGCTCGCGACCGGTCTCAGCATCGACGACGCGGAGCGCGCCGGGCTGCGCGTACGCGAGCACGTGCCCTGCGCCCGGCCGCCACGCGGGCGGCGTGTTCACGCCCTGGGCCAGCGTCCGGTCGCCTCTGCCGGTGCCGGCGACGACATGGAGCGTCGAGCCCGCAACGTAAGCGATGCGCGTGTCCGTGCGGCTGCCGCCCCAGCGCGGCCAGGACGGCCGTCGAGCTGCGAGAGACCAGCGCTCGCGACCGTCGTCGTCGAGCGCGACGAGCCGTGAGCGGGTCGTCGCGACGACGTAGCGGCCGAAGGGCGACCAGGTTGCGTCCTCGTAGGCGCCCAGCCTGCGCCGCGACCCGTCCCGACGCACGATCCAGACGCCTCCGCGCTCGGCCGAGACGACGAGCAGCTTGCCGTCGGCCGGGAGCTTCAGCGGCGGCGTGGTCTCGACGCCGACCGCGTCCCGCAGCTCGCCGAGCACGGCTCTTCCTGGCGTGCTCAGCAGGCCCGCCAGCGCCACCAGGGCGACGGCGATCGCGGCCACCGGCTTCCACGAGCGCCGCCGGGGCTGCGGTTCGCGCTCCGCGAACGCCGCCTGGACGAGCCTCCACGACCGCTCGCGCGCCTCGTGCTCGCCCGGGATCTCCAGTCGCTCCAGGTCCTTCCTCACAGCTGCTCCTCGAGCGAGTCGAGCCCGCGTCGCAGGCGCGAGTTCACCGTGCCGCGTGGCAGGCCGAGCAGCTCCGCGATCTCGCCGGGCGTGTACTCGAGCAGGTGTCGCAGGACGATCACGGCGCGCTGCTCGGGCGGCAGCGCCGCGAGCGCTGCGAGCAGAGAGCCGTCGAGCGGATCCGGGGCGTCCGGCGCCGTTGCCGCGTCCGTGAGCTCCGCCTCGCCGCGCAGCTGCCGTGCCCGCGTCCAGTCGATAGCCCGGTTGACGACGATCCGGTGCAGCCAGGGCCCGAACGGCCGGCCGCGGTCGAAGCGGTCGAGGTTGCGGACAGCGGCGAGGAAGGCCTCCTGGGCGATGTCCTCGGCCGCGGCGGCGTCGTGGACGACGAGATAGGCAGCGCGATGCGCCCGCGGCCAGTGCAGGCGGAAGAGCGCCTCGATCCCCGAGGCGGAGCCTCGCTGCGCCGCGCGCACGGAGGCGCGCTCGTCGCGACCGGCGGCCATCCAACGACTCTACGGCCGGAGGCACGTGGGAGGTCCATACACGTAGTACGGCTTGGACCTCCGGTCGGGTCCCGCGCGTACAAAACCCATGAGTCGCTCTCTCGCCGTCATCGTCGCGAGCTCGTTCCTGCTCGGCATGAGCGCCGGGGCCGGAGGCGAGACCGAGCGGCCGCGGCGGGAGTGCGAGCCCTGGGCCAGCTGCTCCGCGGACGCAGCCTGGCTACGCCGCGTGCTGGCGAGCATCGGCCATCCGAATGTCGGAGACACAGGCAGCGCGCTCGTCGTCGGCGGCTGCGGTGCGGATGGGCGCGCCCAGTGCTTCGTCTGGGCGACGCCCGGCTCGGGATCGGGATGCGGCTGGCGCGATCACTGGACAAAGCTGGGAGCGGTGGAGGTGTGCGGCAGCGCAGTTCGCGTTCGCTGGGAGGCGCAGGGCCGGCGCATCTGGCTCGAGCCGCCGGACCGGCTGGTCTTCCCCCTCGTTCGCGCCTCGCTTCGCGTTCCGCGCCTGCCACCAGAGCTGGTTCCGCTCGCGCCGAAGACCGTGGCGCACTGTCGCCGCTCGGCCCTGATCCGGCCCGCCTGCCCGAGACTCGTCCCGCGGGTCCGCGCGCCGTATCTCGCTCACCTGGCGCGCGAGATCGCGCGCCCGTACCGATTGGACGTGTTCAACCTCGAGCGCGGCGGCGAGGCGCCGGCCGACCCGCGCCGGAACCGGCCACCGCGGATGGCGCATCTCGTGATCGCGGCCGGCGACGTCTGGCGCCTGGCGCCTGTCTGGTCGCTCGGCACGATGCGCGCACGGGTCGAGGACGGGGCGATGGCGCGGGCGCGTTCGCACACGCTCGCCCTCGGGCGCCGCGCCTGGGGCGGGCACACCGGCAAGCTCTACCTCGGGCCGCCCTACGGGAGCAACGGCGGCATGCTGGGAAACCACCTGATCTACCGCTGGCACGGTGACCGGGCTGACTACGTGATCAGCCTGCACGCCTGGGAGCCGCTCAGTGAGGCCGAGGTCATGCTGCGGAGGGTTGTCGAGTCCGCCGGCTGAAAGCTCAGGTGCCGACGATGAAGCACGCGTCGTGGGATGACCGTGCGACGCGGAGCTCGTGCAGGCTCGCTCCCCGCGCGCTGAATGTCGAGAGCGTTCCCTGCGAGAGCGACGGCGTCAGGATCCACCGGTGGCCCTGCTGGACGTTGTACGAGCCGGCGGGCACCGGAGCCGAGCGCAAGCGCCGACCGTCGAGCGCGTGGACGCGCAGGACGGCGTCGTCGCCGCTCGTGACGAACGCACGGTCGCCCATGAAGGTGACGTGCTGCGGTGGCGCGTCGCCGTCGATCGTCAGCACGAGCTTGCCGGTGCGCGCGTCGTAGATCGCGATCCGGCCGCGGTCACCCGACGTCACCCAGACGCGACCGCCGCCGGGCGTGAAGCCGACGTCGTGCGCGAGAAACGGCGGCCGGATCGCTCCGATCACTCGAGGCCGTCGTGGTTCTGCGAGCGACAGCACTGCGAGGGTCGCCGCCTTGCTTCCCAGCGCAACCCAGAGCCGCGTGCCCGACTGGTCGATGCCGAGGTGACGGCACGGCCCGTCCACGCGCACTCGTCCGGTCACTCGGCGGCCGCGCACGTCGATGACGACGATCTCCTGTCGCGCCGAATCGGTGACGTAGGCGAGTTGCCAGTCGGGAGAGACGGCCGTGTAGCGGGGCGCGCCGAACTCGCCTGCAATCGAGCGCACTCGTAGGTCGGAGTCGATCAGCGTCATGCGGCCGCCGGCGGTGTGCGCGACGAGCGCGCCAACCTGGCCAATGCTCTCGATGCTTCGCGGGTCAGCCGGTGTCTGCAGCCGGCGAAGCACTTTCCCGGAGTCGACGTTCACTGCGACGACGCTCGACTCGAGGTCGGCGGTGACGAGCGCCAGCGGCGTGCCGCCCAACGAACGGGCGAACGCGGGAGCAGCGCCCAGCACGAGCGGCGCCGCGGCGGCCGCGAGGAAGTTGCGCCTGTTCATGCCCTCAGTACGGCCGCCCGGTACCCAGAGGTCCAGGGACCTCTCGCGGCCGCTGCGGTGTAGAGAGATGGACACCCTTCGGAGGAGGCCGACAATGCTCAGGCTGATCGCACTCGCACTCGTCCCGCTCGCCCTCGTGGCCGGAAGCGCCACGGCAGGAGGAGGCGGACCTTCGCCCGGTGTCGTCGTCGGCTGGGACGGGACGCTCGATCCTGCCCGCGCGGTGCGCTACGTCGCCCTGCCTGCGTCCGGAGCGACCGCCGTCGCGGCGATCCGACGGAGCGACGGCCGCGTGCTTCGGTATCTCACCGTGCGCGGCTCCTTCGGCATCCCGCAGGTGGCGTTCGACGGTACGACCGAGGGAGTCTCCCGTGACGGGAAGACGCTCGTGCTCGCAACGTACGGAGGTGTCAGCGGCGAGACCAGTTTCGCCGTCCTCGGCACGACGCCGCTGCGGCTGCGCAAGATCGTGGCGCTCCCGGGGACATGGTCCTTCGACGCGCTCTCCCCGGACGGGACGACCCTCTACGCGATCGAGTACCTCGGCACCGGCCAGAACACGCCGTACAACGTTCGCGCTGTCAGCCTTGTCAGCGGGAAACCCGTCGGAGCGCCGATCGTCGACAAGCGCAACCCCGGCGAGGAGATGAATGGCTCCCCGGTCGCCCGCGCAACCCGGAAGGATGGAAGCTGGGCCTACACGCTCTACGCCAGACCGGGCGGGACGGCGTTCGTGCATGCGCTCAATCTGAGAGGGCGGAACGCGTTCTGCGTCGACCTCCCCTGGCGCGGCACCGAGCGGACGATTCAGCAGGTACGGCTGGCGCTGAGCGCCGACGGCCGGTCGCTCTACCTGCGGCGCGCGGGGACGCGGCTGGCGGCCGTGAACACCCGGACATTCGCCGTGGCGGCGTTCGCGAAGCCCTAGGCCGCCACCGTCGGAACGGCTTCGGTCGCCTTCGCGATCTCCTCGACCACCTCGACGATGTCGCGGTTGGCGTTGAAGACGCGCAGCTGGCGATCGGAGCCGTTGCCACGCGAGAGGATCTCGCCGATCCCCTCGAGCTCGCGCTCGGAGCCGAGCTCGCGCGCGTGCGGCTCGATCTCCTTCAGCGTCCTGCGGATCAGCTGCGCGATCGGCATGCGGTTGCGCGCGCCGGTCTGGAGGTCCATCGCCGGCGCTTCGAGGCCGTAGCGTGCGGCGAGCCACTTGTTCTCGGTCGTGAGGATCCGGTGGAAGGAAGGGATCTGCTCGCCGCGCTCGTGCTGCTCGCACAGGAGCTTCACGAGCGCCTGGCAGTAGGCGGCGAGCGCGACCGCGTCCTCCACGCGCGTGACCGCGTCGCAGATCCGGATCTCGATCGTGCCCAGGCGCGGGTGGAGGCGGATGTCCCACCAGATGTGCGTGTAGTCGGCGATGCAGCCGGTGCGCTCGAGCTGCCCGACCACCTCCGCGTAGTCCGCGTAGTCGCGGAAGCGCGGGGGCGGGCCCGAGCGCGGGAATGCGGCGAAGACCATCTGCCGGCTCGAGGAGAGGCCAGTCGGCTCGCCGCGCCAGAACGGGGAGGACGCGGACAATGCGAGCAGCGGCCCGAGCTGAGGCAGCAGGCCGTTCACGACCTGGATCGCTTTCTCCGGGTCGTCGATCGCGACGTGCACGTGCATCCCGAAGATCAGCTCGCGGCGCGCGATGTACTGGAGCTGGTCGACGAGGTTGCGATAGCGGTCGCGCGCGGTGATCCGTTGGCGCTCGAACAGGCTGAACGGGTGCGTCCCGGCCGAGCCGACTCGCAGCCCCTTCTCGCGCGCGACCCCCGTCACGTAGGCGCGGAGCTTCAGCAGCTCGCGCTGGACGTCGCCGGCGTTCCGACAGACCGGCGTCGCGATCTCGAGCACCGACTGCATCAGCTCGGCGTTGATCCGCGGCTCCAGCTCGTGCCCGGAGATCGCCTGCAGCACGGTGTCGATGTGCTGCACGAGGTCGAACGTGTCGCCGTCGAGGAGCATGTACTCCTCCTCGACCCCGAGCGTGTACGGATCGGACTGGCCGAAGCGGTGGTCGAGCACGCTGCCGCCGTGCACGACGCCTTTGCCGGTGATCGAGTTGGGGTAGATCTGCTTCACGCTGATGGGAGAACGGCGTCGGCCTCGATCTCGACACGCCAGCGCGGGTCGAGCAGTCCGGCGACGACGATCATCGCGCTCGCCGGGCGGATCCGGGAGAAGACCTCGCCGTGCGCCCGGCCGACCTCCTCCCACGCGGCCGCGTCGGTCACGTACACGCGTGTCCGCACCACGTCCTCGAAGCTCGCGCCCGCTTCGGAGAGCGCGCCGCCGATGATCTCGAGGCAGAGCCGCGCCTGCTCGTACGCGCCCTCCGGCGGCTCACCCTCGCGAGGGATCGGGGCCGTGCCGGAGACGTACACGCACCCCGCCGCGACGACGGCCCGCGAGTAGCCGACGACCGGCTCCATCGGCGAGTGCCCCGATATGAGGCGTCGCTCCACCGCTCTAGTATCCACCGCCGTGGACGCGCTCCGCCAGATCGACGGTTGGCACGCGGAGCATGCAGCCGCGGCGGTCGTGCGGCCGGACAGCGTTGTCGCGGAGTACGGCCCACAGGATCACGTCTTTCACTGGGCGTCGGTGACGAAGCTCGCGACCGCGCTCGCGACCCTCGTCGCCGTGGAGGAGGGGGCGGTCGACCTGGACGAGGCCGCGGGACCGCCCGGTTCGACCGTGCGGCACCTGCTCGCCCACGCGAGCGGGCTACCGTTCCACGAGGGCCCGCCGATGGCGCGCCCTGGGCAGCGTCGCATCTACTCGAACCAGGGATTCGAGACCCTCGCCGTTCACGTCGAGGCGCGAACGGAGATTCCGTTCCCGGAGTACCTCGCCGCCGCCGTCTTTCGGCCTCTGGGGATGCAGGCGGAGCTCGGCGGCTCGGCGGCCGCGGACGTCCACGGCACGGTCGCCGACCTCGAACGCTTCGCGCTCGAGCTGCTGCGGCCGACGCTCGTCGCGCCCGAGACGCTCGCCGAGGCGACGTCCGTCCAGTTCCCGGGCCTGAAGGGCGTGCTCCCGGGCGTCGGCCGCTTCGATCCGCTCGACTGGGGCCTCGGCTTCGAGCTCAAGGACGCGAAGCCCAGCCACTGGACCGGGACGCTCACCTCCCCACGGACCTTTGGTCACTTCGGCGGCGCGGGCACGTTCCTCTGGGTCGACCCCGAGCACGAGCTCGCGCTTGCGGTTCTCACCGATCGCGAGTTCGACGAGTGGGCGAAGTCGGCGTGGCCGACGCTGTCGGACGCGGTCGTCTCGAGCACGTAGGAGGGATTCGCGGCGGCGGTGGGAGCGAGCCGTTCCGCTCGCGGCGTAACTACCGCCGTCGTACCGCGAGCCGCAGAGCAACCAAGCAACACAGCCCGGAGATCGCTGCAGCGATGAGCAGCGGAACATCGCTGCTGTCCAACGGGTCGCGCCTTGGCGGAAAGAGGTTCAGCAGGGATAGGCATCGCCCGACCTGGCCCGAAAACGAATCCTCGAGAAGCCACGGCTGCACGGGGTTCTCGAATGCGAGAGCCGTTGACACCGATGCCGTTGAGGCGAACAGAAGCGCGGCACCGATCAGAGGCCAAAACAAGCGGCGTCCACCCTCCATTACCGCGGATTCCCGCCCATTTCGCCAATCCCTTCTACTGTCCCTCGTCATCCGCGAAGATCGGCCGCAGCAGCTCGTCGAACGTCTCCTGGTCGCAGCTCGCGACGACGGCGGGCACGACGGCGCGCACGGATGCCGTGCGCGGGATCCCCATCGCGAGGGCGACCTCGCCGAACGTATCGCCCGGCCGCAGCATGCGGCGCTCGCCCCGCTCTTCCTGGGAGACGCTGAGGAGGCCGGTGAGAACGATGTAGAAGCGTCCCCCCGGCTCGCCCTGGCGGACGACCGTCGCCCCCGGCTCCAGCTCCTCGCGCTCGAGCCGGCCGGCGAGCTTTGCCAGTCGCTCGCCGGGCAAGCCGGCGAGGAGGCCGACGCGGGACAACTCGTGCACGGTCGCGGGAACGTGTCTCACCGGGATACCGTAGCCCGATGGGGTTCCTGGACGGCTGGCGCTTCTGCCCGCGGTGCGGCGCCGACGGCGAGCACCGTGGCTCGAGCTTTGCCTGCCCCGGCTGCGATTACGAGGCCTGGGCGAACTCCGTTCCGGGCGTCCACGCTCTGATCGAGCGTGACGGGCGCGTCCTGCTCGGGCGCCGCGCCTTCGATCCGGGCGCCGGATGCTGGGGCCTTCCGGGCGGGTTCCTGGAGGAAGGCGAGCCGCCGCTGGACGGTCTGCGCCGCGAGGTGCGCGAGGAAACCGGCCTGGAAGTCGAGGCGAACGAGCTCTTCGGCACCTGGATGTCTGCGCACGGCGAGCGGACGGTGCTCTGCTTGATCTACCGCGCTTCCGTGCTCGGAGGCGTCGAGCAGGCTGCGGACGACGTCACCGAGCTCGCGTGGTTCGCGGCCGGCGACCTGCCCGACGACGTGGGTCCCGCCGCCTTCGCCGCCGTGCTCTCAGCCTGGCGGGACGAGCACGCGTAGAGCCCGCGGCTCTATCCGGAGCTCGAGCGGCGACTGCAGGCGCGCGGGCTCGCCGTCGATCGCGGCCCGAAGCGAGTGGGAGGGCGCGTCGATCGTGAAGCTGGTGCCGTGCCGTTCGTCCCACGTCACGCGGCGGACGCCGTGCGGCACGTAGAGGTAGAGCTGTCCTTCGTCCATCCGCTCGCGCTCGCCGATCGAAAGGAGGTCGAGGCTATAGGCGTTGCAGGCCACGAACACCAGGCGGGCTGCGACCGGGTCACCGTCGATCGTGAAGCGCTCTTTGCCACGATGCTCGCGCGCGACGAGCGTGAGGGCGCGCAGTCGCGCCAGTGCGTCGCGTCGCCGGCGGTGTCGCTCCCGGCGGTGGACGAGCAGCGCATAGAGGCCCAGCGAGACGTTGTTGAGGAAAAGACGGTCGCCCACGCGACCGACGTCGGCGCGCCGTTCCTCGCCCTCGAACGCCGCGAGTGCGGCGATCGGGTCGTCCCGGTCGAGTCCGAGGTCACGCGCGAAGTGATTGCGCGTGCCGAAGGGAACGCAGACGAACGGGACGTCCTGCTCGATCGCGACCTCCGCGACCGCGGCGAGCGAGCCGTCGCCTCCCGCCATCCCGAGGACATCCGCCCCCGCGTTGCGAGCAAGCTCCTGCAGGTCGTCCCCATCCTCCAGAAAGTGGACGTCGACCCCCCGCGCGCGCGCCGCGTCGCGGAGCTCCTCGGCACTTGGTGAATCCGTGCCGGAGCGTGGGTTGACGATGAGATATCGCTGCATCGAGTGAGGTCCGGTCGGCCCGCAAGATAGGCCGTTCGGCCCATGTACCCACTCGGCCGAAAGTCGATCATCGTGACCAGATGAGCGAACGCGGCCTACACACGATCGAGGATGACCTCTCCGAAACCTGGGTCGAAGACTGGGTTGCCGTGGGTCTGAGCGAGTTCGAGGCCCTCCTCGCCAAGCACGCGGCCTTCCTCGGATTCCTCGAAACCGCGGACGACTAGGCCGCGTCCTCTCCGGGCGGTAGAGTCCGGGCAGGTGAAGCTCGAGTACCTCTACCGTGGCCTACCGGGCCACCCGCTCCACCCGCCGCTGACCGACGCGACGATCGGCATCTACACGTTCGCCACGATCGCCGCGTGCCTGGACGTGCTCGGCATCTCCAACAACGTCGCGGCGACGAGCTGGACGGTTGCGCTCGTGATCGGGCTCATCGTCAGCATTCCGACCTCGCTGACCGGCTTTGCCGACTGGATCACGATCTCGCGCGGCACGCCGCTCTGGCGCACCGCGACGTGGCACCTTTTCGTGATGGTGACGGCAACCGTTCTCTTCCTGCTCGCCGCCGCGACCGGCTACTCGAAGGGGATCAATGGCGTCGTCGAGACGGTGCCGTTCGTGCTCACCCTCGCCGGGTTCCTCGCGCTGACGCTCGGCGGCTGGCTGGGCGGCACGATCGTCTTCGGCCACGGCATGCGCGTGTTGAACCTGGTCGAGGAACCGGCGAGCCGTGCGGTCTCGCCGATCCCCCACCCGGAAGAGGAAGCTGCCGAAAAGTAGGTAGCTAGTAGGTAGCTAGTCGGTGACGAGGCCGAGCGAGCGCTCGAGGGCGCCCTTGGGCTGAGCGCCGACGGCGACCTGGGCGGGCTCGCCGTCCCTGAAGATGATCATCGTCGGGATCGAGGCGATCCCGTAGCGCTCCGCGAGCTCGCGCTCCTCGTCGATGTTCACCTTGACGAGCTTGACCTCGCCGTTGCGCTCCTCGACGATCTTGTCGAGCACCGGCGCGACGGCGTGGCACGGCCCGCACCACTCGGCCCAGAAGTCGACGATCACGGGCTTGTCGCTCTCGAGAACCTCCTGAGCGAACGTGTCTTCCTTCACTGCGGTTGCCAATGTGGTGTTCCTTTCGAGTGGTTGAGAGGCGGTTACCCGCGCTCGCTGATTGAAAACGAGGGAGCCCTGCAGAGTGTTCCCTAGAATCGAGCACATGTTCACACCCCTGCCGGACAAGCCAGACCACCCCGCGCTCGAGCTCGAGATCCTCGATCTCTGGGAGCGCGAGCGCACGTTCGAGCAGCTGCGGGCGCTGAATCGCGGCGGGCCGAAGTTCAGCTTCATCGACGGGCCTGTGACGGCGAACAGGACGGTGCTCGGCGTGCACACCGCCTGGGGGCGGACGCTCAAGGATGTCTTCCAGCGCTACAAGGCGCTACGGGGCTATCACCAGCGCTACCAGAACGGCTTCGACTGCCAGGGCCTCTGGATCGAGGTCGGCGTCGAGCGGCAGCTCGGCCTCAACTCGAAGCGGGAGATCGAGGAGTTCGGGCTCGCCGAGTTCGCCCGGCGTTGCCGGGAGGTCGTGGTCGAGTCCTCGCGCGCACTGACGGAGGGCTCGATTCGTCTCGGGCAGTGGATGGACTGGGGTAAGGACTACTTCACCTTCAGCGACACCAACATCGAGTACATCTGGCGCTTCCTGCGGCTCGTGCACGAGCGCGGCTGGCTCTACCTCGGCCACCGCTCGACCGAGTGGTGCCCACGCTGCGGAACGTCGATCTCGGCGCACGAGCTCGTCGGCTCCTACGTCGAACGGGCCGACCCGTCCCTCTACGTGCGCTTCCCGCTCCTCGACCGCCCGCACGAGGCGCTCGTGATCTGGACGACGACGCCGTGGACGCTGCCCGCCAACGTCGCCGCTGCCGTTAAGCCGGACGCGGAGTACGGCCGGCGCGAGAACGGCGAGTGGGTCGCGGTCGCCCGCTACCCCGACGAGACGCTCCTCGAGCGCAAGCGCGGCGAGGAGCTCGTGGACTGGCGCTACACGGGCCCGTTCGACGAGCTGTCGCCGGGCGCAGGCGTGGAGCACCGCGTTATCCCCTGGGAGGACGTCACGCTCGACGACGGCACTGGCATCGTCCACATCGCACCGGGCTGCGGCTCCGAGGACTTCGAGCTCTCCCGCGTGCACGACCTGCCTGTGCTGACGCCGGTGGACGAGTCCGGGCGTTTCTACGACGACTACGGCTGGCTGCACGGGCTCTCGACCGTCGAGGCCGCCGAACAGATCATCGGCTATCTCGAGGAGCACGGCAGGCTCGTCGAAGCGGGCCTGCACGAGCACCGTTATCCCGAGTGCTGGCGCTGCCACACGCCGCTCATCTTCCGGATCTCCGACGACTGGTTCATCTCGGTGGAGGATTTGCGGCAGCCGCTCCGGGACGAAAACGCCAAGGTCGAGTGGATCCCGGAGTACATGGGTAAGCGGATGGACGACTGGCTCGCCAACATGAGCGACTGGAACATCTCTCGCCGGCGCTACTACGGCCTGCCGCTCCCGTTCTACCCCTGCGCGTGCGGGCACCTGAACGTGATCGGCTCGAAGGGCGAACTCGAGGCGCGGGCGCTCGGGGGCCTCGACCAGCTGGAGGAGCTGCGGCGGCCCTGGATCGACGATGTGCCGATCTCGTGCGAGCAGTGCGGAGAGGAAGTGCGACGGATACCCGAGGTGGGCGACGTCTGGCTCGACGCCGGCATCGTCCCCTTCTCGACCCTCGGCTGGCGGAGCGAGGAGTACCTCGAGGGTGGCTACGCGACCGGCGCTGCGACGGGGTTGACGACCGCCGACCTCCCCGACCACTCCTACTGGGAGGAGTGGTTCCCGGCCGACTGGGTCTCCGAGATGCGCGAGCAGATTCGGCTCTGGTTCTACTCGCAGCTCTTCATGTCCGTCGTGTTGACGGGCCAGGCGCCGTTCCGGAAGGTTCTCGGCTACGAGAAGATGCTCGACGAGACGGGCCGCGAGATGCACAGCTCGTGGGGGAACACGATCGATGCTCCGGATGCGTTCGCGCGCATGGGCGCCGACGTGATGCGTTGGCAGTTCTGTGCCCAGCCGCCCGACCGTAACCTGCTCTTCGGCTTCGGGCCGGGGCACGAGATCCAGCGGAAGCTGCTGACGCTCTGGAACTCTGCCCGCTTTCTCGTCGACTACGGCCGTATCGAGCAGTTCACGCCGGAGTGGGGAGCGGTCGCCCCGGTCGGGCAGCCGCTCGACCGCTGGCTCGCCGCCCGGACGGCCCAGCTCGTCGACGAAGCTGCTGCGGCATACGAGGCCTACCTCTCAATGAACGTCGTGCAGGCCTTCGACGAGTTCGTCGACGACGTCTCGAACTGGTACATCAGGCGCTCGCGGCGGCGGTTCTGGGACGGCGACACGGCGGCGCTGCAGGCGCTGTGGACGGCGCTCGTGACGGGGCTTCGTGCGATCGCGCCGGTGATGCCGTTCCTCGCCGAGCATCTGTGGCAGAACCTCGTCCGCAACGCGGAAGGGAGCCCCCCGACATCGATCTTCCTCGCTGGCTGGCCGGAGGTGGAGGAGCCCGACTCCACCCTGCTCGCCGAGTTCGCTGAGGTGCGCCGCGTCGTCGCGCTCGGCCACCAGGCGCGGGCCGCCTCGCAGTTGAAGCTTCGCCAGCCGCTGCGCCGGCTGGTCGTCGAAGGGGCGCCGCTGGCCGCTTCGCATGCAGACGAGCTCGGAGAGGAGCTGCGGGTGAAGGAGATCGAGTTCGGCCGCGTCGAGGCGACCGAGCTGCACGTGAAGCCACACCTGCCGGCGCTCGGCCCCAGGCTCGGGAAGGAGCTCGGCGCCGTCCGGGCGGCGCTCGCGGCGGGCGAATTCGAGCAGCTCGGCGGCGGCGGCTTCCGCGTCCTCGGCCATGAGCTCGCGGCGGACGATGTGCTCGTCGAGCGCTCCGGCAAGGAGGGTTGGGCCGTCGCCTCCGGCGAGGGTGTCACGGTCGCTCTCGACACGCGCCTCGACGCGGAACTCGAGCTCGAGGGACGCGTCTACGACCTGATTCATACGCTCAACTCGATGCGCAAGGAGCAGGGCCTGGCGCTGACCGATCGGATCGCCGTGACGCTGCCGCAGGACGACGCCGACCTGGTGGAGCTGCACGCGGACTGGATCAAGGCCGAGGTGCTTGCCGTCTCGCTGGAGACCGACGGCGTGGAAGCGCCGCAGATCGCCAGGGTTTAGCTAGCGCTGCGAGTCGGCGAGCGCGAGCTCGCGGCGGAGCTCGACGGGCAGCCGGAAGGTGACGTCCTCATCGACCATCCGGAACGGCTCGATCCGCTCGATCCCACGCGCCCGAAACCAGTCGCACACCCGGGTGACGAGCTTCTCCGGCGCCGACGCCCCTGACGTAAGCCCAACGGTCGTGACGCCGTCGAGCCACGTCTCGTCGATCTCCGTCTCGTCGTCGATCAGGTGCGCGTCGACGCCTGCTGCCCTCGCGACGTCCACGAGCCGGTTCGAGTTGGACGAGTTGCGCGAGCCGATCACGAGCAGCAGCTCGATCTCCGCGATCATCTCCTTCACCGCCCACTGCCGGTTCGAGGTCGCGTAACAGATGTCTTCCTTCTTCGGCGCGTAGATCGCCGGGAAACGACGGCGCAGGACGGCGATGATCTCCGAGGTCTCGTCCACCGAAAGCGTTGTCTGCGTGATGTAGGCGATCCTGGTGTCCGCCGGCAGGTCGAGCGCCTCCGCTTCGCCGACGTCCTGGACGAGCACGGTCGCGTCGGGCGCTTCGCCCATCGTCCCCACGACCTCCTCGTGGTCGGCGTGGCCGATGAGGACCACCGTGTAGCCGTCCGCCGCGTAGCGCCTCGCCTGCACGTGCACCTTGGTCACGAGCGGGCACGTCGCGTCGATCACGTTGTGGCCGCGGCGGGCCGACGCCGCGTTCACCGCGGGCGCCACGCCGTGCGCGGAGTAGACGATTGTCGCGCCTTCCGGCGTCTCCTCCTCGGAGTCGACGAAGATCGCCCCGCGCGCCTCCAGGTCGCGGACGACATGGATGTTGTGGACGATCTGCTTGCGGACGTAAACAGGTGGGCCGTAGTGGTCGAGCGCGAGCTCGACCGTCTCGACGGCGCGTTCGACCCCGGCGCAGTAACCGCGGGGAGAGGCGAGAAGGACGCGTTCGACCATCCTCAGTATCGTAGCTCTCGTCCGCTCTTCTCTATCATCCGTCCCCCAGTGGACGTAGGGATCCAGGCGGTGCTGTTCGGCGCGGCCCCGTGGCTCATCCTGGCGACGCTTCTCGTTGCCTGCGCGCTCGTCCTGCTCGGACGCGTGTGGGGCGGCCGGGCGTTTCCGGCCCCGATCCGTGGCCGCAAGAGCGCCGACCGGGTAGCGCATCGTCTCCTGGCCGCGGACGACGCGATGGAGGTCTCACGCTTGTTTCTCGACGAGGTCGCGCAGCGGTTTGAGCTCGACGTCGCCAACCTGGCGTTGATCGACCCGGACGGCCGGCGGGCGCGGATCGTCGCCGCCCGCGACGGAGGGCGCGAGAACGAGCGCCTGCTCGGCCAGGAGCTGGACCTCGAAAGCGAGGCGTCGGGAATCAGCACCGTGGCGCGGGAGGGGGCCGCCTTCGCCGTCTTCGACGCGGAGAGCTCGCAGATCGTCAATAAACGGCTGAACGAGATCACCCACGTGAAGAGCTGTGCGTTCGTCCCGATGCTTGCGCACGACCGCGTCGCGGGCGTCCTCTTCGCTGCGGTGCGTCAGTCGAGGCTCTTTCGGGACGAGGAGCTCGCCGAGATGCAGACGCTCGCCGCGGAGGCCGGCCGCGCGCTCGAGCGCGTCGAGTCCGTGTCCGCGCTCGCCGACGCGCTCGAACGGGAGCGCCTGATCGCGCGCATCGGCGCAGCGGTTCGCTCGCGCCGCGACCTCGACGAGCTGCTGCGCGTCGCCGTCGAGGAGACGGCCGCCGCCGTGGGCGTCGACCGCTGCTTCATCCGTCTCGGCGAGCCCGGCGAGCCGACGCCGCTGCTGGCGGAGTGGGAGGCAGAAGGCGTCTCCGCGATCGGAGACGCAGGGCGCCTCCCCGCCGTGAACCTGTCGGCGCGCGACCGGCGCACCGTGGCGATTCGCGACGTGCAAGCCGCGCCGGAGCTGGAGGATCCGACGCTCGGCGGTGTTCAGGAGCTGACGGCGCGGGGCGTGCACGCGGTCCTCGCGACGCCCATCGTCCTCGACGACCGCCTGATCGGCGTGCTCGCCCTGCACCGCTCCGAGCCGTCGGCGTGGACGCCCTCTGAGATCGCGCTCGCAGAGGCGGTCGCGCGCGAGGCTGCGACGGCGATCGAAACGGCACGTCTGCTCCGCGAGAGCGACCGGCGGCTCGCGGAGCAGCGGGCGCTCCTCAAGGCAGGCGAGGCCCTCACGAGCCACCTCCGCTTCGACGCGGTGATCGAGCGCCTGGTCGAGGAGATGCGCCTGCTCGTGAACGCCGATGCGGTCGACTGCTGGACCTTCGTGCCCGGCGGGCAGGAGCTCGTTTGCCGGGCGGTGTTCGGCCTGCCCGAGTCGGAGGTCGGCCGCAAGATCCCTCCGGAGGGCACGATCGGCGAGGCGATCGCCACCGGGAAGCCCGTCCTCCGCCGCAACTTCAGCGAGACCGAGCGCCCCGCGCCGAGCGGCAACTACGCAAGCTTCGCCGAGGTGATGGACGCGCCGATCTTCTCCTTCGGCCAGATCCGCGGCGTGCTTGGCGTCTGCTCGCTCGAGCACGGGCGCTTTGAGGCGTCGGACCTCCGGCTGATCGAGGCTTTCGCCAGCCTCGCCTCGATCGCGCTCCGCAACGCCGAGGCGTACGGAGCGAGCACGCGCCAGGCGCAGGTCGAACGCGGCTTCTACCGGATCGCCGCCGTGCTCAGCGAGCCGCTGTCGGCCGAGGCCACGCTCGACGCCGTCGCCCAGGCGGCCGCGGAAGCGCTCGGCGGCCAGTCCGCCGCGGTGCTGCGCTCCGCGGGCGCAGATGCGCTCGAGCTGGCCGGCTCCTACGAACTCGGCGCGGAGCTGTCGGCCTACCTGCGCGCGGACACCTCGGCCCTCGTCGCCTGCGCGCGCGCGGGCAAGGTGCTGGCGTCGCGGTGCCTGCGCGACGACGGGCGCTTCGGTGCGGGACTGGCGAAGGCTGCCGAGGCCGCCGCGCGACGCTCCCTGCTCGCCGTGCCCCTGGCACACCCCGGCGCTGACGAGCTCGGAGTCGTGCTCGTCTTCTTCGAGGGCGACGAGGCTTTCGACGACGCTCAGCTGGAGCTCGCCGCGCAGGTCGCCGGCGCCGCCCGCGGGGCGCTCGAGCGCAGCGAGCTGTACGAGCGCGAGCGTCGCTCCCGCTCGCTCGCCCAGCAGCTCGCCCGCGCAGGCCGGGAGCTGGCCGGGGAGCTCGATCCGGACAACGTCCTCGATAAGGCCGCCGGGTACGCCGTCGAGCTGTTGGACGCCGCGGGCGCCTCGATTCGCGTCCTCGAGGGCGATGAGGTCGTCGTCCGCGCCGCAGCAGGCCCGGGCGAGGACGAAGCGCTCGGCCGGCGCGCGCCCTCCACCGGTTGGCTCGTCGGCGACATCGTGCAGACGCGCGCCCCGCGCCCGGTCTCCGACGTGCGAGCCGACGTGCGGATCGGCGAGGCCGATCCGATGCTCGCGTCCGGCTACGTCTCCTACCTCGGCGTGCCCATGGTCGGGGCCGAGGACTCGGTGCAGGGAATCCTCGCCGTCTACGACGACCGTCCACGCGAGTGGCGTGCCGAGGAGACCGACGCCTTGCAGGCGCTCGGCGCGACCGCCGCCGCCGCACGCTCCAATGCCGACCTCTACCAGGGGATCAGCCACGAGCAGCAGCGCAGCGAGGCGATCCTCGCAAACGTCGCCGACGGAATCGTCGCGGTCGACCGCGAGGGACACGTCGTGCTCTGGAATCCGGCGGCCGAGCGCGTCACCGGCGTCCCGCAGCGCGAGGCGCTCGGACGCACCTCGACGCAGGTCCTCGGCCGCTCGCTCGAGGGGACTGGCGCGGCCGTCGGCGGCAGCCGGCTCGTGCCGATCAGACGCGGTGGGGAGGAGGTCTGGCTCTCCCTTAGCGAGGCCTTGATGACCGATCCGGCGGGAGCGATAGCCGGGCGCATCTACGCGTTTCGGGACATTTCCTCGGAGCGGAGCGTCGAGCGGATGAAGACTGACTTCGTCTCAACGGTCTCCCACGAGTTGCGAACACCGCTCACCTCGATCTACGGCTTCGCCGAGACGCTCCTCCGCCAAGACGTGCTCTTCGGTGACGAGGAGCGGGCGACGTTCCTGCGCTACATCGCCTCGGAGTCGGAGCGCCTGACCGCAATCGTCGACCGGCTGCTCTCGGTCGCGCAGCTGGACACGGGCGACATGGCGGTGCAGCTTGCGGACACCGACATCGGCGCCGTCGTCAACGAGGCCGTGCGCACCGTGGAGACGACGGACGCCAACGACGCGCACCGCTTCGTCGTCGCGCTCCCGGACGGTCCGCTGGCCGCCGCGGCCGACCCGGACAAGCTCGGCCAGGTGCTCGCCCATCTACTCGAAAACGCGATCCGCTATTCGCCGGCTGGCGGCACCGTGACCGTCGCGGCTCGCCGCCGTGACGATGCCGTCGAGGTGTCCGTCGAGGATGAGGGAGTGGGGATTCCGCACGCCGAGAAGGAGCGGATTTTCAGCAAGTTCTACCGCGGCGACGCCGCCTCGGGGACGGTCGGAGCAGGCGCGACGGGGCTCGGGCTCTTCCTCGCAGAGGGGCTCGTCACCGCCATGGGCGGCCGGATCTGGGTAGATTCGGACGAGGGACGCGGCTCGACGTTCGTGCTCGAGCTGCGCGCGGCGGAGACTGAGACATGACAGAGAGGCGGGTATGGGAGCGGGCGAGATGAGAGTTCTGGTGATCGACGACGAGGCGCCGATCCGGCTGCTCTGTCGGGTCAACCTCGAGGCGGAGGGCATGAGCGTGCTTGAGGCCGGCGACGGCCCGTCCGGGCTCGAGACCGCCCGTGCGGAGCAGCCCGACCTCGTGCTGCTCGATGTGATGATGCCGGGGCTCGACGGCTGGGGCGTGGCCGAGGCTTTGCTCGAGGACGAGCGGACCGCAGAGATCCCGATCATCTTCCTGACGGCGCGCGCGGAGTTCCGCGACCGTGCGCGCGGGCTCGACATCGGCGGCGTCGACTACATCACGAAGCCGTTCAATCCGGTCGAGCTCGCACCGCTCGTACGGGCACTGCTCGACAGGCTCGAGCGCGGCGAGCGCGACGAGCTGCGGAGCGAGAAGCTCGCAGAGCTCCGCTCGCTGATGACTGACGGCTAGGAGCCGGCGAAGTCGGCGGTGACGACGGTCGCGCCGCTGTAGCCGAGGAAGGTGCCGACGAGGGCGCCGATCCCGATGCGGGTCCAGCCGGGGCGGAGCAGGTTCGCACGGTGCCCGGGGCTGCGCATCCAACCCGCGACGATGCCGCGTGGAGTGCCCTGCACGCCCTTGCCCCAGGCGAGGTTCTCGCCGTAGAGCGGGCCGCGGACGCCGTGCGCCGCGAGGCGGGGACCGAGAGCGGCGTGCGCGAAGACGTTGCGGCCGATCATGGTCGTCGAGTACGCGCGGGCGGCGCGGACGAGCGTCGGGTCGACCCGGAGCGGCCGTAGCTTGTGAGCGGCTCGGACGTCGTTGATCGTCGCGAGCAGCGTGCGCTCGTTCTGGCTCAGCGTCGTCCCTGTCGGCGTCGCGCCTGCTGCAGGCACGAGCGCGAGCACAATCAAGACCGTGGCGAAACCTGTACGAATATATGTTGAAAGTTGCATAAGCCAGCAGATTGCAGCATGGGCCGGACAGCGCCTATCCCCCATTCGGGGGAGAAACCGGTCAGCGCGCTGTTTGGGCGAGCAGGATCGCCGCGAGGACGATCGCGCCTCCGATGAGCTGTGCGCTGCCGAAGGTCTCGCCGAGCCAGACGAACGCGACGCCGCTGGCCGCGACGGGCTCGAGCATCGCCACGATCCCCACGCGCGTGGCGGAGATGTGCTGCAGGGCGGCGACGACGAGGAGGAAGGTGATCATCGTGCCCGCGACGACGACGTAGAGGAGCAAGAGCCAGATCGGGAGGGAAAAGCGCTCGAGATGGCCGAGGAGCGAGACGCTGTCGTCGAGCCGCCCGGCGGGGAAGCGCCATAGCGGCTGTACGGCTGCCCAGAAGAGGCCCGCGAACAGAAAGCCGAAGCACGTGACCGAGGCCGGGCTGCGTCGCGTGACGGCGCGCTCGGCCATCAGCACGTAGACGGCGTACGCGACAGCGGCCGCCAGCGCGGCCGCCACGCCGAGGCCGTCGAGCGCGATCCCGCTCCATACCTCGACCACGAGCGAGAGGCCGACGAGCGCGAGAGCCAGCGCGACCCAGATCCGCCGCCGGATCTCCTCCTTGAACACCGCCCACGCCCAGATCGCGATCAGGATCGGCGCGAGGTACTCGATCAGGAGCGCGATCCCGATCGGCAGCCGGCCGATCGAGACAAAGTAGAGCCACTGGACCATCGCGACGCCGGCGATCCCGAAGACGACGAGGTACGGGACTTCGCGGCGGGTCAGCCGCAGGCTGTCGGGACGCACCAGCGCGAGCACGATGGCGAAGCCGAGGAAGGCGCCGGTCGCGCGCACCTGAGTCAGCTCGAGCGAGGAGATCCCGGATTGCAGGACGACCTTCGCGACGGTGCCGTTGAGCGCGAACAGCAGCGCGGCCGAGATCACCATCGCGTACCCGATCGCGGGTCTGCGGTCGTGGCCGGCCTCGCCGGGGACGTAGGCGACGTCTGCCATGCAGGCGCGACGCTATCCGTTGATCCGTGCGCCACGGCCGCGAAGCGGCCCTTCAGGGGTCTTTGCGCGCTTCGAGTCTGCTCCCGCAGACTCGAAGCTGCGCCATGAGTCGGGGCGGCCGGATTCGAACCGGCGACTTCTCGCTCCCAAAGCGAGCGCGCTACCAGGCTGCGCCACGCCCCGTGCTACTCCGAGTGTAGAGCGCAGGTTGAGGGGATGCGGCCTAGCGGTCGCGGCGGTCGCGGCCCGAGCGGCGATCGCTGCCCGAGCGTTGGTCGACCCCGCTCGGAGGGGCCTCGCCCCGGACGCGCCGGTCGGCCCCGGCGCGCCGGTCGGCGGTGCGGCGGCGGTCGGCGTCGGTCTGCCTGCCGAGCAGCGAGCGGAGCCAGCGTCGGAGCGTTTCCATTCTCGTGACATTCGTCCTCATGTGACTGCGTCCTGCTCTTTGAAGAAGCGCGCAAAGAAGTACGCGAACGCTGCGAAGAAGACGACCGCCTCGGCCGCTGCCATCGCGACGCCGGCGATCCGCTGATCCTCGAGCGGAGACAGCCCCCAGAGGCCGGGTCCCTCGGCGTAGAACTCGTAGATCGGCTCCGGCACGAGGGCCATCAGGAGTCCGATCGGGCTGGCGAGCATGAACGCGGCAAACAGGTACGCGGCCTTTGCTCCCGCCGAGAGCTTGCCGTGCACTACCGGCCACCAGAGCAAGACCCCGGTCGCGAGGTAGAGCGCGTGCTCGAGGTGCAGCAGCGAGTGCGGATGCCGAAGGGCGGCGTCATAGAGCCAAGGCAGATGCCAGAAGCCGTAGTTGAGAACCCACAGCGCGAGGACTGCGAGGGCGGGCACCCTCGGCGCGCGAGCGGCGAGCGCGGGCGGGATCCCGAGGACGACGAGGAGCGGAGCCCATTCGGCGAGGACGACGTTCTGGATCAGGTGCACGGAGAGCAGGTAGTGCACGGCGATCGTCTCGACCGGGGTGACCGTGACGGCGAGCAACAGCACCATCCCGACGAGGTAGCAAGCGACCCGCCAGTGATCGGTCCGATGGCGGTGGATCGTCCAGGCGTAGCCGATCGTGAGCGCCGGAACGACCGCCAGAGCCTCCGGGTTCCACGACCAGGCGTACGGATCCACAGTGGCTACGCTACGCGACGTCTCGCCGGTGTAGCTCAATGGTAGAGCCCTAGCCTTCCAAGCTAGTTACGAGGGTTCGATTCCCTCCACCGGCTCTCGCGGCTGTGGGCGGGCCGCTCCCGCCGGGCGGAGCCCGGCTCCGCCGCCCTCGCGCGCCTGGAAGCGCGCGAGAGCCGTGAGAGCTCGTCGGGGCCGGGCTGCGCCGTCCGCGGCGCTGCCTATCCTCGCGGGGTGGCTGAGGAGCGACTTGTTGCGTTCCGCGTGCGGACGGTCGTTGTTGTGCTCGCGATCATCCTGGCCGGCGTCGTCCTGGTTCAGATGGTCGAGGCCGCGCGCGGGGTGCTCGCCTGGATCTTTATCGCGTTCTTCCTCGCGGTTGCGCTCAACCCCGCCGTCGCGTGGGTGCAGCGGCGCGGGGTGGCGAGGCGCGGCATTGCCGTCGCGATCGTGTTCGTCGGGACGATCGTCGCGATCGCGGCGCTCGGCGCGACGATCATCCCCACGATCGTCACCCAGGTGAACGACTTCGTCGACGCGGTGCCGGGTTATGTGCAAGACCTGACCGCCGGTCGCGGGCGGCTCGGTTTCCTCGAGCGCGAGTACCAGCTCACCGACCGCGTCCGCGAGGCGGTCTCGAACGGCGGCGCCTCCAGGGTGCTCGGGATCTCGGGCACCGCTCTCGCCGTGACCAAGGGGATCGTCACGGCCGTCGTCGCGACGCTCACGATCGCGTTCCTGACGCTCTTCATGCTGCTCGAGGGGCCGGCCTGGGTCGAGCGGCTCTTCGGTCTCCTGCCCGAGGAGAAGCAACCGCGCTGGCGGAAGGTCGGCAACGACGTCTACAAGACGATCGGCGGCTACGTGTCCGGCAACCTGACGATCAGTTTGATCGCGGGCGTCATCTCGACGGCGGTGCTGCTCGGCGTCGGCGTTCCCTACGCCGTCGCGCTTGGCCTGCTCGTCGCCATCCTCGACCTGATTCCCCTCGCCGGCGCCACGATCGCCGCGATCATCGTCAGCACGGTCGCCTTCCTCGACTCGACGACGGCGGGGTTGATCGTCGTCGTCTTCTTCGTCTTCTACCAGCAGCTCGAGAACCATGTTCTGCAGCCGGTGGTCTACGGACGCACCGTGCAACTCTCGCCGCTGGCGGTCTTGATCGCGGTGCTGATCGGCGCCGAGCTCGCCGGCGTGATCGGGGCGCTCGCGGCGATTCCGGTCGCCGGCACGATCCAGGTGATTCTGGTCGACTGGCTCGATCACCGGCGCAATCGGCGCCGGGCCCAGCCCGCCGTAACGTAAATCCCGGCTGGGCAAGCCAGATCCTCTTTCTTTATAAGTTGTAATAAGTGTCAGTATTTGTTGTAAAATCTACCGATACCGTGTACAAAGATACTCCTTTCGGATGATGTATCGGTAGGTTGCAAGGCCGATTCTATAGGGGTGAAGTCGCTCTTCACCCGGCTGGTCGTCATCTCCGCTCTGGCGCTGCTCAGCATCGGGGCCTCGAGCGCGGGCGCGGCGAGCACTGGATCCCGGACGCTCGCCTCGGCAGATCAGCTCGAGAGCCAGGTGCTCACCGAGTTGAACGCGATTCGCCGGGCGCACGGTCTCGTCCCGGTCAAGCTCTCCGCCCCCCTCACCTCGGCCGCCGACGCTCACTCGCGCGCCATGGGCACCCTCGGATTCTTTGCACACGAGTCGCGCGACGGGTCGGCCTTCTGGAAGCGCGTGAAGCGGTTCTACGGCCCCGGCAAGTTCGCCTCCTGGTCGGTCGGCGAAAACCTGCTCTGGTCGACCACGGGCCTCGACGCCGCGGCCGCCCTGAAGCTCTGGATGGCGAGCCCCAAGCACCGCGAGAACATCCTCACGCCGCGCTGGCGCGAGGTCGGCCTCTCCGCCGTCACCGTCCCCGCCGCTCCGGGCGTGTTCGGCGGCCGCGACGTCACCATCGTGACGTCCGACTTCGGCGTCCGCTCGTAACCTCGAGCCGTTCCTAGCCTCTTCCGGCGATACCCTGTCCCGCGCGGGCGCCCGTAGCTCAGTGGACAGAGCGACGGCCTTCTAAGCCGTTGGTCGCAGGTTCGAATCCTGCCGGGCGCATGCCTATCTGCGCAAGATCGGAATCTGCGGGAGCAGATCCCGATCGCGCGAAGACCCCTGAAGGGGCCGCTTCGCGGCCCGCCGCCCCCGTAGGCTCCTGCGGTGTACTCGGACGAGGAGGCAGCGGCTCTCTACGACCTGGTCAACCCGTGGGGACCGAGCGATGACTTTTATCTCGCGCTGGTGATGGAGGCGAAGTCAGTGCTGGACGTCGGCTGCGGCACAGGCGCATTGCTGCACCGCGCCCGGAAGGCGGGTCATCCCGGCAGGCTGTGCGGCGTCGATCCGGATGCTGCGAGTCTCGACGTCGCACGACGTCATCCAGAGATCGAGTGGGAAGTCTGCACCGCAGCCTCGATAACGTGGGAGAGAGAGTTCGATCTCGCCACGATGGCAGGCCATGCGTTCCAGGTGCTTGTCAGCGACGACGAGCTCCGGGCGTCCCTGACCGCGATCCACCGAACCCTCGTCGACGGTGGTCGCTTCGCGTTCGAGACCCGAAACCCACGGGCACGAGCGTGGGAGAGCTGGACTCCGGCGAACGCCATGGACGTCGTAGACCCGTTAGGACGGCCGGTTCGTATCTCGCACCAAGTTGAGTCGGTAGTCGGCGACGTTGTCGCGCTCACTGAGACAACGAGCGCGCTGGGCGGGGCCCGGCAACGAGTAGATCGCGCGAGCCTTCGCTTCCTCGGCGCCGACGCACTCGCCAGGGTCCTCGCCGACACCGGCTTCGAGATCGAGGCGCAGTACGGAGACTGGGAACGAGGACGTCTCGTCCGAGAGAGTCCCGAGATCGTCACCATCGCTAGGGCGTGAGCCCGGGAGCGAAGCGACCCTTCAGGGGTCTTCGCGCGGTGAGCGTCCGCTCCCGCGGATGCTCACCTTGCGCCAACAAAGCCGATGCGGGCGAGAGGACTTGAACCTCCAAGGGCCGAAGCCCACCGGGACCTAAACCCGGCGCGTCTGCCAGTTCCGCCACGCCCGCGGACGCCCACAGGATAGGCATGGGCTGATGCGGTGGGTGGCCGATTCGATGGATGCGGTATCCCATCTGCGAGTCCTGATTGCGAACGAGCAAGAAACAGAGGTCGTCGCCCACGAGACCGATGTGACGAAGGTCGGCGCGCACACTGCGCGCGTGCGATCCGATCTGGCGCTCGTCGGTCTCGGCACGAGCGGTTTCGGAGCTCAAGCAGGATGGCTTTTCCGTCGATCAGCTGATTCGCGACGCGACCTCCCCTCACGTGGCTGAGGTCGCCGGCCGCGCCACACGATCAGGGATCACCGTCCTGATCTGCGATGACGCACCGGCGATGCGCTTCCTCTTGCGGATCGCAATCGAGCTCCGCACAGGAATGTCCGTCGCCGGCGAAGCAGCCGACGGCAACGAGGCGATTGCCCGGGCGGAGCTGCTTCAGCCGGATGTGATCCTGCTGGACCTCGCGATGCCTCACCGGACGGGGCTGGAAGCTCTCCCCGAAATCAACCGGGTCGCCCCGACCGCGCAGGTGATCACCTGTCCGGGTTCGCAGCGTCCGTTACGGACGGAGCCATCGAGGGCCGAGTGGTGGGCTATCTGCAGAAGGGAAGCGAGCCCGACAAAATCCTCGCTGCGATCCAGGAAGCGGCTGGAGTCCTCAGCTCGGATGGCCCCGGGAGGAATTGAACCTCCGCGCGCAGGTTCGAAGCCTGCCGCTCTATCCACTGAGCTACGGGGCCGGACCTGGGCCAGTATGCCGCAGGGTTCCGCCGCTATCCTTTCCTCCGCGAGGTGGCGGTAGCTCAGTTGGTAGAGCCCCGGGTTGTGGTCCCGGTGGTCGCGGGTTCGAGTCCCGTCCGCCACCTGCTCTTGTTGGCGCAAGAACAGCATCCGCGGGAGCGGATGCTGTTCGCGCAAAGATCCCTAAAGGGTCGGCCCGCCTCCCAAGATCAAAGTCGCTCAGCCGGGCGTCAACCGCCGGATCGCGTCGACGGCGCGCTGGAGGCCTGCCTCGTCGAAGAGATGCGGGACGCAGTTGCGGATCTTGTGCGCGGGACTGTCGAGCGTGTCCGAGCCGGCCGCCGCATTGACGGCGTAGCGGACGGGAATCTCATGGCAGACGATCAGGATCCGCCGCTCCGTGCGCTCGAGCAGCCGCTCGTAGGCCAGTGCGTAGCGCCACGCCGCGTCATCGAGGCTCTCGCCCCCCGGAAATGGGTCCGAGCGACGATGTGCGCGCTTCCAGGCGCGGTACTCGTCGATCGACTGGCCTTCGAGCTCCCCGACGTCGATGTCGTCCAGCAGCGGCTCGACCTCGAACCGAACGGCGCGGCCGGAGAGCGCGATGGCGGCGGTGACGTGGGTTCGTTCGAAGCGCGTGTGAACGCAGAGGTCGAACTCGATGCCGGCAAGCTGGGTTCGAAGAGACTCGGACTCGTCCTTGCCCTGCTCCGTCAGGCCGACGGGGACGGCGGGGTCGCCGTTCACGCGCTCCAACACGTTGAGCTCGGACTGGCCGTGCCGGACGAGGACGAACAGCCGCATCGCGTCAGATGCTCGATGCCATGAGGGCGTCCGTCTCGGGGCGCGAGCTGGCCGCTCTGGGTCGCGGGATCAGGCCGTTGCCGATGCTGGTGGCATCGGTGACGGGCTGAGCACGCGAAGCGCACGGCGCGGCTGAGCGGCCGTTAAGGCCGGTCGGCCGCGCCGGGAGCGACCCAGACTCGCCAGATCGTGCACCGAGCGCGCGGTTTCGTGGCATCGAGCATCTAGCGTACGTCGCGCATGAACGTCCTCTTCCTCTGCATCGGCAACGCCGGGCGCTCCCAGATGGCGCACGCCTTCCTCGAGCGCGCCGGAGGCCACTCGGTCCGCTCAGCCGGCAGCCGCGCCGAGCAGCAGCTCCACCCGGAGGTCGTCGAGGTGATGGGGGAGCGCGGAATCGACCTCGCGGGCCGCACCCCGCGCCAGCTCGATCCGCAAGCAGACGCGGCCTGGGCGGACGTGGTCGTGACGATGGGCTGTGGAGACGTCTGCCCCGTGCTGCCGGACAAGCGCTATGTCGACTGGGGGCTCGAGGACCCGGCCGGCCAGCCGCTCGTGCGCGTGCGGGAGCTGCGCGACGAGATCGAGCAGAGGGTCGCCGAACTTGCCCGTGAGCTCGACTCAGCGCGCTTACCCTCTGCTTGAATGGCCCGATGGAGACCCAGGTCGAGGAGCTCGGCAGCGACAGCGTCCGCCTGACGGTCGACGTGCCGGCGCACGACATCCACCACGCGGTCGAGCACGCGACGTCCGACTTGGCGTCCTCCGTGAAGATTCCCGGCTTTCGCCCCGGCAAGGTGCCGCCGCAGATCCTCGTGCAGCGGCTCGGCAAGGAACGGATCTACTCGGAGGCCGTGGACAGCCATATCTCCGGCTGGTTCTGGAACGCCGCTGCCCGCGCGCGGATCCGCCCGGTTGCGCAGCCCCAGTTCGAGTACGAGCTTCCGACCGAGGACGACGCCGCGTGGCAGTTCAAGGCGACCGTGCCCGTGCAACCGAAGGTCGAGGTCGTCGACTGGACGGAGCTCGAGGTCGGCAAGCCGGAGGCCGAGGTGCCCGAGGAGCTCATCGCGCAGGAGCTCGAAGTGCTGCGCGAGTCGGTGGCCGAGCTCGTCCCGGCAGAGGGCCGGCCCGCTGAGGAAGGCGACACGCTCGTCGTCGACATCGTCTCGCCCGACGGGGAGGCGCAGCGCGACACCGTCGTCGAGCTCGGTGCCGGCAGGCTTGTCGAGGAGGTCGAGACCGCGCTCGTCGGTGCGAGCGTGGGGGAGACGAAGAGCGTCCCCTACGAGCTCGCCGACGAGTCGACCGCCGCGGTGGAGATCCACGTCAAGGAGATCAAGGCGAAGGTGCTGCCCGAGCTCGACGACGCGCTCGCGAAGTCGGCCAGCGAGTTCGACACGCTCGCCGAGCTGCGCGCGGACATCGTGGGGCGGCTGCGCGAGCAGCTGGACGCCGAGATCGAGAACGCTTTCCGTGCGAACGCGGTTGACGCGCTTGTCACCGCCTCCAAGGTCGCGCCCGCCGGGTCGCTCGTCGAGTCGCGCACGCGCGAGTTGCTCACGGGCTTCATCCGCTCGCTCGAGCGGCGCGGAATCGCCCCGGAGACCTATCTGCAGCTGACCGGCCGCAGCGCAGAGGAGCTGACGGCGTCGATGCAGCTGGAGGCGGCGCTCTCCGTGGCGCGCGAGCTCGCGCTCGAGGCGGTCGCGGACAAGCTCGGGATCGAGGTCTCCGACGACGAGGTCAAGGAGCTGATCCGCGAGCAAGCTCAAGCTGCGGGCGAGGACGCCGACAAGATGATCGAGGACCTGTGGCAGCACGGCCGGCACGAAGACCTGCGCGAGGACCTGCGCCTGCGCGCGGCACTCGACCGGGTCGCCGCGGAGGTCAAGCCGATCCCCGTCGAGCAGGCAGCCGCCCGCGATGCGATCTGGACACCCGACAAGGAAAAGCCCGAGCAAGAGACGAAGTTGTGGACCCCCGGTAGTAAGGAGCCTGCATGAGCCCGTTGATTCCGATGGTGATCGAGCAAACCTCGCGCGGCGAGCGCTCGTTCGACATCTACTCCCGCTTGCTGAACGAGCGGATCATCTTCCTCGGAACCCCCGTCGACGACCAGATCGCGAACCTGATCGTCGCGCAGCTCCTCCACCTCGAGTCCGAGGACCCCGACAAGGACATCTCGATCTACATCAACTCGCCCGGCGGGTCGGTGTACGCGGGCCTCGCGATCTACGACACGATGAACTTCATCAAGCCGGACGTGTCGACGATCTGCGTCGGCATCGCGATGAGCATGGGCGCGCTGCTGCTGGCCGGCGGCGCCGAGGGCAAGCGCATGGCGCTCCCGAACGCGAAGATCCTGATCCACCAGGTCTCCTCCGGCTTCCAGGGCCAGGCGACGGACATCGAGATCCACGCCAGGGAGGTCATCGACCTGCGCACCAAGCTGGACGAGATCATCGCCTACCACACCAAGCAGGACATCGCCAAGGTCAAGAACGACACCGAGCGCGACTACTTCATGTCCTCCGAGGAAGCCAAGACCTACGGGATCATCGACCGCGTGATCTCGGAGCACTAGGCTCCGAGACAAGCGGCACGAGGGAGAGAGATGGCGCGGCCGACGGACACCAACGAGCAGCTGCTGTGCAGCTTCTGCGGGAAGTCGCAGCGGCAGGTCAAGAAGCTGATCGCCGGGCCGGGCGTCTACATCTGCGACGAGTGCATCGATCTCTGCAACGAGATCATCGACGAGGAGCTCACCGCCCCGCCGACGTTCGACCTCGACAACCTCCCCAAGCCCCGCGAGATCTTCGGGGTGCTCGACGAGTACGTCGTCGGGCAGGACGAGGCCAAGCGCACGCTCTCGGTGGCGGTCTACAACCACTACAAGCGCGTGCAGATGATGCAGGCCACCGATTCGGACATCGAGCTGTCCAAGTCGAACATCCTGCTGCCCGGGCCGACGGGCTGTGGCAAGACGCTGCTCGCGCAGACGCTCGCGCGCATCCTCAACGTCCCGTTCGCGATCGCCGACGCCACGGCGCTCACCGAGGCCGGCTACGTCGGCGAGGACGTCGAGAACATCCTCCTGAAGCTCATCCAGGCGGCCGACTACGACGTCAAGAAGGCCGAGACCGGGATCATCTACATCGACGAGGTCGACAAGATCGCGCGCAAGGCCGACAACCCGTCGATCACGCGCGATGTCTCCGGTGAGGGCGTCCAGCAGGCGCTGCTGAAGATCCTCGAGGGCACGACCGCCTCCGTCCCGCCGCAGGGCGGGCGCAAGCATCCCCACCAGGAGTTCCTGTCGATCGACACGACGAACGTCCTGTTCATCTGCGGCGGCGCCTTCGCCAACCTCGACAAGGTGATCGAGCGGCGGATCGGCTCCAACGGCATCGGCTTCGGCGCCTCGATCAAGTCCAAGTCGCGTCACGACGGCGGCGCGCTGTTCGAGCAGACGCTGCCCGAGGACCTCGTCAACTACGGCCTCATCCCCGAATTCATCGGCCGCCTGCCGGTCGTCTCGGCCGTGCACCAGCTCACGCGCGAGGACCTCATCACGATCCTCACCGAGCCGCGCAACGCGCTCGTCAAGCAGTTCCAGCGCTTCTTCAGCTTCGACGGCATCGAGCTCGTCTTCTCCGACGAGGCGCTCGTGTCGGTCGCCGAGAAGGCCCTCGCCCGCGAGACCGGCGCCCGCGGCCTGCGCTCGATCATCGAGGAGACGCTCCTCGACGTGCAGTTCGAGCTGCCCTCACGCCGCGACGTCAAGAAGTGTGTTGTGACGAAGGAGACGATCGAAAAGGGCCTGTCGCCAACGCTCGTCACCGAGGCCGCGCGCGACGAGCAGCACCCACGCCGCGCCGAGTCGGCTTAACCGCACCGCGCGCGTCGCTACGATGCCGGGCATGGCTTCGCTTCTTCGCGTTCGCACCCTGCCGCTGACCATCGTCTTCCAGCTCGCGATGGCCGCGCGCAAGCACTGGAAACGCCTCGAGCCCAAGGACCGCGCCCGCCTGGGCGAGCTTCTGAAGAAGTCCCAGGGTGTGCCCAACAAGCTGTCGACGAAGGAGCGTGCGGAGGTCCGCGCGCTCGTCTCGAAGCTCGAGCCGGCCGAGTTCGCCAAGAGCATCGTGCCGGTCGCACGTCGAGCCGTCATGAAGGGCCGCCGGCGCTGAACCTCAGCCCGGCTTGCGCGCGACGACCTGCAGGTACTCGGCGTCGTACGTCAGCCCACCGTCGCTGGCGGTGTTCAGCGAGCGCATGAGGTCGTCGAGATCATCGAGATAGGCCATGTAGCGGTCCTGGGTGAGCGTCGCCCGCGCCAGGGCCGCGGAGGGGTTTGAATCCTCGGTCTCCTCGCGCGCGGCGGCGGCCGACGGCCACGACCACGTCACGGCGCGGCGCGTGATCGAGAGGCTCGCGGCATGCGGCGCCAGGCGCTCGCGGACGAGGTCCTCGTCGCCCCACAGAAACGGTGACGGTGGCGGGTCCTCGGGCGCGGGGAAGTAGCGGCCGCCGACGGCGACGAAGCGCTCGGCGGCCGAGCCCGGAGTCCAGCTCGCGAAGGCGACCGTGCCACCCGACCGCGTCACACGAAAGGCCTCGGCGATCGCGACCTCCGGCCGCGGCGCGAAGATCAGCCCGAAGACCGAGAGCGCCGCGTCGAAGCGGCCGTCGGCGAACGGCAGGGCCTCGGCGTCGGCGACGACCCAGGGGATCTCCCACTCGCCGAGGACGTCGCAGCGGGCCTTGCCGGCGGCGACGAGCTCGGGCGTGAGGTCGCAGGCCTCCGGGCTCGCGCCGGAGGCGGCGATCGCCAGCGCGACGTTGCCGGTGCCGGCGGCGATGTCCAGCGCGCGCAGCCCGGGGCCCAGCCCGGCGCCCGCGACGAGTTCGGCCGCGGCGGCCTCGAAGCGGCGTGCGTTGACCGCGTAGTCCCCGGCTGCCCAGAGGCGACGCTGGTGCTCCTTGTAGCCCGCGAGGTCGATGCTCATTGAGCCTCCATAGACTGAAAGAGAGTCTATGGCCGATCTGCAAGAGCGCACACGTTTTGAGCCCGCCGAGGTGGAGCCGCGCATCCTCAAGCGCTGGCTGTCCTGCGGGCTCGTGCATCCTGAGGCCGTCGGCAGCGCCGCCGAGAACTTCTCGATCGCCGTCCCGCCGCCGAACGTCACGGGCGTCCTGCACATGGGTCACGCGCTCAACGGCTCGATCCAGGACGCCCTGATCCGGACCAACCGCATGCGCGGGCGCCGGGCGAAGTGGATCCTCGGCACCGATCACGCCGGCATCGCGACGCAGCGCCAGGTCGAGAAGCGGCTGATCGCCGAGGGCACGTCGCGCGAGGAGCTCGGCCGCGAGGCGTTCGTCGCGCGCGTGTGGGGGTGGCGCGAGGAGCACGGCGGCCAGATCGTCGAGCAGTTCAAGCGCCTCGGCGCGACGCTCGACTACGAGGACGAGCGCTTCACGATGGACGAGCGCTACGTCCAGGCCGTCCTGAAGGTCTTCGTCGACCTCTACGACGACGGCCTCATCTACCGCGACTACTACATGGTCAACTGGGACCCGGTGCTGCAGTCGGCGATCTCCGACCTCGAGGTCGAGGAGCAGGACGGCATCGTCGACACGCTCTACTCGATCGCCTATCCGCTGGCGTCCGGCGAAGGCGAGCTCGTCGTCGCGACGGTGCGCCCGGAGACGATGCTCGCCGACACCGCGGTCGCCGTGCACCCCGACGACGAGCGCTACGCGCACCTCGTCGGCCAGGAGGTCGTCCTGCCGCTCGTCGGCCGGCGCCTGCCGATCATCGCCGACGCCTACGTCAAGACCGAGTTCGGCACCGGCGCCCTGAAGATCACGCCCGGCCACGACCCCAACGACTTCGAGATCGGGCGCCGCCACGGCCTGCCTGAGATCGGCGTCATCGGCGAGGACGGACTGATGACCGCCGAAGCCGGCGAGCTCTACGCCGGGCTGACGGTCGCCGAGGCGCAGCTGCGCGTCGTGGCCGACCTCGAGGCGCTCGGGCTCATCCGCGCCCGCGAGGAGTACGTGCACACCGTGCCGTTCAGCCAGCGCTCGGGCGCGCGCGTCGAGCCGCTCATCTCGCTGCAGTGGTTCATGCGTATGGACGAGCTCGCCGCGCCGGCGATCGACGTCGTGCGCGACGGGCGCGTGCGAATCCATCCCGAGTCGCAGTCCAAGCGCTACGTCGACTGGCTGTCGGAGATCCGCCCATGGTGCATCTCGCGCCAGCTGTGGTGGGGCCATCAGATCCCGGTCTGGTACCGCGGCCAGAACGTGTTCTGCGGGATGACCGCGCCCGAGGGCGAGGGCTGGACGCAGGACCCCGACGTGCTCGATACCTGGTTCTCGTCGGCGCTGTGGCCCTTCGCGACGCTCGGTTGGCCTGAAGAAACAACAGATTTGCAGGCATTTTATCCGACCGACGTGTTGTCGACGGCGCGCGACATCCTCTTTCTGTGGGTCGCGCGGATGGTGATGATGGGGCTGCGCTTCACCGGCGACGTCCCGTTCACCGACGTCAACATTCACTCCGTCATCCAGGCGCCGGACGGGCGGCGGATGAGCAAGTCGCTCGGGACCGGTATAGATCCGCTCGCCCTCATCGAGGGCGGCCCGCGCCCCCCCGTCTATGGGAATCAGGCCCGCCCACCCGGCGACTTCCCGGCGTACGGAGCCGATGCCGTGCGCTTCGGGCTGCTGGCGATGTCCTCCTCACAGGACGTCCGCTTCAGCGAGGAGAAGATCGCCCAGGGCCAGGCGCTCGCCAACAAGCTCTACAACGCCACGCGCTTCGTCGCGTTGCGGATTGAAAACGATCCCAGCCACCCGCCGGCGGCGCCGATGCCGCGTACGGTCGAGGATCGCTGGATCCTCTCGCGCCTGCAGGCGATCGAGTCCGAGACGCAGGCGCGGATCGACGCCTTCGACTTCTCCAAGGCCGCGCTCGGGCTCTACGATTTCATCTTCGCCGAGCTCTGCGACTGGTACCTCGAGCTCGTCAAACCGCGCCTCGGCGACGACGCCGACCCCGACGACCGCGCGGCGCTCGGCGCGACGCTGCTGCACGTCCTGCGCGAGACGATCGCCACGGCGCACCCGATCATCCCGTTCGTCACCGAGGAGCTGTGGGATCTGCTCGGCTGGACGGAGGCGGAGGGCCCGCTTGTCTGCAGCGCCCTCCCCGAGCCCGACGACGCGCTGCGCGACCCCGCCGCCGAGGACGAGATGGCCCGCGCGATCGAGGCGATCAAGGCGCTGCGCGGCTGGCGCGACTCGGTCGGCGTGAAGGCCGGCACGATCGTGCCCGGTGTCCTGCGGGCCGCCGGCTACGGTGCGACCGCGGCGCGGATCGCGGCGCTCGCGCGCTTCGACCTGCGCGCGACGGCGGGCGCGGACGGCGACGGCGCCGAGCCCGTCGCGACGATCGCGATCCCCGGTGGCGCCGTCGGCGTCCTGGCGTCGGAGTCCGTCGACCTCGGCGCTGCGACGCGGCGCCTGGACGCCCAGCGCGAGACGCTCGCCGGCGAGATCCGCCGCGCCGAGGGCAAGCTCTCAAACGCCGGCTTCGTCGCCAAGGCCCCCGAGGCCGTCGTCGCCGCCGAGCGCGCGAAGCTCGAGCGTCTGCGAGAGGAGCTCGCGGCGCTGTCCGCGCCGTCGCGGGCGCAGCCGTGACGCCCGCGGGCGCGCGCGCGGCCGGCTGGGACGCCGCGGACGCCGAGCGCTGGCTGCTGTCGCTCGAGCTCTTCGGCATGCGCTTCGGCCTGGACCGGATGCGCCGGCTCATGACGACGCTCGGCGCGCCGCACCAGGCGTTTGGCACGGTGCACGTCGTCGGGACCAACGGCAAGTCCTCGACGGTTCGGATGATTGCGGCGCTGCTCAAGCATCACGGCGTGCGCGCCGGCGCCTACCTGTCGCCGCACCTCGTCTCCTTCGCCGAGCGCATCCGGATCGACGGGGAGGACGTCTCCGAGGACGAGTTCGCCGCCGCCATCGATCGTGCGCGCAGGGCGACGGCGATCGTCGATCGCACGCTCGAGCCCGGTGATCGCGTGACGCAGTTCGAAGCCCTGACGGCAGCGGCCTACGCGCAGCTCGCGGCGGCGGGGGTCGAGGTCGCCGTCGTGGAGGCCGGGCTCGGCGGGCGCTGGGATGCGACGAACGTCATCGACGCCGGCGTCGTGGTGCTCACAAACGTCGGCCTCGAGCACACGCGCTGGCTGGGGCCGACCGTTGCCGACATCGCGCGCGAGAAGCTCGCGGTCGTCGCACGCGACGCGACGCTCGTGCTCGGCGCCGACCTGCATCCCGACGCCGAAACAGAGGCGCTGCTCGTCGCCGAGCGCGAGAACGCGACGATCGTGCGCGCGCCGGCGCAGCCGCCACCGGGCCTCGAGCTGCTCGCCCGCGGGGCGTTTCAGCGGCGCAACTTCGCGGTCGCCTGCGCCGCCGCCGAAGCGCTGCTCGGGCGCCTGGATCTCGAGGCCGCGCGCGCCGCGGCGGCGTCGACGGACGTGCCGGGGCGTTTTGAGGTCCTCGCGCCGTCGGGCGACGAAGGCGCCGAGGTCGTCCTCGACGGCGCCCACAACGCCGGCGGCATCGCCGCGCTCGCCGGCTCGCTGCCGGAGTTTCTCGCCGGACGCCCGCTCGTCGCCGTCGTCTCGGTCCTCGACGACAAGGACGCCGCGACGATGCTCGCCGAGTTGCTGCCGCTCTGCGCGGGCGCCGTCTTCACGGCCAACGCGAACCCGCGCGCGCTCTCGCCCGCGACGCTCGCATCGCTCGCGGGGCAGGTCGGCGCGGGTGGGTGGGATCGGATTCCCCGCGTCGAGGGCGACCCGCGCCGCGCCGTCGCACTGGCCCGCGAGCTCGCCGGGTCCGGTGGCGTCGTCCTGGCGACGGGCTCGATCTACCTCATCGCCGATCTCCTGCGCCCCGCCGGCGCCGGTCGCGGATCGACGCTGTGAACCGCGAGGGACCCTCCGCGCTGGCGCTCATCGCGGTCGTCGCGCTGATCGTCGCGCTTGTGATCCTCGTGTTCTTCGCGGTCGGCTACGGCCTCGGCCGGATGTTCCTCTGAGCCTTATCCGGGCGCGCCGCCCCTCACGACGGTAATCTCCATCCAATCGTGCTCGCCGTCTTCGGCATCAACAGCGATGGGCTGAACCTTGCGGTCAACATGCTCATCCTGTTTCTCGTCGTCATCTACCTGGCGCTCGTGTACTGGACGTACATGGACGCGATCAGGCGTATCGAGGAC
>JBKJSM010000090.1:0-2577 GCA_046594445.1 Gaiellaceae bacterium | reverse complement strand
GCCGAAGGCCGCGAAGGCTGCGCCCGCAGCGAGCCCGCCCGCAGCAAGCACAGGCAAGCTCCCGTCCGGCTATGAGGAGCTGACGGTCGCGGCGATCAAGGAAGGCGCCGCCTCGTGGAAGCCGGCCGAGATCGAAGCCGCGCTCGAGCACGAGCGCGCGCACGGCAACCGCAAGGGCGCGATCGCAGCGCTCGAGTCCGCAAAGGAAGGCAATTAGATGGCGCACAAGAAGGGCCTTGGCTCCTCCCGGAACGGCCGCGACTCGAATGCGAAGCGGCTCGGCGTCAAGATCTTCGGCGGCCAGAAGGTGAAGGCCGGCATGATCATCGTCCGCCAGCGCGGCACGCGGTTCCGCCCCGGCCCCGGCGTCGGCATCGGCCGCGACGACACCATCTTCGCGACCCGCGAGGGCACCGTCGAGTTCCGTACGAGCGGCGAGAAGCGCTTCATCTCGGTGGCTGAAGCCGCCGAGCCGACGCAGACCTAGCGCTCATGTTTCACGATCGCGCCCGCATCGAGGTGCTGGCGGGCCGCGGCGGCGACGGGGGCCTGAGCTTCCGGCGCGAGAAGCACGTGCCCAAGGGCGGGCCCGACGGCGGTGACGGCGGCCGCGGTGGCGACGTGATCCTCGTCGCGGACACGAACCTGCGCGACCTCTCGAACTTCCGCGCGAAGACGAAGTTCAAAGCGGAGCGCGGCGGGTCCGGCCGCGGCGCCCGCAAGCACGGCGCCGACGGCGCCACGATCGAGATCGCCGTCCCCGTCGGCACACAGGCTTACGGCGTCGAAGAGGAACTGATCGCTGACCTCGCGCGCCCCGACGCGCGCGTCGTGCTTGCGCGCGGCGGCAACGGGGGCCGTGGCAACCAGCATTTTGCGACGCCGACTCGCCAGACGCCGCGGTTTGCGGAGGTCGGACAGCCGGGGGACGAGGTGGAGCTCGAGCTGCGGCTGAAGCTCGTCGCCGATGCCGCGATGGCCGGGCTGCCGAACGCGGGCAAGTCGTCGCTCCTGCGCCGCCTCTCGAACGCGAAGCCGAAGGTGGCGGACTATCCGTTCACGACGCTCGAGCCCGTCCTCGGCACGGTCGAGTCTCCGGATGGCGCTCAGCTCACCGTCGCGGACATCCCGGGTCTGATCGAGGGCGCGAGCGAGGGAATCGGGCTCGGGCACGAGTTCCTCGCCCACCTCGAGCGCGCCCGCCTGCTCCTGCACGTGATCGACTCGTCCGAGGAGGACGTCGAGGAGCGCTTCCGGACGATCGACCGGGAGCTCGCGCTGTACGGGGCCGGGCTCGACGAGCGGCCGCAGGCGATCGTGCTGAACAAGATCGACCTCCTGCCCGAGCCGCCGGACTTTCCGCTGGAGGACGACCGCATCGTCGGCGTCTTCCGCGTCTCGTGCGCGACCGGCGCCGGCATCGACGACCTCAAGCTCGCGCTGTTCCGTCTCTGCCCCGCCGCCCCCGAGCTCGTCGTCGAGGATGCGCCCGAGCTGCCCGAGTTCCTCGAGTACCGGCCGCAACCGCCCGCCCGGCGCGCCTACCGCATCTACCGCACCGACCGCGGCTTCCGAATCATGGGCGAGGCACCCGAGGCCGAGGAGCTCGAGGCCGCGCTCAGGTCGGCAGGCGCCCACAAGGGCCACGAGGTGGAGATCGGCGAGGAGACACTGGAATGGCAGTAGGCATTCTGGGCGGCCGCTTCGACCCGCCTCACCGCGGCCACGTCGCGCTCGCGCGCGCGGCCGTCGACCACTTCGGGATCGACGACCTGCGGATCACCGTCGTCGCCGACGCCGCGCACAAGGGATCGGAGGCGTCGGCCGATCACCGGCTCCGGATGGCGAAGCTCGCGTTCGGCGATCTCGCCACCGTCGAGCTCGAGCCTCAGCGCTACACCGTCGACGCGCTCGAGGCGGCCGGCTACGTCGATCCGATCTTCCTGATCGGCGCCGACGAGCTCGCCGCCTTCCCGACCTGGAAGCAGCCGGAGCGCGTGCTCGAGCTGGCACGACTCGGCGTCGCGGCGAGACCGGGGTACCCGCCGGCGACGACTTCGCCGCGTATCGAGATCTTCGAGCTCGAGCCCGATTCGGTCTCCTCCTCCGAGATCCGCGAGCGCGTGCGCCTCGGCGAGCCGATCCGAGATCTCGTCGTGCCAAAGGTCGCCGACTACATCGCCGAGCAGGGCCTGTATGTCCGGGATTCCCGGCTACAATGAGTGCTCTGAGCTCGCTTGAACAAGCACGCCGGATCGCCGCTCTCGCCAGCGAGAAGCTGGCCGAAGACGTCGTCATCCTGGACATGAGGCCCGTGTGCGTCTACACGGACTTCTTCGTGATCGCCACCGGCCGCAACGCGCGCCAGACGAAGGCGATCTTCGACGAGGTGCACGGGCAGCTGAAGCAGGAGGCCCAGCAGCTCCCACGCGCCGTCGACGGCCAGAAGGAGGCGGAGTGGATCATCGCCGACTACCTGGACGTCGTCCTGCACGTCTTCACGCCCGAAACGCGCGACTACTACCGCCTCGAAGACCTCTGGGGCGACGTCCCCGTGGTCGAAGCGGTCGCGTCCTA
>JBKJSM010000083.1:0-6025 GCA_046594445.1 Gaiellaceae bacterium | reverse complement strand
ACACCGGCCCGCGCATGGTCAAGCCGCCGGTCGTCTACAACGCCGGCCTCCTCCGCGGGATGGGACGCGGCGTCGCCCTTCAAGCCTGCAAAGGACGACACCCCCGGCTTCATCAGCCCGGTCGCGTACCCCGGAGGCGACGACGACTTCCCCCGCCGGCTCGCCGGTCTCGCTGCGATGCTCGCGGCCGGGCTACCGGTACGCGCGGTCGCGCTCAGCGCCCCGGGGATGTACGACACGCACGACGACCAGCCGCAGGAACTCGCGGACGGGCTGAAGCTGACCGCGGCGAGCCTGCTCGCGTTCCAGCGGGATCTCGAGTCCCGCGGGCTCGCCGACCGGGTCCTCGTCCACGTCTGGTCGGAGTTCGGCCGCCGCGCGAAGGAGAACGGTTCCAACGGAACCGACCACGGCGCCGCCGGAGCGGGCTTCGTGATCGGCGCGCGCGCAAGCGGCAGGATGATCGGCGAGTTCCCCGGCCTCGCGAAGCTCGACGACCACGGCAACCTGCGCGCCACCTCCGACTTCCGCGGCCTCTACGGCTCCCTGCTCGAGCAGTGGCTGGGCGTCGACGCGGATTCGATCATCCCCGGCGCCGGCCGCTTCGCCAGGCCAAAGATCCTCAAGTGATCGCGACCGCGCTCGTCCTCTTGACGCTCGCGTCGCCCGCCCGCGTACAGGTCGGCGCCGACGAGTTCCGCTACGCGCTCTCGCGGCAGTCGATCAAGGCCGGCCCCGCGATCGTGCAGCTCGTCAACTACGGCGAGGACGAACACGACCTGCGCCTGCGGCGCGCCGGCGGGACGCGGGTCTACGCGATCGGCAAGGTCCGGCCGGGCGCGCTCGGCGAGCTCGAGACGCGCTTCCTCCCCGGCCGCTTCACGCTCTGGTGCTCACTCGGCGATCACCGTCGGCGCGGGATGACGGCGACGCTCGTCGTCCGCGACGCTTGAACTCGTCGGCGCAACCTGTCTAGATACGCGTCTGGCGGGGCCCCCGTTGCGGCGGGGGTCCCGTCTCCATAGGATCGTGGCTCACCCTCGAAGGGAGCCGCATGTCCTTGATGGACAAAATCAAGTCGATCTTCTCCGGCGGGTCGTCCGCCGATGCGCACGACCATGCCGGTCACGACCACTCGGGCCACGATCACGACCATGCCGATGCCGATCACTCGCACGAGCCGGCCGCGGTGACGCCCCCCGCGACGGACGAGGCCAACAACCCGCCCGCATAGATCACGGCCGGCATGGGGGGACTGCGGCTCCCCCATGCCGCCCTTTTCACCAGTCGGTCGGGCGAAAGTCCTTCAGGAACGCGCCCCAGACGTGCTCGCCGGTGTTGAAGCCGGCGATGATCGGATCGACGATCCGGGCCGCGCCGTCGACGATGTCGAGCGGAGGCCGGAAGCGGTGCTCCGCCGTCTTACGCTCCGCGATCTCGAGCGGGTCTTCGTCGGTCACCCAGCCGGTGTCGACGCTGTTCATATGGATCCCGTCCGCCTGGTAGTCGGCGGCCGAGGTGCGGGTCATCATGTTCAGGGCCGCCTTGGCCATGTTCGTGTGCGGGTGGCGGGTCGTCTTGAAACGCCGGTAGAACTGCCCCTCGACCGCGGAGACGTTGACGATGTGCTTGTCGCGCTCCGGGCTCCGCAGCAGCAGCGGCTTGAGCCGTGCGTTGAGGACGAACGGCGCCACGGCGTTGACGAGCTGCGTCTCCAGCAGCTCCACCGACGACACCTCGTCGAGCAGCAGGCGCCACGAGTTGCGGTCGCGCAGGTCGACTTGCTGGAGGTCGGCGTCGAGCCGGCCCTCGGGAAAGAGCTCGTTCCGCGCGGCGACCTCGGACCCGGAGTCGCCGGAGGGGAGCATCTCAGTCCGGCGCAGCCCTTCGTACTCGCCGAGCAGCCCGCGAACCTCGCTCGGCATCGTGTCCGCGGCCGCCAGCTCGCCCTCGAGCATGTGACGGTAGAACTCCGCCGGCCGGCGCACCGTCTGGCAGGCGTTGTTGACGATGAAGTCGAGGCGCTCCCTCGTCTGCAGCAGGTGGTTGCAGAAAGCCTCGACGCTCGGCGTATGCCGCAGGTCGAGCCCGAAGATCTCGAGCCGGTCCCCCCAGTCGCCGAAGTCCGGCTCCTGTGCGTAACGGGCGGCCGAGTCGCGCGGGAACCGCGTCGTCACGATCAGGTGCGCGCCCGCCCGGAGCAGCTTGATTCCGGCCTGATAGCCGATCTTCACGCGGCCCCCGGTCAGGAGCGCGACGCGGCCGGTCAGATCGGCCGTCTCGGAGCGCTTGGCGTAGTTGAAGTCGCCGCAGGCGGGGCAGAGCTGGTCGTAGAAGGGGTGAATCTCGACGTAGTCCTGCTTGCAGACGTAGCAGTGCTGGGGAATCACCGCCTCGCGGAACTCAGACTCGTCCGCGACCTCCGCCTGCTCGAATCCCTTAGGCGGGAAGACGTTGGGCGAGGTGTAGACCGGCTTCTCACGCAGGACCCGGATGCCCGTCTCCGCGAGCACGTTCTCATCCCGCTCGAGCCGCGCCGCGTTGCGCTCGCGGCGGGCAACCTTGTTCAGCCGACGCCTCTGGACGACGTCCGGGTGGAAGACGTCCCCGGCGGCGGAGAGCAGCCTCGTGCGCTCCTCGAGCGTCAGCCCGTCCAGTAGGCCGCGGTCGCGCACGATCGCCTCGAGCGCCTCGGTCGCCGCCTGCAGCTGCGCGGCGATCGTGGCGCTCTCGGCGGTCTTGCGCTCACGAATGGACATCGGAGGAGGGTAGCGCCGGCGAGGTCTTGTCAGCGCGTCAGCTCGCGGTGACGCCCTCCGCCGCGCGGCGCAGCTCTGCGACGTCGATCTTCACCATCCCGAGCATCGCCTGCATCGCGCGCTGGGCCCGCTCCGGGTCCGGATCGGCGAAGACCTCATCCATCCCGGTCGGGACGACCTGCCAGGAGAGGCCGAACCTGTCCTTGAGCCACCCGCACTGCGACTCGCTGCCGCCCTCGGTTAGCCGCTCCCAGTAGTAGTCGATCTCCTCCTGATCCTCGCAGGTGATCTGGAAGGAGACGGCCTCGTCGAAGGTGAACTCACGACCGCCGTTGATCCCGACGAACCGCTGGCCGTTCAGTTCGAACTCGACGGTCATCACCATGCCGGCCTCGCGCGGGGCTCCCTCGGGGTAGTGCGTCTTGAAGAGGACGCGGGAGTCCTTGAAGACGGACACGTAGAAGTCGGCGGCCTCCTCGGCCTGCGTGTCGAACCAGAGGTTCGGGACGATCTTCTGCTGCACGGCGTGCTCCTCTCGTGGGGCGCGATGGATGCTGCACCTATAGACCGTCGGACTGCGAGAAACTCATCGCGGGTGAACCCAGACGGCGGTCGGGCCGTGGGCGGTCTGGACCTGTTCCTCAGGCGTCGCACCGAGCTTTTCCGCCACGCGGCTCGACCGGACGTTCTCCGGATCGATCAGTGAGATCAGGCGTTCGACGCGACGCTCGGCGTACGTCCACGAGCGAACGGCACGAGCGGCCTCCGTCGCGTAGCCGTGTCCCCAATGCCGACTCGTGAGCGCCCAGCCGAGCTCGGTCTCCGCGTGCCCGCCGGCAGCGGCATACGACGACGTCTGCCACGTGCGCGCGTCCCAGACGAGCAGCCCCACGCGACCGATCGCGCGGCTGTTCAGCAGGACGACGAACTGTCCGACGCCGTTGGCTTCCCAGCGGGCGATCCAGCGCTCGACGTGCTCGACCGCCGCCGGCCGGTCGCCCGCCTCGCCGCCGATCCAGCGCATCACCTCCTCGTCGCCGACGAAGTCGACGATGTCGTCGACGTCTCCGGGCTCCGGAAGCCGCAGCACGAGCCGCTCCGTCTCGAGGCGCACGCTAGAGGCGACGGCGGAACTCTTCGAGACGCCGGTAGATCTCGGCGAGCTCCGGAAAGGGGCCATAGAAGAGGAATTCGCTGCGCCGATACTCGGCCTCGATCGCCGCGCGGAGCTCGCTGTCAGGACGGAGCGAGCGGCTCTCGGAGAACCTCATTTCCGCGGGCGGTCGATGGTCGCCAGGGAAATGGGTGCGGCCGATTTCGTCGATCTCTGGGATCAGGGCCTGGTAGTCCACGCCGCCAGCGAACTTCGCGATCCCAGGGTCGCCCAGTAACGAGTAGATGTCGGAGAGGTGACGCGCCTGCCTCTGTAGCGCCGTGGTGCGGCCTTCGGTCCAGAGCTCGCACGCGCGATGGATCGCGAAGAGCTTCTCGACGAGGGTGCGGCGCGGGTCGAGCACGGTCATCTGGAACGGTGCTGTCGACTCGTCCTCGATCTCCGTGTCGGCCAGCGCGACGGCGAGGATCGACTGGAGGGGCCGCACTTCGGTCGGGTGGGGCCCGCCGCGGATCCCCATCTCGAGGATGATCGTCGAGCTGAGTCCCTCCCGCGCCGGCGCCTGTGGCTCGTAGGCGAAGATCACCGTCCTGCTGACCCCGCGTTCGGAGCGGGCGTCGTCGCGGACAGGCGTCAGCCCGTCGATGCCGCCGACGGTCTCTTCGATCGCCTTCATATAGCGATTGCGAGCTCCGCCCCTCTCGAGACCGTCGCCTTCGGATCGGACGAGTAGGTCGATGTCCTCCGAGAAGCGCTGGATCAGGCTCCATGCCTTCGACAGGCTCGTGCCGCCTTTGAAGATAACGCCTTGGGAGTAGGAGGCTGCGATCACCCTGAGTGCCTCCGTCACCCAGTAGTCCTTCTCGACCAGGGCGGCGCCGGCCCCGGTCGACTCGCCAACCGTCGTCAGGAGGTCGGCGAAGTCGTCGCGCTCGTGGAGCACTAGCGGGCGCCCCACTTCCTTGCGGTAGCGAGCGCCGACAGCGGCCCGAAGTCGTAGCAAGTCGTCGGATTGAGTGTCTTGCGCAGATGCCGAAGCTCGTCCTCGCCTGCTCCCGCGTACTCGGCTAGCGCACCGATCATCGCGCGCACCCGCGGCGGCTCGCTGACGACTGAATGCAGAATCCGGGCTCGCGCGGAATCGTCCGCCAGCAGGCGGCGTAGCTTCCGCGCCGTTTCTCGTGCCGGCAGGTCACTCAGGTGGTTGATGTCGCGCAGCACCTCGAGCAGCGCCGCCTCAAGTGGCCGTAGGCCGCGCCTGTTCGTGCCAACGCGCAGCTTGAATGCCACCCCTCGCGGAGGTGTCGGCCGCTTGTCCTCGACTGCGAGTTCGGTCCGCGCGGGCACTTGTGTTGTCAGGCCGAGCGCGTTCGCGGCGCTGAGGCCAGCGAGGTGGCTGCGGCCGCGGCTGACGAGTTCGCCGACCACGACCGGATCGGCCGGCACTTCGCCAAGCACCGTCCGGCGCGGAACGTAATAGACGCCCTTGCGAGCCCGCCGGATCTCGCCGCGGGCGCGAAGGCGCGAGAGTGCAGGCGCGACGGCGGTCGCGGGCAGGTCGCCGAAATCGGCGTATGTAAAGAGTCGTCCTGGACGACGCTTCATCCGGCGCTCAACCGTGCTGGAAATAGTCTTCTCGGCCATCTGGAAGGCAGAGTAGCGACCAGGAGCGCCTTCTGCAATGTTTTTGTATTAAAAAACTTTGCACCACAGCCTGGACAAGATACAGCTCCCGCCCGGGAACTAGCCTGCTTTTGCAGGTACTTTCTCGCTCTGTCCGACCACCCCGCTACGCTCATGCGGTTGCGCGTTCCTCGCAACGACGCCAAAGGCGCGCATGAGCGTAGCGGGGTCTGCGGGTAGGCTCCGCGCAGCACGTGAGGCACTATCGTTGAGCGCTGCAGGCGCCGAGAGGCCAGCGCAGTAATCCCTGCCCGGGACGGCTTCAACGAGGAGCCCGAAACGCGGCGGCGTCCGTTCGCTACTTGACTTAAAACTTGACTAGCTGTTGCCGTCCACCGAGAGAGGCAACGGTTGTTGCCTCTCTGCAGGCTGTTTAATGGGCCGTGCTGGGCTCGAACCAGCGACCCCCAGCTTGTCGAGCTGGTGCTCTCCCAACTGAGCTAACGGCCCTCGGGGAAGGATTCTAACC
>JBKJSM010000055.1:0-3100 GCA_046594445.1 Gaiellaceae bacterium | reverse complement strand
CCCATGCTCTGCCCCCAGCGCCCGGAGAGGCGGGCGAGCGCGTAGCCGGCCGGCAGCGCGACAGCGAGCGTGATCGCGACGACCACGAGCCCGACCAGCACGGTATTCAGCAGCCAGTGCACGTACTGCGTGTCGGAGAAGAGGAACCGGTAGTTGTCGAGCGTCGGTGAGCCTTCGCCCCAGCCGAAGGGGTTGTTCTCCGTGTTGTAGAGGTCGAGCTCCGACTTGAGCGAGGTCTGGAGCATCCAGTAGAACGGGAACGCGAGCACGATCGCGAACGGACCGACGACGAGGTACGTCATCAGGTTGTCTCGTCGGCGGAGAGGCACTACGTGACCTCGACCCTGCGTGCAAAGAGCAGCATCAGCACGGTCACGAGCGCGAGCACCGGCAGCAGGAAGAGCGCGATCGCCGCGCCCGGGCCGAGCGCGCCGGCCTGGATCCCGGTCTGGAAGGCCCACATCGGCAGCATCTGCGTCGAGTTGAACGGGCCGCCGCGGGTGAGGATGTAGACGACCGCCATGTCGGTCGCGGTGAAGACGATCCCGAAGAGGACGGCGATCGTGGCGATCGGCAGCTGTAGTGGCAGCGTCACGAACCAGAGCTTTTTGAGGCCGGTGGCGCCGTCGACCTTCGCCGCGTCGTCGACCTCCTTCGGGATCGAGGCGAGCCCGGCGATCATGATCACGGTCGCGAACGGGAGCAGCCGCCAGGCATGCACGGTCACGATCGCCGCAAGCGCCTTGTTGGGCTCCCCGAGCCACTGCGGCGGGTTGAACTGGTCGACGAGCGAGAGCTCCTTCAGCGTCCAGTTCACGACGGAGAAGAGCGAGTCGAAGATCCAGAGGAAGCCGATCGTCGAGAGCGCCACCGGAGCCGCCCAGGGCAGCAGGATCAGGAAGCGCATGAACCACTTGCCCCGGAAGTCGCGCACGAGGAAGTGGGAGAGGAACGCCGCGCCGAGCACCACGATCGCGTTCGCGAGCAGCGTGAAGACGATCGTGTTCCTGAACGCCGTCCTGAAGGTCGGGTCGGAAAACTGGGCGGCGTAGTTGTCGAGACCGACGAAGTCACCCGTGAGCGACCCGGCCGTGGCGTCGGTGAGCGAGAGGTAGACGGAAAGGAGGAGCGGCGCTCCGACCAGCAGGCCCACGAAGATCACGGCCGGCGCGATCAGCGCTGGCGCCAGGAACCGGCGCTGCTCGAGGAGATCTCGTCTCCTGCGCCGCGGCACTGCGGCTGCCTCCATCGTGCCGATGTTAACGAGTCCCATTGGTTAATGTCCTGCCACGATGGCCAAGATCGCCCTCGAGAACGTCTCGAAGGTCTATCCCGACGGCACTCGCGCGGTCCGCGACCTCAACCTCGAGATCGAGGACGGAGAGCTCGTCGTCTTCGTCGGCCCCTCCGGCTGCGGCAAGACCTCGGCGCTGCGGATGATTGCGGGGCTCGAGGAGATCAGCGGCGGCGAGATCCGGGTGGGCGACCAGGTCGTCAACGACCTGCCGCCGAAGGACCGGGACATCGCGATGATCTTCCAGAACTACGCGCTCTACCCGCACATGAGCTCGTACTCCAACATGGCGTTCGCGCTCAAGATGCGCGGACTCGACAAGGCCGAGATCGACAGGCGCGTGCGCAACGCCGCACGAGTGCTCGGGCTCGACGAGGTGCTCGAGAAGAAGCCCCGGACGCTCTCCGGGGGACAGCGCCAGCGCGTCGCGATGGGCCGGGCGATCGTGCGCGAGCCGCAGGCGTTCCTGATGGACGAGCCGCTCTCGAACCTCGACGCCAAGCTGCGCGTGCAGATGCGCGCCGAGATCGCGCGGATTCAGCGTGACCTCAGCGTCACGACGATCTACGTCACCCACGACCAGTCCGAGGCGATGACGCTTGGGGACCGGGTCGCCGTGATGCGGAGAGGCGAGCTGCAGCAGCTCGACTCGCCACAGAAGCTCTACCGCGAGCCGGTGAACCTGTTCGTCGCCGAGTTCATCGGCTCCCCTGCGATGAACCTGGTCGAGGCGGAGGTCGCCGGCGGCCACGTGCGGTTCGGCGAGCACAGCCTGCCCGTCAACGGACGCACGGGGCTGGGCGGCTACGAGGGGCGCAAGATCGCGCTCGGGATCCGGCCGGAGGACTTCGAGGACGCGGCGCTCTCGGACGCGCCTGCGGGCAGCCGGCTGCCGGTGACGGTCGACCTGCGGGAGGACATGGGCTCGGAGATCTTCCTCCACTTCCTGGTCGACGCGCCGAAAGTCGCGACCGAGGACGTCAGGGAGGCGGTTGAGGCCGAAGACGGAGTCGCAGCGCTCGAGCCGCAGGCCGCGGGCGCCGGGACGCCGTTCGTCGCGCGCGTCGACCGCGAGTCGTCGGCGCGCGAAGGGGACCGGATCGAGATGGCGGTGGACACGCGCATGCTCCACTTCTTCGATCTCGAGACCGGCCAGGCGATCGCGCAGTAGGAGCTAGGCTCCCGGCAATGGCCACGATCGAGACGAACCCGCAGCTGGGTGCGCAGGTCAAGGCGGACGCGAAGGAGTTCGTCCTCCACTCCTGGTCGGTGCAGAGCGCGATCGACCCGATCCCGGTCGCGGGCGCCGAGGGCCGCTACTTCTGGGACTACGACGGCAAGCGCTACCTCGACTTCGCCTCGCAGCTCGTCAACGTCTCGATTGGCCACGGGCACCCGAAGGTGATCGCGGCGATCAAGGAGCAGGCGGAGAAGCTCTGCACGATCGGGCCGCCGATGGCGACCGAGCCCCGCTCGACGCTCGCGCGAATGCTCGCCGAGGTGACGCCCGGCAACCTGAAGATGTCGTTCTTCACGAACGGCGGCGCCGAGGCGAACGAGAACGCGATCAAGGTCGCGCGCTGGGTCACGGGCCGGCACAAGGTGATCGCGCGCTACCGCTCCTACCACGGCGCCACCGCCGGAGCGATCACGATGACCGGCGACCCGCGGCGCTGGCACGCCGAGCCAGGGATCCCGGGCGTCGTGCGGATGCTCGATCCCTACACCTATCGCTGCCCGGCCGGGCACCCCGACCCGTGCCCCGTCTGCTCGGGCGGGCCGCACCTGGAAGAGATCCTCCAGTAC
>JBKJSM010000021.1:0-26416 GCA_046594445.1 Gaiellaceae bacterium | reverse complement strand
ATCGACAGCGGCAGGAGGATGTTCTCCTCTGCGGTGAGCACCGGGAGGAGGTTGAACGACTGGAAGATGAAGCCGAGCTTGTCGCGCCGCAGCTGCGTCAGCTCCTTGTCGTCGAGGCCGACGATCTCCGTCCCGTCGATGACGACGGACCCCTCCGTCGGCCGGTCCAGCCCGGCGAGGATGTGCATGAGCGTCGACTTGCCGGAGCCCGAAGGCCCCATGACGGCGGTGAGCTCGCCGCGCGGGATCTCGAGCGAGACGCCGCGGAGCGCGTCGACTGCGGTCTCGCCGGCGCCGTAGCGGCGGGTGAGAGCGTCGGCGGCGACGACCGGGTGCGGCTGCCCGTGCAGGACGCGCTCGTCGGCGAGGGGGAGTGCGGCTTCCATCGTTCGTCTCCTTGGGAGGGGGTTCGGTCTGACTCCACTCTCGCGCCGCACCCCTCGGCATGTCGTCGGCCGCCCGCCCGACCTTGCGTCATCCTCGAGGAGGATCTTCACGTCGTCAGCGCGGCCGATGCGTGCTTGCACAGCCGGCGATACGGTGCGGACATGCAGAGGCTCGTGTCGCTCGCCCGCGACCACGCCGTCGGTTTACTCGGCTTCGTGCTCGCCGGGCTCGCACTGATCGAGGCCGTTGGCCAGCCCCACAGCCGTTCAGCGGCGATTCTGGCGCCGCTTGCCTCGCTCTCGCTGGTCGCCTGCGGGCGCTTTCCCTTTGGCGCCCCCGCCCTGACGCTCGCATTCCTGGCCGGACTGAGCATCCTCAACGGCCCGGCAGTCGAAGACATGACCGCCCCGTTCTTCACAGTGCTGCTGACCGCGTGGGCGATCGCAGCTTTCAACGACCGGCGGCATGCGATCGCGGGCCTTTTCCTGCTGGTCGCCACCCTCGCCCTCGTCACCTCGCAGTTCGAGGAGCAGCACATCGGCGACTACGTGTGGATCACGTTCTTCGTCAGTGCGCTCTGGCTGGCGGGGTTCGTCCTCAACCGCCGCAGTGAGCAGGGCCGGTTGCTCGCGGAGCGGGCGCGCCTCGCCGAGGAGGCTCGCGCGGAGGAGGCGCTGCGCGCGGTCGCCGAGGAGCGTGCTCACATTGCGCGCGAGCTGCACGACGTCGTCGGCCACAGCGTCAGCGTGATGACGGTGCAGGCCTCCGCAGTGCGCAGGCTGCTGCTGCCGGAGCAGGAGAAGGAGCGCGAGGCGCTGCTCACCGTCGAGCAGACGGGCCGCGAGGCGCTCGCCGAGATGCGGAGGATGGTCGGCGTGCTTCGCCGTCCCGAGGAGGCACCCGCGCTCGCTCCGCAGCCGAGCCTCGAGCACCTCGATAAGCTTGTCGCGCAGACCCGCGAGGCCGGCCTGCCGGTGGCCCTGCGGATCGAGGGTGAGCCGAAGACGCTGCCCGGCGGCGCCGACCTCACCGCGTACCGCCTCGTACAGGAGGGGCTCACGAACACGCTCAAGCATGCGCGCGCGAGCCACGCCGAGGTGGTCGTGCGCTACGGAGACGCCGAGGTCGAGGTGGTCGTGAGCGACGACGGCGACGGCGGGGGCAACGGCGCCGGCGGAGGACACGGGCTCGTCGGCATGCGCGAGCGCGTTTCCGTCTACGGCGGCGAGCTGCGCGCAGGCGAGCGTCCGAGTGGCGGCTACGAGCTGAGGGCAACGTTGCCCATTAAAGCAACATGAGCTGTCGCGTGTTGATCGCGGACGACCAGGCGCTCCTGCGCGCGGGATTCCGGATGATCCTCGAGGCGGAGCCCGACATGGAAGTCGCCGGCGAGGCGGTCGACGGGCTCGACGCGATCGAGAAGGTTCGCGAGCTGCAGCCGGATGTGGTGCTGATGGACGTGCGCATGCCCGAGGTCGACGGGATCGAGGCCACACGGAGGCTCGTCCAGGACGAGCGGGTGCAGGCGAAGGTCGTGATGCTGACGACCTTCGACATGGACGAGTACGTCTACGAGGCGCTGCGCGCCGGAGCGAGCGGCTTCCTGCTCAAGGACGTGCCGCCGGAGCAGCTCGTAGCCGGCATCCACGCCGTCGCGTCCGGCGACGCGCTGCTGGCTCCGTCGGTGACCCGCCGCGTGATCGAGGAGTTCGTCCGCCGGCCGCCGGACTCGATCCGCCAAGCGCCGCCGGAGCTAGGGGAGCTGACAGAGCGCGAGCGGGAAGTGCTGCAACTCGTCGCCAGGGGTCTCTCGAACGCCGAGATCGCGAAGGAGCTCTTCGTCTCGGACACGACGGTGAAAACGCACGTCGGCCGCATCCTGATGAAGCTGGGGCTGCGCGATCGTGTGCAGACGGTCGTCTTCGCCTACGAGTCGGGCCTCGTGCAGCCGGGCACCGCGTCAACGTAATCTGCCCTTCGGGCATGGCGGTTGCGTCAACCGTTCCATCACGCTCAGAGCGCGACGAAGCTCCTGCCCAACGCCCGCTCGAACCGCGGCGTGTGCAGGGGGTTTCGAGACGGGAGCGACGGGACTCGAACCCGCGACCTCCGGCGTGACAGGCCGGCGTTCTAACCAACTGAACTACGCCCCCCGGGGCGACAAACAGTGTAGCCGGGAGCGTCAGTAGGGTGGACGAATGACGACGGTCGACTGGATCGCGGCGGCCGTGATCGGGCTCGCGGCGCTGAACGGGCTCCGACGGGGGCTCGTCGGCGGCGTCTTCTCGCTCGCCGGGATCGTCGCGGGCGCTTACTTCGGCGCCAAGCTCGCGCCGCAGCTCTTGTCGGGAAGCGAGTCGCCGTACACGCCGCTCGTGGCACTCGGCGGTGCCGTCGTCCTCGGCGTCTTCCTCCAGAGCGCGGCGGCGATGGCCGGCAACGCGATCCGGAAGAGCCTGTTCTTCATCCCGCCGCTGCGCGTGCTCGACTCGCTGGGCGGACTCGCCCTCGGCGCCGCCGCCGGCGCGGCGATCGTCTGGGTCGCCGGTGCGGTCGCCCTGCATACGCCCGGGCAGGTGCAGTTTCGGGAGGAAGTCCAGCGCTCCCGGATCCTGAGGGAGATGAACACGCGCGTGCCGCCGTCGCGGCTGCTCGACGCGATCGCTCGCGTCGATCCCTTCTCGGCGATCCGCGGTCCGCAGGCCCGGGTTGGCCCCCCCGATCCCGCGCTGCTGCGCGATCCGGGCGTGCGCGCGGCCAGCGGCAGCGTCCTCCGTGTCACCGGCACCGCCTGCGGGCTCGGGGTTGGCGGCTCCGGCTGGGTCGCCGCCCGGAACTTGGTCGTCACGAACGCGCATGTCGTCGCCGGGATGAAGGACGCGCGTGTCGACCGGGCGGACGGGGAGTACAGCGACGCCGAGGTCGTCGCGTTCGATCCGCGCGACGACGTCGCGGTGCTGCGCGTCAAGGGCCTCGACGCGCCGCCGCTGCGGCTGGTCGACCCGGTAGAGGGAGCGGCGGTCGCGATCGTCGGCTATCCGGAGAGCGGGCCGCTCACTGCCGCGGCGGGCCGCATCGGCCAGACCGGCGAGGTTCTCACCGACGACGCCTACGGCCGCGGTCCGATCCGACGGACGGTGACGACGCTGCGTGGCGAGGTTCGTCCGGGAAATTCGGGCGGGCCAGTGATCGACGGCCAGGGTCGTGTGCAGGCGACCGTCTTCGCGGCCCGGATCGGCGCCGGCTCGTCCGGCTATGCGGTGCCGACCGCGGTTGTCCGGGACAGCCTCGCCGCCGTCGGCGCGCGCGCCGTCCCGACCGGCCCCTGCGTTCGTTAGAGCACGTCGAGGATCCCGAGCGGCTGGCGGAACGGCGCTACGACGTAGACGCCGGCCGCCTTCTCCCGCGACTGCTCGATCAGCTCGCGGGCGAGCGCGCGCCCCTCGGCGGCGGCGTCCGTGCCCGCCGCGCGCAGCCGCTCCTGCACCGGCTCGGGCACGACCATGCCGGGCACCTCGTTGTGGATCCGCACTGCGAGCTGCAGGCTCGGCATCGGCCAGACGCCAACGAGCAGCGGGACTGGCGAGCGGCCGCCGAAGTGCGCCAGAAACGAGTCGAGGTACGCAAGGTCGAACAGCACCTGTGTCATCGCGAACTGCGCGCCCGCCTCCAGCTTGTGCTCGAAGCGCTCGAGCTCGAGGTCGATGTCGTCCGCGGACGGGTTGACGGCGACGCCGACGAAGAAGGAGGTCGGCGCATCGATGCCGCGGCCGTGGTAGTCCTCGCCGCGATTCAGGCCGGCGATCAGGCGGGTGAGGCCGATCGCGTCGACGTCGTAGACGCCGCGGGCGCCCGGGTAGTCGCCCTCCTCCGGCGGGTCTCCGGTGACGGCGAGCACGTTGCGCACCCCTTCCGCGTGCGCGCCGAGCAGGAGCGACTCGAGGCCCGCGATGGCCGTGTCGCGCGGTGTCAGGTGCGGGATCGTCTCGATGCCGGCAACCCGTTCAATCGCGACGGAGGCCATGATCCCGCTCATTCGCGCGCGCGCCCGCGGGTTGTCGTTCACGTCCACGAAGTGCGCCTTGCCCGACTCCTTTAGCGTCCTGCCCGCCTCGATCAGCGCTGCGTTGTTCGCGCCGAGCGGCGGGTCGAGCTGCACCGAGACGACGAACTCCTGTCGGCGGAGCATCCCCGCGAGCCCGGTCTCCTCGGGTTGCGCCTCGGCCGCCTCAGCAAGCTCGCGCTCGCGCACGACGAGCGGTGCCGCCGGAGCGCGCTCCTCGTCGATCGCGGCCCGGATCGCCGCAATCTGAGCCGGCGTCGTGCCGCAGCAGCCGCCGATGATCCCCGCCCCGAGCCGCCGGGCCTGCGCTGCGAACTCGGCGAAGTAGTCGGGCGTCGCGTGCGGGAAGATCACGCGCGAGCCCGCGAGGCTCGCCAGGCCGACGTTTGGAAGGGCTGCGAGCACGAGGCCTTCGCGCTGCATGCCCGCCAGCGCGTTCAACGCCGCCGCCGGACCGGCGCTGTGGTTCGCTCCGACCGCGGCGACGTCGAGCGCCGCGAGCCGCTCGGCCGCGTCTTCCGCCGGAACGCCGCCGAGCGTCTGCCCGTCTGCGTCGAAGGTCATCAGCGCCACGATCGGGAGCGACGACACCGTGCGCACCGAGGCGATCGCGGCGACGAGCTCCTCCAGGTCGAAGAACGTCTCCAGCATGAGCAGGTCGACGCCGCGGCCCTCCAGGATCTCGGCCTGCTCGCTGAAGAGCTGGCTCTGGTCGGCGGCGTCGAAGCGCTCCACCTCTCCGGCCGGCCCGATCGAGCCGGCGATGAAGACGTCCGCGCCCGAGACCTCGCGCGCCTCGCGGGCGAGCCGCACGGCCGTCGAGTTGATCAGCTCCAGCTCTTCCTCGAGAAAGTAGCCGGCGAGCTTCCGCCGGTTGGCGCCGAACGTGTTCGTCTCGATCAGCTCGGCGCCGGCGCGGATGAAGCTGGCGTGCAGGGCGACGACGCTCTCGGGCGAGCGCAGGTTCGCCTCCTCCGGGCAGCGGAGACGGGGCACGGCGCCAGAGATCAGGGCGCCCATGCCGCCGTCGGCGACGATCGGCGGGCCGGTACGCAGGCGATCCTCGAACCGCGTCGACATGGCCGCAGCCTAGTGCTACGGACGGAGCACAGGTGAAGGTGGCGAGTGAACCCCGTTCGAGGGACGAGTCAACCGCTGAAGGGTGATTACAGGCTCCGAGCGGGGATCGATACTCAACACATCCTCCCGAGCGCGCCCCTTGCGGCGGGTGTTGCACGGAGGGGAGACACCGGCTTCCATGCGGGAGCCATCAGGAGGGCCCCCAGGCGGCGGGGGCCTTCTCTTTTTGGCGCAAGACGCGGAATCCGCAGAAGCGGATCCCGCGTCGCGCAAGACCCCTGAAGGCGGCGCCCGCGCCGCAAAAGCACATCGGATTCAAGCTTTTCGTGGTCTTGCCGATACAGGGAACGACTTCCCTGTCGGGGACTGACGGCAAATCTTTCTTGCGGACATGGATGTCACGAAGCGGCGAGCCCTAGTGCTCGCCGCTTTTCGTTTCAGGCGTCGTCGTGGACGACGCGACCTTCCATCCCGCCGGCGACCGTCACGACCTGGCCGGTGACGTGGCCGGAGAGCTCGTCCGAGGCGAGCACGACGACCTGTCGCGCCACGTCCTCGGGCTGCGCCACCTTGCGTAGGGCCATCGTGCGCGAGATGCGGCGAACCGACTCGGGATCGACGTGGCCGCGCGTCATCGGCGACTCCGTCCAGCCCGGCGCGACAGCGTTCACGCGCCCGCCCGGAGCGACGCGCACGATCTCGTTCTTCAGGCTGAGCAGCAAGCCGCCGAGCACCGCCGACTTGGCCGCCGCGTAGTCGGCGTGGCCGGCCTCGCCGACGATCCCCGCCGTCGAGCCGACGAGGACGAGCGAGCCGTGCCCGTTCCGGGCGGCTTCGCGGAGGAAGCCGCGCGCGGTGAGAAAGGTGCTCGTCAGGTTCTGACGGAGCGTCAGCTCCCAACGCTCGAGCGGCAACTCCAAGACCGAGAGGTCCTCGGACGGCCACACGCCCGCGACCGCGGCGCAGACATCGATCCGCCCGAGTGCTGCGCGCGCCTCGTCGAAGAGGCGATCGACCTCGAGCTCGTCCGTCAGGTCGGCCTGCAGCACCATGGCGCCGTCGAGGCCGGCTGCGACCTCGCGCGCCCGCTCCTCGCCGCGGTGGTAGTGGACGGCGACGCGCGCCCCTTCGGCCGCGAACGCGCGGGCGCAGGCTGCGCCGATGCCACCCGACGCACCCGTCACGAGCACGCCCTTGCCCGAAAGCCCCGTGTCCATCTCGCCTAGGCTACTGAGTGCGATGCGCGTGCACATCATCAGCGACATGGAGGGCGTCTCCGGAATCGTCAAGCCCGAGCAGACGGGTGGCGGCGAGCCGATGTTCGAGGAGGCGCGGAAGCTCTACACCGAGGAGATCAACGCCGCCGTACGCGGCGCGAAGGCGGGCGGCGCGACCGAGATCGTCGTGATGGACTGTCACGGCGCCGGCGGCCCGTGGACGTTCAACTCGCTCGTGCCGGAGTTGCTGCACCCGGACTGCGAGTGGGTCGTGCAGGAGGAGTGGACGGGCTACACCGAGTTTCTCGAGCAGGGTTGCGACGCCGCGCTCTTCGTTGGCATGCACGCGATGGCCGGGAGTCGCGAAGGGAACATGAACCACACGGTCTCCGGGCGCGACTACCAGCGGCTCTGGTTCAACGGCGTGGAGGTTGGCGAGACGGGGATCAACGCGGCGCTCTGCGGCACGTGGGGCTGCCCGGTGCTGCTCGTCACCGGAGATCGTGCGTCGTGCGACGAGGGAAAGGCGCTGCTCGGTGAGGGGTTGACGACGGTCGCCGTCAAGCAAGGGCTCGGCGCGGCCTCCGCGCGCCAGATACCTCCTGTACGCGCCCGTAAGCTTGTCGAGGCCGGAGCGAAGGCGGCGCTCGCCGACCTGAACGTCGTGCCGCCCTACGACCCGGGCAGCCCCTGCGAGGTCAAGGTCGAGTTCAAGCGGACGCAGCCCGCCGACCGGCTTCGGTTCCACCCGGGCGTCGAGCGGGTCGACGGGCGCACGATCGTGGCCCGCGCCGACACGTGGTGGGAAGCATGGAGGCTCTTCTTCTTCGCGACGTAGCTCTCCTTCGAGATCTAGACGAGCTCGAGCGTCGCTTTCGTGCGCGCCACCCGCTCGAAGTGCCGCAGCAGCGCGAGCCCGGCGAGCAGGTACGCCGCCCCGATCGCGACCTCGGTCGCGAGCGCGCCCGCGACGCTCGCCAGCGAGCCGCCGGCGACGATCTCGCGGCCGGCCTCGACGGCGTGCGTGACGGGGAGCCCGCTCGCGACTGCGCTCATCCAGCCGGGCAGGTCGTCGAGCGGCACGTTGACGCCGCAGAAGACGAGCAGGATCGCGAAGACGAGGTTCGAGAAGACCGGCATCTCGCGGATGCGCAGGCCGATGGCGGCGTGGGCGATGCCGAGCGCCGTACACGAGAAGGCGGCGGTGGCCATCGCGAGCACGAGCGCGGGCAGGGCGGACGCGCCGACGCCCACGCCGAGCACCAGCGAGCCAAAGGTGAAGCTCGCGAACGAGATCACGATCCCCATCGCCAGCACCGGCAGGCTGCGGCCGAGGAAAATGGCGGCGCGGTTCGCCGGCGACGCGAGCAGGGACGCGAGCGTCTGCGACTTCCGCTCGCCGTTGATCACGTGGCTGACGGCGAAGAGCCCCGGGAGCGCAGCCAACTGGATCGAGTTGCCGACGATGTAGAAGGAGTCCGACTCGAGCCGTGCGGCGCGGCCGAGGTAGGCGAAGAAGACGACCTGGAAGAACGGCGGCACGATCATGGTCGGCACGAAGAGCGCGGGGTGGAGCCAGCCGAAGAGGCCCCGAAAGCTGATCAGGCCGCCGATCAGGGCGACGCGGACCGCCGTCATGTGAGCGAGAGCGTCGCCCGCCGCCGGGCCGAGGTGAGGAAGCGCCCGAGCAGCAGCGCGCCCGCCAGCGCGTAGACGACGGCGAGGCCCGCGCAGGCGGCGATCTCCGGCCAGGGCGAGCCCCCGAACGCCGAGTCCTTCAGCGCGCGCATCCCCCAGGTCGGCGCGAGCACCCAGGAGACCGGCTCCAGCCAGCCGGGCAGGAGGGAGACGGGGATCAACAGGCCTGTCACCAGCCAGACCGGGTACTCGAACATGTTCCCGACCGCCCAGCCCGCTCGGAAGCGGACGATGACTGACGCCATCAGGAACCCGAGCAAGCCGATCGAGACGACCATCGGCGGGATCGAGAGCAGGAAGAGCAGCGGATGCTCGAGCTCGAGCGGGATCCCGAACAGCAGCCGGCCCCAGAGCAGCGTGGACGCGAGCGAGTAGACGCCGATCGCAGAGGTCGCGATCGTGATCGGCAGCAGCACGGCCCAGAACGGGGTTGGCGCCGCGACGAGCAGCTCGAGCACGCCGTGCCAGCGCTGACGCTGGATCGCGTCGGCGGCGCCGACCGTCGTCACCGACCAGATGCCCATGATCGCGGCACCGAGCGAGGCGACCAGAAGCGTCTCGGGCGTGCCGCCGGCACGGAACATGAGGTACGCCAGCGTCGCGTAGACGAGCGGCCAGACGGCTGCGGACATCACGTCCATCGGCGCGCGGCTGAGCATCTTGAAGTGGAGCACGCCGCCCACCACACAGACGCGCAGGAGCCTCATGCAGCGGTGACGAGCTGGACGTACGCGTCCTCGAGCGTCGGCTCGCGCGAGGAAACCCGGCCGATCGAGATGCCGGTCAGCTGGGAGAGGATCGCGTGGGTCAGCTCGAGGCCCGGTGCGGTCTGCACGATCAGGAGCTGTTTGAGCTCCTGCTCCTCGACTGCGACGGCCCTGACGCCTTCCAGGTTGCGCACCCGCTCGATCGAGAGCTCGTCGATGCCGAGCACCTCGACCTCGACGACGCTCCCGTCGGCTACGCCCGCTTTGAGCTCCTGCGGCGTCCCCTGGGCGACGATCTCGCCCTTCGCGATCACGGCGATCCGGTCGCAGAGCGCGTCCGCCTCGAACATGTAGTGCGTCGTCAGAAGGACGGTCTTGCCGGTCTCGGTGAGCGACGCGATCAGGGCGCGCAGCTCGCGGGCACCCACCGGGTCGACGCCGATCGTCGGCTCGTCGAAGAACAGGACGGGCGGATCGTGCAGGAGGCCGCGGGCGATGTGCAGGCGCTGTCTCATCCCGCGGCTGTAGCCCTCGACCCGCTCCTGCTCGCGCCCTTTCAGCCCGACGAGCGCGAGCAGCTCGTCGATTCGTGCGCGCTGCCGGCGCGGCTCGACCGCGTAGAGCTCGGCGAAGTAGCGGAGGTTGTCGAGAGCGGAGAGGCGCTCGTACAGCCCGCGGTCGCCGCCGAAGACGTAGCCGACCCGCTCGCGGACCCAGCGCGGGTGCTCGACGACGTCGCGGCCGAGGACGCGAGCCGTTCCCGCCGTCGGGATCAGGAGCGTCATCAGCATCTTGATCGTCGTCGTCTTCCCCGCGCCGTTCGGCCCGATCAGCCCGAAGAGCTCGCCCTGGCCGATCTCGAAGCTGACGCCCCGGACTGCCTCGACCTTCAGCGACCTGCGCCTCAACGTGCCTGTCGAGGTTCGATACGTGCGGCGGAGATCGACCGCCTCGACGACATTCACCGGCGGAGTGTATGAGACACGAGGCAACGTTTGTGGTGAGATTCAGGTATGGGGCAGACGTTCGTGGTCGCCGAGCAGGACGTCGAAAGGCGCCGAACCGAAGGCGACACCGCCGCCGAGAAGATCGTGCTCGGGCCGCACACCGGCTCGCGACTGCTCGAGCAGCGCGTGACCCGGTACGACCCCGGCCGGTCGCTCCCGCGCGGCGATCCGGCCCGCGACGAGCTCCTCTACGTCGTTTCCGGGTCGGGCACGCTCGAACTCGACGGCGAGCCGCACGACCTCGAGGCCGACAGCGCCGCCTACGTGCGGGCCGGGGAGACGTACGCGATCGACAACGCCGGGCCGGGGGAGCTGCTGATCGTCTCGACGAGCGTTCCCGTCGAGCAGGTCTACCGCCCGCCGAGCGAGGTGATCGTGCGCTTTGCCGACCGCGACGAGCTGCGCGCCGACGCCCAGCGCACCTTTCGCTACCTCGTCAACCAGGACACCGGCTGCATGGACGCGACGCAGTTCGTGGGAATCGTCGAGCCCTGCCGCGCGCCGGATCACAGCCACACCTACGACGAGCTCGGCTACATCATCGAGGGCGTCGGCTTCGCGCACATCGGAGAGGAGTCGATTCCGCTCGCGCCGGGCTCCAGCTTCCACCTCCCGCCAGGTCAGGTGCACTGCATCGAGAACACCGGCCCGGGTGTGATGCGCATCCAGGGCGTCTTCCATCCGTCCGGCGACCCCGCGTCGCGGGCGTACGCATAGCAACGGCGCTCGGGCTCCTGGTCGCCGCGTCGCTCGCGTTCCCAGCGCCGGCGAGCGCCGCGTGCGAGCGCCCGCGGATCGGTTTCCTGGGCCCGGTCACCGGCGACGCGGCCTTCATCGGCAAGGAGCAGCTCGGCTTCGCGCGGTACGCGGTCCGAAAGCTCGGCAGCGGCACGATCAGGCTCGTCGAGACCGACACGCAGCTCGACCCGGTTCGAGCGGCGAACGTCGCCAGGACGCTCCACCGCCGCCGAGACGTCCTCGCCGTCGTCGGCCCCGCCGGGAGCCAGGAGGTGCTCGCGGTCGCCGCGACCTTCAAGCGCGTGCCGCGGCTGTCGTTCGTCTCCGGTTCCGCGCTCGCCGACGCGCTCACGAACGGGGCGATTCCGAACTTTTTTCGGGTCGTTCCGAAGGAGGCCGCCCAGGCACCGGCGATCGCACGACTCATCCGCCGGAGCCTGAAGGCCGAGCAGGTGGTCGTCGTCGGGGACGGGAGCGCGTACTCGCGGCGGCTGGCCGACGCCGTCCACGCGCGACTACAGGCCGGCGGGGTGCGCGTTCGCCGCGCGGCGGCCCCGGCCGGCGTCGGGAAGGGGACGGACGTCGTTTTCCTCCCCTGGCGGGTCGCAGCGGACGCACAACTCTTCGGCCTCGAGCTGAGGAAGCAGGGGAAGCAGGCGGTCCTCGTCGGCTCCGACGGCCTCGACTCCGGCGACTTCACGATCCCGGGCTCGTACGTGTCGGCGTTCGCGCCGGACGTCCGCGGGATCGAGGGGAACGTCACGTTCATCGAGGGGTACGGCGCGCCGTTTCTCTCGAGGTTCGGCCCGCCGGTCTACGTCGCCACGCAGGCCGCGATCGCGGCGATCCGGAAGGCGTGCGCGGACGGCGAGGCGACGCGGGCGGAGGTGCAGAAGCACCTGCGAGCGACCTTCATCCGCAGGATCGTCCTTGGCGGCAGCCTGCGGTTCACCCGCCGCGGTGACAGGGAAGGCGCGAAATTCTCGCTCTACAAGCTCGGATTGCGCGGGAAACGGATGCTGGTCGGCTAGCCTCCGCGACGCCCATCTGTTGACATGACACACGCGACACGGTGTGATCCACGCATGCGGCACGGCCGTCTGAGCAACAAGTTGGGCTCCGCCGCGTCGTAGAGGACGCACCACCGACATTTGGATCTAAACCACAAGGAGGGCAATACATGAAGAGGGCCATCGTTCTGGCGCTCGTGGCCGGGATCGCCGCAGTACTCGCGGCGACCGCGGTTGCGAGGCCGACGGCCGCCACAGGGAGCGAAGCTCAGCAGGCTGTCAGCTGCAAGAGCACCCTGAAGATCGCGCTCGTGACGCCGCTCACCGGCGGAGCGGGCTTCCTGGGCAACGCGCAGCTCAGCTGGGCGAAATACGCGGTGAAGACGCTTCAGGGCCGCTACGGCCTGAAGATCCGTCTCGTCACCGGCGATACGCCGGTCGAGCAGGGTCCCGCTCCTGCCCAGTCCCTCGCGCAGAAGTACGTGGCGGACAAGAGCGTCGTCGCGGTGATCGGGCCGGCAACTTCGGGTGCGGTAGCGGCGACGAGCCAGACCTACTTCCAGGCCGGGCTCGCGCACATCTCGCCGTCGGCGACGCGCACGTCGCTGACCCAGGGTTCCACGAAGGAGGCGACGCAAGCTTTCTTCCGCGTCGTCGGTGGCGACTACATCCAGGGACCGAGCGACGCGAGGTTCATGATCGAGAAGCTCAAGGTGACGAAGGTCGTGATCATCGACTTCCAGGAGCCGTACTCGGTGGGTCTCGCCGACGCGGCGCAGTCTGTCCTGAAGGCGAAGGGCGTCACGGTCATCCGCGAGTCCACCTCGGTCAAGACGACGGACTTCTCCTCGCTCGTCACCAAGGTGCCGAGCGACGCGCAGATCGTCTTCTTCCCGACGCAGCAGCCGGAGGACGCGCAGACGTTCGGCCAGCAGCTGCTGGAGCAGGGCAAGCGTGCGAAAGTGTTCGGTGGTGACGGCGCCAACTCGCCGGCCAAGTTCAAGCTGGCCGGGTCGTACGTGTCGAACTTCGCCCCGGACATCAGCGGCTTCGCCTACAACAAGGCGCTGATCGCCGGCTGGAAGCGCGACAATCCGAAGTCGGGCCTGGAGTCCTTCGGGCCTCCCACCTACGGTGCCGTGCAGGTCGCGATGAACGCGATCAAGCGCGCGTGCAACGTCGGCAAGGGCCAGATCAAGGACCGGCGGGACGTCGTCCGCAACGTGAAGCGCATCGTCGTCAAGAACTGGATCCTCGGGGGCGACTTCCGCTTCTCGACCAAGACGAACGATCCGCTGAACGCGCGGTTCTACATCTTCCAGATCCAGTCGAACGGGTCGTACAAGCTCGTCGGCTGACGGACGTAAAGCAACGAGCGAGCGGCCCGGCGACACTGCCGGGCCGCTCGTCTTTTCCGCAAGATTAGACTCGGGCAGCCCGTGGACACCTTCATCCAGCTGACGCTCAACGGCCTGACGCTCGGGAGCGTCTACGCCCTGATCGCGCTCGGCTACACGCTCGTCTACGGGATCCTGAAGCTGCTCAACTTCGCCCACGGCGACGTCTTCATGGTCGGCTCGTTCATCGGCTACGGGGCGCTCCAGGCGCTGGGCGGGTCGGCGAACCCGAAAGTGCCGCTCTGGCTCCTGCTCGTGCTCGTCACGCTCGCGGCCATGGTCGGCTGCGCGCTCCTCGGGGTCGCGATCGAGCGCTTCGCCTACCGGCCGCTGCGCGACGCGCCGCGGATCGCTCCGCTGATCAGCGCGCTCGGCGTCTCGTTCTTCCTCGCCTACTCCGTGCAGCTGATGTTCGGCGCCCAGCAGCGCGACTACGACGCGTTCGCTCTCGGCGAGGGCACGCTCTTCTTCAGCGGCTTCGACATCGGCAACGTCCGCGTGCCGCTGCTGCGGATCATCATCATCGTCTCGGCGTTCGTCCTGATGGTGCTGCTCTGGCTGCTCGTGACGAAGACGCGGATCGGCAAGGCGATGCGCGCGACCTCCCATGACCGCGAGGCAGCGGCGATGATGGGAATCAATATCGACCGGGTGATCGTGTTCGCGTTCGTGCTCGGCTCGGCGCTCGCCGGGGCTGCCGGCGTGCTGTTCGCGCTCCGCGCACCCACGGCCGCGACGATCGGGTTCATCGCCGGGTTGAAGGGTTTCACGGCGGCCGTGATCGGCGGGATCGGATCGATCCCCGGAGCAATGGTCGGCGGGCTGATCCTCGGTTTCGCCGAGGCGTTCACGCAGGGCTACATCTCGACGCGCTGGTCCGACCTGCTCGTGTTCGTGGTCCTGATCCTCTTCATGCTGTTCCGGCCGCAGGGCCTGTTCGGCAAGCCGGATATCAAGAAGGTCTAGTGGACGACGAGACGCGCAGAGAGGGGATCGACGAGGCCGTCCCGGCCGCGTCAACGACGGCCGGACCGCAGATCGGCGTCGACGAGTGGGTCGCGCGCTCGACCGAGCGCCGCGGCGGCCGCGGCGGCCGGTTGGGCCTGCTGGAAGCCCGGCTGCGAACAGTGCCGTGGTGGGTGTGGCTTGCGCTCTTCGTCGGGGTCGTGGCGCTGCTGCCGGTGGGCGTCGAGAGCGGCTACGTCCGCCGGATCGCTTTCGACACGGTGATCTACATCCTGCTCGCGCTCGGGCTCAACGTGGTCGTCGGCTGGGGCGGGCTGCTCGACCTCGGCTACATCGCCTTCTTCGGCGTTGGGGCCTACACCTACGCGGTCGTCAGCTCCGATAAGTTCGACCTCCACTTTCCGTCGTACGCCGCGATCCCGCTCGCGCTGATCGTCGGGGGGATCGTCGGCCTGCTCGTCGGGCTGCCCTCCCGTCGTCTCGTCGGCGATTACCTCGCGATCGTGACGTTGTTCTTCTTCCAGATCTTCCTGACGGTGACCAACAACGGCGAGAACATCTTCGGCGACGACCTCACGGGAGGCCCGAACGGGATCCTCAACATCGACCCGCTCAGCCTCTTCGGCCACGACCTGCCGATCTCGACCGACGGCATCTTCAACGTCGCCTACCTCTACGTCGCGCTGGCGTTCTTCGCGGTCGTCTTCGTGGCCCTGCGACTCGCGAACGACTCGCGCACGGGTCGCGCCTGGCGCTCGCTGCGGGAGGATCCGCTCGCCGCCGAGATGATGGGGATGCCGGTCAGCTGGCTGAAGCTGACGGCGTTTGCGTTCGGGGCGGCGGTCGCGGCGCTCAGCGGCTCGCTCGTGACCGCGCTGAACGCCAGTGTCTTCCCGCAGACGTTCGAGTTCCCACTCCTGATCACGATCTACACGATGGTGATCCTCGGCGGTGCGGGTAGCCAGGCCGGGGTCGTGATCGGAGCGGTGATGATCAGCGTGCTGCTCGAGGTCCTGCGCGAGCCCGGCGATGCGCGCTTCCTCTTCTACTTCGTCGGTGCGCTCGCACTGGTCGCGATCCTGCGGCTCTCCACTCGGCTGGCGGTCGTGCTCGGCGGCACGCTCGTGCTCGGCTTCGTCGCGCACGCGATCGCGGGACGGATCGACGATGCCTGGACCGCCGGGGTCCCGAACGGCGGCGGCAGGCTGGCCGGGTGGGTCAGCGACTGGGTGATCGTGCCGGCGGACATGGCCGGCTGGATCACGCCTGCCTCCTACATCCTGCTCGTGTCCGTGATCCTCGGCCTGACGCTGCTGCACGGCTGGGTGCGGCTCGCGTTCGTCGTCCCGACCGTCTACCTCGCGGCCTTCGTCTGGGAGAACGTGATGCTCGCCAAGCCCGAGCCGACGCGCTTTGTGATCCTCGGCGCCATCCTCGTCGCGGTGATGATCGCGCGACCCGCGGGATTGCTCGGCGAGAAGCGGGTCGAGATCATCTGATGGCCGCCGCAATGCTGCTCGAGTTGCAGGGCGTCTCGATGGCGTTCGGCGGCCTCTCCGTGATCGACAAGCTCGACCTGCACGTCGACGAGGGCGAGATCGTCAGCGTGATCGGGCCAAACGGGGCCGGCAAGACGACGCTCTTCAACCTCGTCACCGGCGTCTACGAGCCGACGGGCGGCGACATCCTCTTCGAAGGCTCGAGCGTCATCGGCCTCGCCCCGCACAAGATCACGCGGCTCGGGATCGCCCGCACCTTCCAGACGCTGCGGCTCTTCCTGAACATGACCGTGCGGGAGAACGTGATGGCGGCTGCTTACGGCCACACCAAGGCGGGCGTCTTCCAGGCGATGTTGCGCACCCCCGGCCAGCGGCGTGAGGAGCGCGCGATCCGGGAGCTCGCCGAGCGGCGGCTCGCCTTCTTCGGGGACCGGCTGATGGGCTACCGCTGGGATCAGCCCGCGTACAGCCTCTCGTACGCGAACCGGCGCCGCCTCGAGATCGCGCGCGCCACGGCGACGAACCCACGACTGCTCCTGCTCGACGAGCCCGCGGCCGGGATGAACCCGGTCGAGACGCACGAGATCACCGAGCTGATCGCCAAGCTGCGCAGCGAGGGCGGCTACACGATCCTCGTGATCGAGCACGACATGCACGTCGTCGAGGGGATCTCCGACCGCGTGATCGCGCTCGACCACGGGGTGAAGATCGCGGAGGGATCGTTCGACGAGGTCGCAACCGACCCCAAGGTCGTCGAGGCGTATCTCGGGACCAAGGCCGCGGAGCGAAAGTGAGCGAGCCGACCACGACCTCCGAGCCGCTGCTCCGTCTCTCCGGGATCAACACGTTCTACGGCCTGATTCACATCCTGCAGGACGTCGAGATCGAGGTCGGCGCGGGCGAGCTCGTCTCGCTGCTCGGCGGTAACGCATCCGGGAAGTCGACGACGTTGAAGACGATTCTCGGGATCGTGCGACCGAAGACGGGCACGGTCACCTTCGACGGGGAGGACGTCACCGGTCGCTCGACGAGCCACCGGATCGGCCGTGGGATGGCGATCGTGCCCGAGAACCGGCGACTCTTCGGGCCGATGACCGTGCTCGAGAACCTGGAGATGGGCGCCTATCTGAATCGCGACGGCAAGGGCCGCAAGGACGACTTCGAGCGCGTCTACTCGCTCTTCCCGCTCGTCTACGAGCGGCGCTCGCAGCTTGCGGGGACGCTCTCGGGAGGCGAGCAGCAGATGGTGGCGATGGGTCGTGCTCTGATGAGTCACCCGAAGCTGCTGCTGATGGACGAGCCATCGATGGGGCTCGCGCCGATCCTCGTCGAGCGTAGCTTCGAGATCATCCAGCAGGTGCACGAGGCCGGCGTTGCGATGCTGATCGTCGAGCAGAACGCGAACATGGCGCTCTCGATCGCGGACCGCGGCTACGTGCTCTCGACCGGGCGAATCGTGCTGGAGGGCAAGGCCGCCGACCTGCTCGAGAACGAAGAGCTGCGCAAGGCATACCTTGGTCGGTAGCGCGATCCGGGGGCGGTTCCCCGTCTTCCGGGACAAGGTCTACGTCAATTCCTGCTCGCAGGGCGCGCTCTCCGACGCCGTCCGCGGCGCCTACGAGGAGTACCTTGATGGCTGGGACGAGAACGGCGCCGAGTGGGAGCACTGGGTCGAGCGCTCCGAGGCCGCCCGGACGGCGTTCGCCGCCCTCCTGGGGGCGGCGCCCGACGACGTCGCGATCCAGACCTCCGTCTCGGCCGCGGTCAGCGCCCTCGTCAGCGCGCTCCAGTTCCGGGGCGAACGGAACCGGATCGTCATCTCGGAGAACGAGTTTCCGGCGATCGGCCAGATCGCGCACGCGCAGGAGCTGCGTGGCGCCGAGGTCGTCCAGGTCGGTCCCGAGCCGGAGGCGTACGCGGCCGCGGTCGACGAGCGGACAGCGCTCGTCTGCTCGACGTTCGTCTCCTATCGCACCGGGGCCGTGCACGACGTCGAGTCGATCTACGGGATTGCCCGCGAGCACGGGGCGCTCATGCTCGTCGACGGCTACCAGGGAATCGGCGCGCTGCCGCTCGAAGCGGCGAAGGCGGGCGACGTTGTCGTCGGCGGGACGGTCAAGTACCTGCTCGCCTCCGCGGGGCTCGCGTTCATGGCGATGCGTCCCGGTCTCGTCGAGGAGCTCGTGCCCGTCCAGACGGGCTGGTTCGCGGACGAGAACGTCTTCGACATGCAGATCGAGCGCTATCGCCCGCACCGGAGCGCCCGCCGCTTCGACGCGGGTACGCCGCCGGTGCCGAACATCTACGGCGGGGTCGCCGGGGTGGGCCTGATCGCCGAGGCGGGCGTGCCGGAGATCCAGCGGCACGTCGCCGGGCTCGTCGGGCGGCTCGTCGCCGGCCTCGAAGAGCTCGGCGCCAAGGTCGCCGCGCCGCCGCGCGGCCCGCTCGTCTGCGTCCGCTCCACCGACGCACCGGCGCTCGTCGCCGCGCTCGCCGCGGACCACATCGTCACCTCCGAGCGCGACTCCAACCTCCGCGTCTCGCTCCACCTCTACAACACGGACGAGGACATCGACGCCGTCCTCGCCGCGCTTGCGCGTCACCGCCGGCTGCTGGCCGGATGAAGCCGGCCGTGCACGTCTGCGTGCCCGTCCCGGAGCGCGTGCAGGCGGAGCTCGAGCACCACTTCGAGCTACTTGCGGCCCCGGAGGGCGCGGCCGGGCTCGTCACGCATCCGACCGTGCTCGTCGACGGCGCGCTGCTCGACCGCGCCGGCCCCAGCCTCCGGGTGGTCGCCAACTACGCGGTCGGGCTCGACAATCTCGACCTGGAGGCGGCGCGCAGTCGCGGCGTCATCGTCACGAACACGCCCGACGTGCTGACCCGCGCAACGGCGGAGCACGCGCTCGCTTTGATGCTGACGTTGCTGCGCCGCGTGGCCGAGGGCGACCGCCTGATCAGGCGTCGGGAGCCATGGCAGCTCGGGACGATGTTCATGCTCGGCCGCGGCCTCGAGGGCCGCACGCTCGGGATCGTCGGCGCCGGCCGGATCGGCAGCGAGCTCGGACGGCTCGCGGAGGCGCTCGGCATGCGGGTCGCCACCGCTCGAAGGGGCGACCCGCTCGACGAGGTGCTCGGGGCCGACGTGGTCAGCTTGCACTGCCCGCTGACACCCGAGACGCGCCATCTGATCCGAGCGGACACCCTCCAGCGAATGAAGCCGCATGCGGTACTCGTCAACACCTCGCGCGGCCCCGTCGTCGACGAGGAGGCGCTCGTGCAGGCGCTCCGGGCCGGCGAGCTCGCGGGCGCCGCGCTCGACGTGTTCGAGGACGAGCCCGACGTGCATCCAGGCTTGCTCGAGCTCGAGAACGTCGTGCTGACTCCGCACCTCGGCAGCGCGACCCACGAGGCCCGCAACGCGATGGGGATGCTCTGCGTCGAGGCGCTGCGGGCCGTGCTGCTGGAGGACAGCCCGCCCTCGAACGTCGTATGAAGGCGCTCCTATACGTTCTCGTCGCGCTCGCAGCCGCGGGCTGCGGGGGAGTAGAGGGAGGGGAGGTCGCCGTCGTGAACGAGCAGGGAACGATCGTCGTCGCCGCCCTCGGCGACTCAATCCACGCGGGCTCGCCGTACTGGGACCCTGATCCCGACGTCCGCGCGAGCTACGGCGACGACCTCGACGAGCAGAGCCAGTGGGAGTACTGGGCCGCGAAGAAGGACGCACGGCTCACCCTCCGCAACTGCGGCGTCTGGGGCGAGCGCACCGACGAGATCGCGGCGCGCTTCGACGTGTGTACGGAGGGCGCGGACGTGCTGATCGTCCAGGGTGGGATCAACGACATCGCGCAGGGCCGCGACATCGAGCCGGCAGCGGAGAACCTCCGCGGGATGGTGCAGCGCGGGCGGGAGCTGGGCCTGCGCGTCGCGATCGCGAACGTCCTGCCGTGGAACCGTGGCTGGCCCGGCACCGAGGAGCCAATCAAGCGGCTGAACGAGCTGATCGCCGAGCTGGCGCGCGAGGAGAACGTCCCGGTGCTGCCCTTCTACGCCACGCTCGAGAGCCCGGATGCTCCTGGCCGGATGCGGGACGAGTGGACCTCGGACGGCGACCATCCTTCGGTCGAGGGCTACCGCAGGCTGGGCGAGCTCGCCTTTAAGCTCCCCTAGTGCTCGGCTACGGCGCCCGCTCGATGACCTCACCGCTCCGGCGCGTGCTCGTGCGCCCGCCGCAGCCTGCCGACGCCGGGCGCTGGGAGGAGTACGGCTGGCGATCCGAGCCCGATCTGGCCGTCGCGGCCGCGGAGCACGAGGCGCTGCGCGAGATTTTGGAGGGCGCCGGCGCCGAGGTGATCGTCGCCCAGGGCGAGCCTGGAAACCCCGACGCGATCTACGCGTACGACCCCGTCCTGATCGGCGAGCGCGGCGCCGTCCTGCTGCGCCCGGGCAAGGACGCCCGGCTCGGCGAGCCGGATGCGCTCGAAGCAGACCTGCTGGCAGCGGGGGTACCGGTCGTCGCCCGGATTGAGGCACCCGGGACGATCGACGGCGGCGACACGCTCTGGCTCGACCGCGAGACGCTCCTCGTCGGCCGCGGCTACCGGACGAACGCCTCCGGCGTCGAGCAGCTGCAGCAGGCGTTCCCCGACGCGGAGGTGCTCTCGTACGATCTGCCGCACTGGAACGGACGCGCCGAGGTGATGCACCTGATGAGCCTGATCTCGCCGCTTGACGACGACCTCGCGCTCGTCTACCCGCGGCTCGCGCCTGTCCGGCTGATCGAGCTGCTCGCCGAGCGCGGGATCGAGATCGTCGAGGTGCCGGACGAGGAGTTCAAGACGATGGGCCCGAACGTGCTCGCGCTCGGACCTCGCTACGCGCTGGCGCTCGAGGGCAACGACGAGACACGGCTGAGAATGGAGGCCGCCGGCGTCGAGGTGCTCGTCTACAAGGGCGACGAGATCTCCCGCAAGGGCGACGGCGGACCAACGTGCCTGACACGACCGGTGCTCCGCGGATGAGGCCGAACCTCTTCGAGTTGATCGACGCCGGCGACAAGGACGCGCTCGTGGACGAGCTCGGCCTGGATCCCGAGCTCGCGGCTGCGCGCAACGCCGATGGGCTCTCGGCCGTTCTCTACGCCCTCTACAACGGCAAGGCCGACCTCGTCGAGCCGCTGCTCGACGCGAACCCGCCGCTCGACGTCTTCGACGCCGCTGCGGTCGGCCGGACGCGCGGGCTCGAGGAGCTCGTGGACGCGGAGCCGGAATTGGCGCAGGCTTGGTCTCCGGACGGGTTCACGGCGCTCCACCTGGCGGCGTACTTCGGCCAGGAGGACGCCGCGCGCACACTGATCGAGCGGGGCGCCGAGATGAACCTCGTCGCCCGGAACGCGAACACCCACGTGACGCCGTTGCACAGCGCCGCGGCAGGCGGGCACTCGGGGATCGTGAAGCTGCTGCTCGAGCACGGCGCCGATCCGAACGCCGCGCAGGACGGCGGCTTCACCCCGCTCCACTCCGCCGCCCAGAACGACGACCGCGAAAGCGTCGAGGCGCTGCTCGAAGCGGGCGCCGACCCCTCGCTCGCGAACGATGACGGCAAGACGCCCGCCGACCTTGCCGGCGACGAGACCCGCGAGCTGCTCTAGCCCGTCTCGTCCAGGCTGAGCTGGCGGTAGTCGGAGAGGCCGGAGAGGCCGACTCCGACGAGGCGCAGGGCGCCGGGCCGGTCGTGCAGGCCCCGGTCGAGGAGGGAGCACGCGAGCGCGCCGATCCGCTCCGGATCGTCGATCCCGATGTCGAGGCTCGTCGAGCGGCTGCGGATCGAGAAGTCCGCGTAGCGCAGCTTCGTCGTCACCGTCCTTGCCGAAAGCCCGTCCCGGCGCAGGTGCGTGCCGAGCGACTCGGCCATCCGGCGCAGCTCGGCGTGCAGGAGCACGCGGTCGTGCAGGTCGCGCTCGAACGTCTCCTCGACCGAGATCGAGATCCGCTCGCTCGTCGTCTCCAGGCCGCGTGCGTCGATCCCGAGCGCCCGGTCGCGGAGCATCCGGCCGACCTGACCGGGGAGGACGGCGCGCAGGTCGAGGTCGGATAGCGCCGCGATGCCGCCGATCGTGGTCACCCCCGCCGCAGCCAGCCGGGCCTCCGCGCGCGGCCCGACGCCGGGAAGGGCGCGCACCGCGAAGGGCGCCAGGAACGCGGCCTCGGTCCCCGCCGGGACAACGGTGATCCCGCCCGGCTTGCGGCGGTCGGAGGCGACCTTCGCGACCACCTTGGTGGGCGCGACCCCGAGGGAGCAGGAGAGGCTCGTCGCGGCGCGCACCGAGGTCTGGACGGCTCCGGCGACGGCCCGGGCGCGCGAGTAGTCGGACGCGAGGCCGGCGAAGTCGAGGTAGCCCTCGTCGAGGCCCGTTCGCTCGACCAGCGGCACCACCTCGCGGATCGCCGCCCAGACCGCCTGCGAGTACTCGCGGTAGAGCGCGTGCCGCGGGCGGACGAACACGGCCTCGGGGCAGCGGCGTAGCGCCTCCGCGCAGCTCATCGCCGACCGGATCCCGAACCGCCGGGCGACGTAGTTCGCCGTCGACACGACCCCGCGCCCGTGGGGGTCACCGCCGACGACGAGCGGCTTGCTCCGTAGCTGCGGCTGCTCGAGCTCCTCGACCGCGGCGTAGAACGCGTCCAGGTCGAGATGGGCGAGGATGGCCATGATGTGAGCATGATCGATGCCCCGGCCCTTACTGTTCCACCTCCTTCTGGGCCGGCGATCGTCACACCTGCGGCGCGCGAAGTCTCCTTCGGCCTCGTCGCGGGGCGCGTGCCGCCCGGGACGCGCCGGATCATCGTGCGGATCGGGGAACGGATCCTCGCCGATCGGCCACTTGCCGGCACCTCGTTCTCGCTGCGCGTCCCGATGCCGGCGACCGTCTTCCCCCTCCGGGTGACCGCCGTCGACCGCCGCAACCGCCGCTCCTCGCGGCTGGTGAAGGCCTACGGGCTGCCGGCCGGCGCCGAGCCGCGACTCCGCGCGCCCACGCTCGACCCGGTGCTCGCCCGCACGGTGCGCGGGCTCGTCCGCCGGCACGGCGGCACCAGCGCGGTCTACGTCCAAAACCTCCGCACCGGGCGCGGCGCCGCCTGGAACGCCCGCGCGCGCTTTCCGGCCGCGTCGACGCTGAAGCTCGCGATCGCGGTCACGGTCATGCGCGCGCTCGAGGAGAAGCCCGCCGAGGGATCGCGCCTCGAGGAGCTGCTCCGGGCGATGTTGATCCGCTCCGACAACGCCGCGGCAAATCAGCTGGAGGTGTGGTTGGCCGGCTCGACCTCCGCCGGGTCGGCCCGCGTCAACGAGACGATGCGCGCTCTGGGGCTCGACGACTCGCTGATGTATGGCGGCTACGAGACGCCCCGCTCGCCGTCGGCGGGCGCGCCGATCCCGATCAGAGTCGACAGCCAGCCGGCGTTCGGGATCGGCAAGTACACGACGGCGTGGGACCTGGCGCGGCTCGCGCGGAGCGTCTACTTCGCCGCGGCGGGGAAAGGGCCGCTGATCCGGCTCGGCGTCAGCGGGTCGGAGGCGCGCTACGTGCTGTGGCTGCTCGCTCAGGTCGCCGACCCGGGCAAGCTCGACCGCTTCACCGGCGCGCGGGCGGTCGTGATGCACAAGGCAGGCTGGCTGTCAGGAGCGCGGCATGACAGCGGCGTCGTCGCGTTCGCTGGCGGCGCCTACGTCGCGACCGTAATGACCTGGCGCACAGGCGCCGCCGACGAGCTCGCCGGCCGGATCTCGCTCGCCGCCCTCGAGCGCTTCCGCGCCGTCGGCTAGGAGCGCGATCAGGCGGGAGCGCGCTGGTTTTGGGCCGCTTGCGGCCCCTTTAGGGGTCTTCGCGCGATGAGCATCCGCTTCCGCGGATGCTCATCTTGCGCCAGCTAATACGGGTTCGGGACTGAGACCCAGAGCACGCGCAGCGGCTTCGTCTTGGAGGCGTTGCGCCAGGTGTGCGGCTTCGTCAGCGGATAGGTGAGGGTGTCGCCTGCCTCGAGCACGTGCGTCTCGTCCGCCACCTGCAGCTCGAGCGAGCCTTCGAGCACATAGACGAACTCCACCTCGCCCGGGAGGGAGGAAAGCACGTCTCCGGCCCCCGCGCCCGGGGCGATCTCCGACTCGATCGCCTGAAAGCGCTCTTCGTCGCGCGAGGAGAGCAGGTGGCTCTCGGTCGCGGAACGCGTCTCCACGCGGGGCCGCTCCTGCCTGCGCACGAGCGCCGGCGCGGGCTCGCTCTCGAAGATGTGGCTGAGCCTGACGCCGAGCGCGTCGCAGATACGCGCGATGGAGGAAAGCGACGGCGCCGTGCGATCGCGCTCGAGCTGGCTGATGAAACCCTTGGTCAGGCCTGTCGCGACCGCGAGCTGCTCGATCGTCAGGCCGCGCTCGCGCCGCAACGAGCGAACGCGGGCGCCCACTTTCGGCGTGTCGTTGCGGGCGGCCAGGGGGGTCGCTCTCGGCACGAGGCGATCATACGCAGGTTTAGCCGGATCGCAACGGCCGGGAATACAGGTATTCTTTTTGAAGTTGATACTGGTTAGGACACCAGTAAAGGAGTGATGTGTTGAGCACGATGCTGCTCGTTCCGCTGGAGGACCTCGTCGTCTTCCCGAACATGAATGTGACCCTGACCGTGGACGTCGGCACGGAGGAGCGGGTGCTCCTCGTTCCGCGCCATGAAAGTGACTACGCGACCGTCGGCACCATCGCCGAGGTGACCGACCGCGTGCGGCTCCCGGGCGGTGCCCATGCAGTTGCGCTCAACGGCCTGCACCGCGGCGTCGCGGGCGTCGCCCACACCGATGCGCAGGGAGCCCTCCGCGTCGAGGTCGACGAGCGTCCTGACGCCGACACGGCCGGCCCGAGCACGCGTGAGCTCGAGCGCGAGTACCGCGCGATCGTCGAGGAGATCCTCGAGCTGCGCGGCGACGACGGCCGGATCTCGGCCTTCGTCCGCTCGATCACCGATCCAGGCCCACTTGCCGACACGGCCGGCTACTCGCCCGACCTCACCTTTGAGCAGAAGGTGCAGCTGCTGGAGACGCTCGACGTCGAGGAGCGCCTGTCGCTCGCGATCGAGCTCCAGCGCGAGCGGCTCGCCGAGATGCAGGTGCGCCGCCGCATCCGCGACGACGTCGAAGAGGGCGCCGCCAAGCAGCAGCGCGAATACATCCTCCGCCGTCAGATGGAGTCGATCCGGAAGGAGCTCGGCGAGGACGACGCGTCCGTCGTCGACGAGTACCGGCGCAAGCTCGACGAGATCGAGCTGCCGGAGGAGGTTCGCGAGCAGGCCGACCGCGAGCTCGCCCGGCTCGACCGCCAGGGCGACAGCTCGCCCGAGGCGTCGATGATCCGCAACTACCTCGACTGGATCCTCGCCGTGCCGTGGGGAACGCGGTCCGAGGAGCGCCTCGATCCCGTCCATACGCGCGAGGTCCTGGACTCGGACCATGAGGGGCTCGAGGACGTCAAGGATCGGATCGTCGAGTACGTCGCCGTGCGCAAGCTGCGTGAGGAGCGGGGGATCGAGCCGGACAAGCGCTCCGGGGCGATCCTGACGCTCGTCGGGCCGCCCGGCACCGGCAAGACCTCGATCGGCGAGTCGATCGCCCGCGCGCTCGGACGAGAATTCGTCCGGATGTCGCTCGGCGGCGTCCGCGACGAGGCCGAGATCCGCGGCCACCGGCGCACCTACATAGGCGCCCTGCCGGGACGGCTCGTCCGCGCCCTGAGGGATGCCGGGACGATGAACCCGGTGATCCTGCTCGACGAGGTCGACAAGGTCGGCGCCGACTGGCGCGGTGACCCGTCATCGGCTCTGCTCGAGGTGCTCGACCCGGCGCAGAACCACTCCTTCCGGGACCACTATCTGGATCTCGAGCTCGATCTTTCCGAGGTGGTCTTCATCGCGACCGCGAACGTGATCGACTCGATTCCCGGGCCGCTGCTCGACCGGATGGAAGTGATCCGCTTCGACGGCTACACCACCGACGAGAAGATCTCGATCGCCCGGGGCTACCTGTGGCCGCGACAGCGTGAGCGGAACGGCCTCCGCGAGGAGGAGGTCTCGATCGCCGACGAGGTGCTCGAGGTCGTCGTCTCCGACTACACCCGTGAGGCCGGCGTGCGGCAGCTCGAGCGCGAGCTCGGCAAGCTGCTGCGCAAGACCGCGACCCGCATCGCCTCCGCCAAGGTGGAGGCTCCCCTCGAGCTGACGATCGCCGAGGTGAGCGACGCGCTCGGCCGCCAGCGTTTCTACCGCGAGGCGGCGGAGCGGACTGCCGTCGCAGGCGTGGCTACGGGTCTCGCTGTCACCGGCACGGGCGGCGATGTCCTCTTCGTCGAGGCGACCGCCGCGAAGGGCGAGCAGAAGCTCGTCCTCACCGGCCAGCTCGGTGACGTGATGAAGGAGTCAGCGCAGATCGCGCTCTCCTCGCTCCGCTCGCGCGCCGAAGGGCTCGGAATCGAGGAGGAGGCCTTCGAGCGGGCGTTCCACATGCACGTTCCGGCCGGCGCCACCCCCAAGGACGGCCCGAGCGCGGGGATCACTATGGCGACGGCGCTCGCGTCGCTTCTCTCCGGCCGGCCGGTGAAGCACAC
>JBKJSM010000005.1:0-24708 GCA_046594445.1 Gaiellaceae bacterium | reverse complement strand
GTGGCGCTCGTGACGACGGTGCTGCCCACGCATGACGTCGAGCTCCGCTCCAGCGGCGATGCGACAGTCGTGGCCCACCCGGGCGAGATCCGGCGCGCACTCGTCGAGCTGCTCGTCGAAGCGCTGGCGCGCCCCGAGCGCGGGTCGGCCGTCGAGCTCGTCGTCGCCGACGGTCTCGTCACCGCGACGGGCGGCGGACGGCTCGAGCTCCGCTAGGACCGGAGCATCTCGCCCCGTGGGTCGTAGAGCGGCTCCGCCGCGATCTCGCCCCGCACCCAGTCGCCGAAGATCTCGACCTCGACGGGCGTCCCTGGCGCGACGCTCGCTGCGGGCAGGTATGCGTACGCGATCGATCGCTCCACCGTGTAGCCGTAGCCTCCGCTCGTGACGCGGCCGACGAGCTCACCCCCGATCCGCACCGGCTCCGAGCCGAGCGCGACGGCGCGGGCGTCGTCGAGCGTGAGGCATGCAAGCCTCCGGGCCGCCTCGGGTGCGGCCACGAGCGCGTCCTTGCCGAGGAAGTGCTTGTCGAGCTTGACCGCGAAGCCGAGCCCGGCCTCGTAGGGCGTGTCGTCGCCCGTGATGTCCGCGCCCCAGACGCGGTAGCCCTTCTCGAGGCGGAGCGAGTCGATCGCCCGGTAGCCGCCTGCGACGAGGCCGTGGCCGCGGCCGGCCTCCCAGATCGCGTCCCAGAGCGCGAGGCCGTACTCGGCCGGGCAGTAGAGCTCCCAGCCGAGCTCGCCGACGTAGGTGACCCGCAGAGCCAGGCAGGGCACGTTCCCGACCGACAGCTCCCGGGCGCGCAGATACGGGAAGTCGAGCGGATCGGTCGTCAGCGGCGCGAGCAGCTCGCGGCTCGCTGGGCCCCAGAGACCGAGACAGGCGTACGCCGACGTGACGTCGGTGACCGTCACCGAGCCGTCGTCCGGGGCGTTCTGGCGGATCCAGGCGAGGTCGTGGCGGCCGAAGGCCGTTCCGGTGACGATCCGAAACATCTCCTCGGCGAGCCTCGTGACCGTGAAGTCGCACTCGATCCCACCCTTCGCGTTCAGCATCTGCGTGTACGTGATCGCCCCGACGTCGCGCGCGACGCGGTTGGCGCAGAGCTGCTCGAGCAGGTCGGCGGCCCCCGGCCCCCCGACCTCGATCTTCGCGAACGACGACTCGTCGAAGACCGCGGCCGCCTCGCGACAGGCTCGGTGCTCGGCGCCGATCGCGGGCGACCAGTGCTTGCCGGCCCAGCCGCGCGGACGCAGGCTCTCGTCTCCCCGGGCGGCGTTCGGCTCGAACCAGTTCGCGCGCTCCCAGCCCGACTTCTCGCCGAACGCCGCGCCGAGCTCATGCAGCCGCGCATACGCGGGCGAGAGGCGCAGCGGCCTTCCCGCCTGCCGCTCGTGCCCTGGGTACTTGACGTCGTAGTAGGTCGAGTAGACCTCGGTCGTGCGGGCGACCGTGTAAGCGCGGCTCGTGTAGGCGGCGCCGAACCGCCGCGAGTCCATTTGCCAGACGTCGAGGCTCGGCGTCCCCTCGACAATCCACTCGGCGACGAGCTTGCCCATGCCGCCGGCGCCGGCGAGACCGTGCGCGCAGAAGCCGGCCGCGACCCAGAAGCCGCGGATGTCGGTGGGGCCGAGGATGAACTCGCCGTCGGGCGTGAAGGCCTCTGGGCCGTTGATCAGCCGGACGACCTCCATCTCCTCAAGGCCCGGCACGCGTCGGATCGCGTTCTCGAGCAGCGGCTCGAAGCGCGGCCAGTCCTCCTCGAGCAGCTTGCCGTTGAAGTCGGGCGGGATCCCGTCGAGCGACCACGGCGCCGGGTCGCGCTCATACCCGCCCATGACGAGCCCCCCGGACTCGGGCCTGAAATAGACGAGGAGGGAAGGGTCGCGCATCGTCGGCATGTCGAGCGGGAGCCCCGCGGGCCGCGTGACCAGGTACTCGTGCGCCATCGGCACGAGCGGCACGTTGACCCCGGCCAGCCGCCCCAGCTCAGCTGCGAACATCCCGCCCGCATTGACCACGATCTCGGCCTCGATCTCGCCCTTGTCGGTCACGACGCCGCAGACGCGGCCCCGCTCGACCGGGATCGCGGTCACGCGCGTGTTCGTCAGGATCTCGGCCCCGTGGCGACGCGCGCCTTCTGCGAGGGCGAACGTCAGCTGCGACGGGTCGATGTAGCCGTCGGTCGGCAGATACGCGGCGCCGAGGACTCCGTCGGTCGACATCGGCGGGAAGAGCTCCTGTGCCCGCGCCGCGGAGACGAGCTCGAGCGGCAGCCCGAACGTCTTCGCCCAGCCGGCCTGCCGCGAGATCTCCTCCAGCCGCGCCTCGGAGGACGCCAGCCGCAGGGATCCGACCTCGCGCCAGCCCGTCTCGAGGCCCACCTCCTCGCCGATCGAGCGGTAGAGATCGACACTCGCCATCATCATCTTCGTCAGCGAGAGCGAGCCGCGCAGCTGGCCCACGAGTCCCGCCGAGTGGAAGGTCGAGCCCGAGGTGAGGTCGGCCCGCTCGACGAGGACGACGTCGTCCCAGCCCAGCCGGGCGAGCCAGTAGGCGATCGAGCAGCCGCCGACTCCGCCCCCGATCACCACCGCACGTGCCCGAGATCGCATCGGGAGAACTTACGTCAGTATGCGACGGTGATCGTCGACTGTGCCGTCTACAGCGCCGGACACCGGCACGACCGCCCTCGGGAGATCGCCGGCCTCCGCGCGGAGGCGAGCGAGGCGGGCGGCTTCGCCTGGGTCGGCCTCGTCGAGCCGACCGCGGAGGAATTCGACACCGTCCGGGCTGAGTTCGACCTGCACGAGCTGGCTGTAGAGGACGCTGTCAGCGCGCACCAGCGGCCGAAGCTCGAGACGTACGACGACACGCTCTTTCTCGTCCTGAAGACGGCGCGGTACGTCGGGCCCGAGGAGGTGGTCGAGATCGGCGAGGTGATGATCTTCATCGGGCCGGACTTCCTGATCTCCGTGCGTCACGGCGAGGCCGGAGGGCTGGGCGACGTCCGCGAGCACCTAGAGGAGCGCCCAGAGCTCCTGCGCCGCGGGCCGGGAGCCGCCCTGCACGCGATCGTCGACCGGGTCGTCGACGCGTACGAGGACGTCGTCGAGGCGGTGCGTGGAGACATCGAGGAGGTAGAGAGCGAGGTCTTCTCCCCCGAAGGCGCGAACCCCGTCGAGCGGATCTACAAGCTCCGCCGCGAGGTGATCGAGTTCGGGCGGGCGACGACGCCGCTGCGGCCGGCGCTGAAGGACCTCGCCGCGCCGGGGATGCAAAACCTCGACCCGGCGCTCGCGCCGTACTTCCGCGACGTCGCCGACCACATCGCCCGCGTGTCCGACCAGGTCGAGAGCTTCGGCAGCCTGTTGACGGGCGTGCTGCAGGCGAACCTGACCCAGGTGAGCGTGCGTCAGAACGAGGACATGCGCCGGATCTCCGCCTGGGTAGCGATCATCGCCGTGCCGACGATGGTCGCCGGCATCTACGGGATGAACTTCGATCACATGCCGGAGCTCAGATGGCGTTTCGGCTACCCCGCCGTGCTGCTCCTGATCCTGGTCGTGTGTTTCACGCTCTTCCGGCGCTTCCGGCGCGCCGGCTGGCTCTAAATAACGCTCACCCGTAACCGGAATGTGCCGATATCCGTTCATGTGACGATGCCCACAAGCCTCAAGATCGTGGCGACCGTGTCTGTGCTCGCGCACGCTACCGCCGCCGCCGCCCTGCTCTTCCCCCGCCGCTAGCTCAGCCGAGCTAGCCCAGCGCGCGCCGAAACGCGCGCTCGGAGGCGATCCGCCCGAGCCGGTCGAAGTGCTCGTGCGCGTACGCGCGGAAGTCGAAGTCGAGGTCGGAGAGCCCCTGCTGGACGACGCCCCACATCGCTTCGCGGAAGTCGGACATGAAGCGCATCAGCGTCAGCGCTCGCTCGTCTTCGCCGCGCACCTCGCCGAAGTAGGCGCGGAGCAGCTCGGTGCTCTCCTCGGCCGAGAGACCGTTGTTGACCGCGAAGTTGGCGAGGTCGAAGAAGACGTCGCCCATGCCCGCGTACTCCCAGTCGACGATCCGCACACGGCTGCCGTCGTCGATGAAGTTTGCGGTCAGGAGATCGTTGTGGCAAGGCTGCTCGGGCACGGCCCCCCGGGCCCGCTCGACGCGCGCCGCCGTCTCGAGGCAGCGGTCGAAGGCGTCGGGCACCGCGACCCCGTGCGTGGCAGCCGTGGAGGCGTATGCCTCGACCACCCGGAAGGGATCGAAACGGGCCGGGATCGGCGGCCCGGCGTGGATGGCGCGAAGCGACTCCGCGACGCGGCGGAGCGGCTCCCCCGCCCGGATCGCCTCGGGGGCGACCACCTCGCCCTCGATGAACCGCGTCACCAGGTACCCCTCCGGCTCGATGAAGGCGACGACCTCCGGCCCGACGCCGACGGCGGCGGCCGCAAGCGACGCCTCGTGCTCGGCGCGGCGGTCGATCCCGAGCAACTCCGTGTCCTTGCCGCCGACCCGGAGCACGTAGGCGCCGTCGTCGAACGTGACCTTGAAATTCCGGTTCGTGATCCCGCCGCCGAGCACGTCGATCTGCGCAGCTCGGCCCGGCCAGACCCGCTCGACCATCTCCTCGACCAACCGCATGGACGAGAGATCCTAGAACAGTCGAATCAGTGCGGCGGTTGCCGCCGCAACGACCATCACGAGCAGAAGCGGCGCGCGCAGCCAGATCGCGACTCCCGCCGCCGCGACGCCGGTGAGCCGCTCGTCGATCACGATCGAGCGGTCGCCGCCGACCGCCTGGGTGACCACGAGCGCAGCGAGCATCGCGGGCGCCAACACTTCGACGAGCGCGAGCGCCCGCGCCGGCAACTCACGGCGCCCCAGGACGACCGGGCCCGAGGCCTTGAAGAGCATCGTCGCCGCCCCGACCGCTGCGATCACGACCCAGCTCATGGGCCGACCTGTGGCCCATGAGCTTTAGGGGGTGTGGGGGAACTTGGAAGTTCCCCCACAGGGACAAAGAAGGGGGTCCGTGGGGGAAACCTGGTTTCCCCCACGGGAGCGAGCCGAAGGCGAGCGACGCTCATCTGCGCAGTCCGATCAGGCAGGCGAGACTCGCGGCCACGATCGGCACCCCCGGCGGCGCGAAGGGCAGCAGCGCGAGCGTGATCGCCGCCGCGACGAGCGCGACTGCGAGCGCGCGGCGGCTGCGCAGGTACGGCACGAGCAGCGCGAGGAAGAGCGCGGGGAAGGCGGCGTCGAGCCCGATCGCCTCCGGGTCGAGCAGGTCGCCGACGACCGTCCCGAGCGCGGTGCCACCCACCCAGAGCACGTAGAAAAGGAGGCCGACCCCGAACAGCAGCCCGTATTCGAAGCGGCCGCCGTGCCCCGCGAGCGCCCACGACTCGTCCACGATCAGCTGCGACTCGAGGAAACGCCGGCGGCGCGAGCCGGGGAAGATCGACGCGACCGACAGGCTGAGCGGGACGTAGCGTGCGTTCAGCAGCACTCCGGCGACGATCGCGGCCGCAGCGCCGCCGCCCGCGTCGAGGATCGAGGCAGCGGCGAACTGCGCCGAGCCGGCGAACGTGGTGGCCGACATCGCGATCGCGCCGGCCCAGCCCATCCCCGCATCGACGGCGAGCACGCCGAACGACGCCCCGAAGAGCAGCGGCGCGAGCGCAAGCGGCAGCCCGGCGCGGAAGCCGTCACGGGGCCGGGTCGTCTGCACGTTACGACGCTACCGGGGTGAGCGCACTCAGGCATACTGAGCCGTCCCGGCGACGAAGGAGGTCGACAAGATGACAACGCTTGCCCCCTTCGCCCTCAGAGCTCCGCGGCTCTAGGGCCGTCGGCCACCTTGCTTTGCGCAAGGGCGGGATCCGCAGACGCGGAACCCGCCCGCGCGAGTCCGGCAGCTCCTTGAGCCGCGCGGCGCGCGTCCTACGACCGTGCCCGCCCCTACCATCTCGCTCAAGGAGCCCTCGCTTGTACGCATTGCAGGATCTCGGCTGGACGGACAGCCACACAACCGATTTCGAGCCATACGCCGCGGAGGGCCTCCTTCCCGCGCGCGTCGCCGCGCAGCACCGCGGCGAGTACGACCTCTTCTCCGAGCTCGGCGAGCTACGCGCCGTGCCCGCCGGCCGGCTCTCCCACGAGGCGTCCGGGATCGGCGATCTGCCGGCAGTCGGCGACTGGGTCGCGGTCGCCGCCCGGCCGGAGGAGGGCACCGCCCGGATCGAGGCCGTTCTCCCCCGCCGAACGAAGTTCTCCCGCAAAGTGGCGCTGACCGCCTCCCAGGAGCAGGTGCTGGCGGCGAACGTCGACACCGTCTTCCTGCTGATGTCGCTGAACGAGGACTTCAACCTGCGGCGGCTGGAGCGCTACATCACGATGGCCTGGGAGAGCGGCGCCCAGCCCGTGATCGTGCTGACGAAGACCGACCTCTATCCGGACTGGCCCACACGCCTGCTCGAGGTCGAGGCGATCGCCTTTGGCCTGCCTGTGCACGCGATCTCGAGCATCACCGGAGAGGGGCTCGAGCTCGTCCGGTCGCACCTCGCGCCGGGGCAGACGATCGTCCTCCTTGGCTCGTCCGGCGTCGGCAAGTCGACGCTCGTGAACACGCTCGCCGGCGAGGAGCTGCTCGCGACGCAGGAGATCCGCGAGGACGACGGCGAGGGACGGCACACGACGACGCACCGCCAGCTCGTGCTGCTGCCCGGCGGCGGCATGGTGCTCGACACCCCGGGGCTGCGCGAGCTCCAGCTCTGGGAAGCCTCGGACGGCATCTCGGAGACGTTCGGGGACGTCGAGGAGATCGAGCTGCGCTGCCGCTTCTCCGACTGCGGGCACGGCACCGAGCCCGGGTGCGCGGTCCGCGCGGCCCTCGCGGACGGCACGCTCGAACCCGGCCGCTGGGAGAGCTACCTCAAGCTCCAGCGCGAAGCCGCCCGTCTCGAGCAGCGGCTCGACAAGCGGCTCGCGGCGCAGGAGAAGAAGAAGTGGATCAAGGCCGGCGAGGAGGGCCGCGCGAACATGCTCAGGAAGCGGGGCCGCTAGGCGTGGGCGAGGACTACACACTCGAGCGCACCCAGGTCGTGCCGGTCCCGATCGAGGAGGCATTCGCGTTCTTCGCCGACGCGCGGAACCTCGAGCAGATCACCCCGCCCTGGCTGCGGTTCCGGATCCGGGACGCACCGGACGAGCTCGCGCTCGGCTCGCACCTGCGCTACCGGCTGCGGCTCTTCGGGATCCCGATCGGCTGGCGCACCGAGATCGTCGCGTGGGACCCGCCGCGGGGCTTCGTCGACCTGCAGCGGCGCGGCCCGTTCCTGCTCTGGGAGCACACCCATCGCTTGACGCCGGTCGCGGGCGGCACCGAGATCTACGACCGCGTCCGCTACCGGCTCTTCTTCGGGCCGCTGGGCGCGCTCGTGCGCCGTCTACTTGTCCGGCGGTGGGTCGAGGGAATCTTCGACTACCGAGCCGAGGCGCTCGGCCCGCTGCTCAGCGACCCAGCGCCTGCCGCGCAGCCTCGTCGAACGGCGTGAGGCACTCAGGACTTGCAGGAAGCCGGCGCGGCGCCGGTGCGGGCAGGCAGCTCGGAGAGTGCCCGCGGTGGAACCCATCCCTCAGTGCCGCCACCGAGAGGACGAACGCGCACCCAGATCGCACCGGGCTGCTGCTCGTACTCGAGTAGCTCCACCTGAGCATTGGGCTCAAAGGTGCCTCCGTCGCGCTTCGGCACCGGGCAACCGGGAACGCTGGCCACCAGGTGCGCCACGCCCCGAAGGTAGTAGTCGTTCACCCAGCCGGCCCCCGCACCCTGCAGCGAGCGCACGCGGATCCACTCGCCCCGCGTGTCGACGACCTCGACGAGGCTGCCGGCCGTCACCTCGGCGATCGCCGGTCCTTCTGGCTCGGCGCTCAGGTCGACCGTCTCCTGCACGAGCTCCCCGTGGTCGTCCCGGCCGCTCGCGATCAGGACGAAGCGCGAGTGCTCCTCCCCGCCGCACGCGGCGAGGAGGAGCCCGGCTGCTGCGAGTGCGGCTAGGGGCAGGTAGACGGGTTTGCCGCTCCCTTGGAGCGGTTGGACGAGATCGTGTTGCACCAGGCGCCTCCGTCCCCCGTGCGATGGAAGACTTGGTCGTATTTCACGGACGAGAGCGTGTAGGTGTGCGAGTCGTAGACCGTCTCGACCCCGCCGACGATCTTCAAGTAGCGCACCGAGTCGGTGCCGGTGTTGTTGAGGAGGCCGCTCGCAATGTCCATCACGTAGCGGCCGTTCGCCGCGATCGTCGTCCCGGCCGGGATCAGCTTCGGCGCACCGCCACCGGCGATGTCGTCGAGGTAGAGACCGCCGATCCCGACTGCGACCGCGGTTGGGTTGTACAGCTCGATCCACTCGGTCGTGCCGACCGTCTGCGGCGCCATCAGGTACTCGTTGACGACGATCTTCGACGGATCGGCAGGAGGCGGCGGCGGCGGGCCCTCGTCGTAGGCAACGTAGTTGCGGACGCCGGTGTCATGAGTGACCGTGTAGCTCGCGCCGGCGGTGGTCGTGCGCAGCCAGATGTCGCCGTTGGCGTTCAACGTGCCGCTGGTGTCGGTCGCGGTCGTGCCGTCCGACTGGAACGAGTCGCACGGGTTGTTGGCGAGGTAGACGTCGGCGCCCGTGCCCCGCTCGTTCGTGACGGCCTGGAGCGCGTCTACCACCCGGTTCGAAGGATGGCCGTAGCTGTTCACGCCACAGGAGATGAAGGCCGTCTCCGGAGCGAGCTTGGCGACATACGGCGCGTTGGATGAGTGCCCCGAGCCATGATGGTTGACTCGCATCGTCTCGACGTTGCCGAAGCTGTTGGCGACCGAGGCCTCGACGTCGTTGTACGTGTATCCGAACCCGCTCGTGGCGTACTCGCCGTCCGTGTCGCCGGCGGTCGCATACTCGAACTTTCCGTACGTGATCTTCAGGCCTACCGAGTAGTCGTTCTCGGAAGGAGGCGTCGCCTCCAGCGTGTGGTCGCCGCCGACGGGCGTTCCGTCCGTCCGTAGGACGCCCTTTGCGTTCGCTTGGACGACCGCAGCGGTGACCCCGGTTCCGAGGTCGAGCAAGGGCCAGGGCGCCGTGTTTGCGAGCGTGAGCACACGGCCTTGGATGTTGGCGCGGTCGGGCTGCGCCGCCGGCCCGTACAGCCAGCAGATCCAGCGCCGAGCGGTCTGCGAGGTTGTGCCCGCGTTGCGCCATGCGATCTCGTTCGACGGCGCGGTGCTCGTGCCGACGTCGCAGTCGCCGTCGGCGTTCGCGTCCTGCCAGGTGCCGCCGTCGCGGTCGATCAGCGTGCCGACCGTAAACCCTTCGCCTGCGGGAGTCAGGAGCCGGTAGATCCCGTTGCCCACGGTCGAGGTGTCGTTCGGGTTCGAGGAATAGCCGATGTGATCGAGATGGTGATGGGACGCCATCACGTAGTCGAGGTGCACCGGCCCCGATGCGATCCCGCAGATCTGGCGGATCCGCTGGGCGATCATGGCGCTGTTTGTGTTCGCTCCGGTCGAGTTCCAGGCGTTCTCGCCGAGGTCGACGAGCAGGGTGCGGCCGGTCGGCCCGACGACGAGCTGCGCGTCTCCCTGCTCGACGTCGAACCAGTAGACGTTCACCTCGCCTTGCTGCCATGTGCCCGCGGTCGAGCAGGCGGCGCCCGTGACGGCCGCAGCCGCCCGGTCGGGCACGCCCGCGGAGCCGGTGACGAGCACCGCGGCGGCGAGGACGGCGAGTGCGGCCATGCGGCGTACCTTGCGCTGCGACATCAAAGACCCCCCGGTTGGTGACGGCTGTGTGCCTAGAGTAGAGCCACATTCGGACGTGTCCAGACTGGACAGCCCGACTCCGTCGCTCTCAGCGGTCGAGCGCCCGCCGCGCAGCCTCGTCGAACGGCGTGAGCTCGAAGGGCAGCAGCAGCCGCAGCCTCTCCTCGCGTGCAACCGTCGGGCTCCGAAGGCCCTCCACCAGCGGCCGCGCCACGGAAGCGTTGACGGGCGTGACGAGCTCGAGCCAGAGCGCCGACAGGGCCGGGGTGAGCACCGGCACCTCGACGATGCGAGGGTGCCTGCCCAGCAACGCCGCGATCCGCTCGATCATCTGCCGGTAGGTCATCACCTCGGGCCCACCGGCGTCGAACGACTGGCCGATCGCCTCCTCGTTGCCGCACACCTCCGCCAGATATCGCGCGATGTCGCCGAGCGCGATCGGCTGCGTCGGCGTCGACACCCAGCTCGGCGTGATCATCACGGGGAGGCGCTTAACGAGCCCGAGGATCGTCTCGAACGCAGCACTACCCTTGCCGACGACCATCGCGGCGCGCAGAGTCGTCACGGGCACCCCGTCCGCAGCGAGGTGCTCCCCGGTCTCCCGCCGGCTACGCAGGTGCGCGGACGCGCCAGGGTCGTCTCCCCCGAGACCGCCCAGGTAGACGATCTGCGCCACACCTGCAGTCGCCGCCGCGCGCGACACGTTCGCAGCCGCTTGGCGGTCCTGACGCTCGAAGTCGCGCGCCCCGAGCGAGTGCACCAGGTAGTAGACGACGCTCGCTCCCTCGACCGCCTCCGCGACGCCGTCGCCCGAGGCCACGTCGGCGGCCACCCACGCGATCCCGGCTGTCGCCTCTCGCGGGCTCCGAGAGACCGCGACGACCTCGTGCTCGGCGGCCAGCAGCGGCAGCAGCGCCTGGCCGATCACGCCCGTCGCCCCGAAGACCGTGACCTTCACGCCGCCCTCCCGCGCTGGAGCAGGTCGAAGTAACGGCGGCTCACCGCGGCGTGGAACGGGCTCTGGCCCTTCGCGTAGAGGGCTCCCGTCCACCATGGGGCGCCGGCGCGAGCGGCGAGGCGCGGCAGGTACTCCTCGACGGTAACGCTCAGCTCGACCTCGTCGCCGGCCGCACGCTGGGCGAGGGCGACCGAGCCGCCGGCGCGCAGAGCCAGCAAGCCGCCCTCGATCGCATAGCGAGCCGAGACCGCGCCGTCTGCGTAGTCGAGCGCCGGGGGACCGAACCTGAGCAGGTTCGCGCCCCCGAGCAGGCGGAGGCGGCCGCCCGTGTCACCCCAGCTCGCGCGGACGCCGCCGCGGGTGAAGGCGTCCACGGCCTGCCAGTAGGTGACGCCCAGCCAGCGGGCGCCCGCCTCGGAGGCCTCGACGACCGGTTCGGGGACGAGCACGCGCTGGCGTGACTCGAAGCCGCCCGAGTCGAGCACCCGCTCCGTCGCCTCCCAGCCCGTCATGCGGCCGCCTTGCGAAATCGCGCCACCGCCTCCTCGTGCACGACGATCGGCTCTGGATAGTCCTGCGTACCGTACTCCGGCACGTACCGCCGCACGTAGATCTCATGCGGGTCGAACCGCTGCGCCTGCCGCGCAGGGCTGAGCATCCGGTAGGGGCGTGAGTCGGCGCCCGTACCGGCGACCCACTGCCAGTTGCCGACGTTGCTCGCGACGTCGCCGTCCACCAGGTGCTCGAAGAAGTGCGCCGCCCCGGCGCGCCAGTCGATCCCGAGGTGCTTCGTCAGGAAGGAGCCGGCGACGAGCCGCGCGCGGTTGTGCATCCAGCCTTCGCGCAGTAGCTGCCTCATCCCTGCGTCGACGACGGGATACCCGGTTCGTCCCTCCTTCCACGCCTGCAGGGCCTCCTCGTCGGTGCGCCAGGCGGCGCCGCGCGGCCGCATGTCCGTGTGCGCAAGTGAGGGATTCGCGGCAAGCAGCTGGTAATGGAAGTCCCGCCAGCAGAGCTGGCGCACGAACTCCTCCCCGTCCCCGGCGAGGGAACGCTCCACGACCTCCGTCGGCGAGACGCACCCGAAGTGGAGATAAGGCGAGATCCCCGACGTCGCATCGGCTGCGAGGTCGTCGCGCCACGTCGCATACCGCGACAGCCCGTCGCGAAGCCACTCCGCGAGGAGCTGCCGTCCCGCCGCCTCGCCGCCTTCCGCAAGGTCGGGCGCGGGCGTGCCGGTGGTGAGCTCACCCCGCTCGGGAATTCGCCCCCACTCGACGCCATCGGGCGCCGAGATCCGCTCGGGCGCGGGAAGCGCAGCGCGGCGCGGCTCGTCCCGCCAGCGCCGCCAGTAGGGAGTGAAGACCCGGAAGTGGTCGCCGCCGCCCGTCGGAACGAGCTCTCCGGGCGGCACGACGGTCACGCCCGGAAAGGTCTCGAGCGAAAGCCGCGCGCCGGCGAGCGCGTGCTCGAGCCGCCGCTCCCGCTCCTGCGCGTACGCGCTGACGTCCTCGGAGACGTGCACGACGCCCGCGTCGTGCTCGAGCGCGAACCGAACCGTCTCAACGACCACGTCGCCGCGCCGGATCGCAAGGCCGGCGCCGCGCGTCTCGAGCGAGCGACGCAGGTCGTGCAGCGCCTCGAGGAGAAACTCGATGCGATTCGGCGAGCCCATACGGCTCAGCAGCCTCTCGTCGAGCACGAAGAGCGGCAGCACCTCGTCGGAACCGTCTACCGCGGCCGCCAGCGCCGGCTGGTCGTGCAGCCTCAGGTCACGCGTGAACAGAACGACGGCGCGTTTGGACATATCGGGACAAAGGGTAGACAAAGTCAACACTAAGAGAAGGGGGCTACGAGATGGCACGGATCGAGGAGTCGATCGAGGTCGAGGTTCCGGTCACGACGGCGTACAACCAGTGGACGCAATTCGAGGAGTTCCCGAGCTTCATGGAGGGAATCGAGCAGGTGCAGCAGCTCGACGACAAGCGCCTCCGCTGGACGGCCGAGTTCGGCGGCAAGCGCGAGGAGTGGGACGCCGAGATCACCGAGCAGCATCCCGACCACCGAGTCGCGTGGACGTCGACGAGCGGCAAGGGTAACGCGGGCGTCGTCACCTTCCACCGCATCGCCGACGCGCAGACGCGCGTGATGGTGCAGATGGACTGGGAGCCCGAGGGCGTCACCGAGAAGATCGGCGCGACGCTCGGCATGGACGATCGACGCGTCCAGGGCGACCTGAAGCGCTTCAAGGAGCTGATCGAGGCACGCGGCAGCGAGACGGGCGCCTGGCGGGGCGAGGTCGAGAATCCCAAGGTCGACTGACGGCTCGGCGCACGCCGCGTTGGCGGGGATGGCGGCGGCCGGCGTTTGGGCCGCCGCCGAGCCGCTCGCGAACCGCGTCTTCCGCACGGGCGGCTACTCCGACGTGCGGCTGCTCGGCGCACCCGCCTCGCGCCGGCACTGGCGGCTCGCGGGTACAGCGATCCACCTCGCAAACGGCGCGGTCGCGGGCGTCGTCTTCCACCGGCTCGGCCTGCGCGGCTGGAAGGCGGGCGTGGTCGCCGCGCAGCTCGAGAACCTCGCCCTCTGGCCGGGGATGGCGGTCGTCGACCGCGTCCACCCCGACCGGCGGAGCGGCGCCTGGCCGCCGCTCCTTGCGAACGGCCGCGTCTTCGCACAGGAGGCGGCAGTGCACGCGCTGTTCGGCGCCGTACTGGGCTCGCTCGTGCGGCGGAGAACTGGGAATTCTTAACCGTGTCTCAATCGGCGTTTGCTTGACTTGAGCACAACCGAGCAAGGAGCGAGCCGTGAGCGAGACGACCGTGGACCTCAGCGAGCAGCGAGACCTGCTCGAGCAGGCCCTCTTCGAGATCAAGCGGGTGATCGCCGGGCAGGACGGGATGCTCGAGCGCGTGCTCGTCTGCCTGCTCGCCGGCGGCCACCTCCTGATCGAGGGCGTGCCGGGCCTGGCGAAGACCCTGACGATCAAGACGACCGCTCAGGTCCTCGGCGGGAGCTTCCAGCGGATCCAGTTCACGCCGGACCTCGTGCCCTCCGACCTCGTCGGCACCAGGGTCTTCCGCCCCGGTAGCGGCTCCTTCGACACGGAACTCGGGCCGGTCTTCTGCAACTTCCTGCTCGCGGACGAGATCAACCGCGCGCCCGCCAAGGTGCAGTCGGCGCTGCTCGAGGTGATGCAGGAGCGGCAGGTGACGATCGGCCAGGAGACCCACCGCGTTCCCGACCCCTTCCTCGTGATGGCGACGCAGAATCCGATCGAGTCGGAGGGCACCTATCCCCTGCCCGAGGCGCAAATCGACCGCTTCATGCTGAAGATCCTCGTCGGCTACCCCGAGCACGACGAGGAACTGACGGTCGTCCAGCGCTCGCTCGTCCCGGCGCCCGAGCTGCGCCAGGTGCTCGAGCTCGATCGGCTGCGCGAGCTCCAGGCTGCCACCGTCGCCGTCTACGTCGATCCGGGCATCGTTAGCTACACGGTGCAGCTCGCCACCGCGACGCGCGATCCCGCCGCGCACGGGCTCCCGGAGCTGGCGCCCTTCGTCTCCTACGGGGCGAGCCCCCGCGGGCCGATCAGCCTCGTCCAGTCGGCGCGGGCCCTCGCGTTCCTGCGCGGCCGAGACTACGTGGTCGTCCAGGACGTCGAGTCGCTCGCCAAAGACGCGCTCCGCCACCGGCTCGTGCTCAGCTACCAGGCGCTCGCCGAGCAGGTCGACGCCGACCTGATCCTCGACGCGGTGATCGACAAGGTGGCGGCGCCGGAGCTCGATCTCTCGAGGCGGTCTGCGGCTTGACGCAGTCACGCCGTCAGGAGGGGGCTCGGGGGAACCGGCCGGTTCCCCCGAGAGAACGCGCCGATGCGAAGCATCGGCGTCGGCGCGCAGGGTGCCCGCGGGGGAAGCCGGGCTTCCCCCGCGCGACTGAGCCGCAGGCGAGGGAGGCGGCTTGACGGGCGCTCCGGCGCTCGCCCGCACACCCGACCGGCCCGGTCCCGGGCCGCTTCCCGAGACGCTCCTGCGCGCCCTCGACCTGACGATCGGCAGGCGGATCGAAGGGATGCTGGCGGGCGACCACCGCTCGTCCGTTCTGGGAGCCGGCAGCGAGCTCGCGCAGGTTCGCCCGTACGTGCCCGGCGACGACGTCCGCCGGATCGAGTGGAACGTAACCGCCCGCACCGGCCAGACACACGTGCGCGTCGACCTCGCCGAGCGCGTGCTCGTCACGTGGCTCGCGCTCGACATCTCGGCTTCGATGTCGTTCGGAACCGCCGAGCGGCGGAAGGCCGACGTGGCGGAGGGGGTCGCGCTCGCGCTCGGCCATCTCGCCAGCCGGCGCGGAAACCGGCTCGGCCTCGTCGCTTTCGGCGACGGCCCCGCGCAGGCTCTCCCGCCGCGCCAGGGGCGCGCGGGAATGCTCGGGCTGCTGCTGGCGCTGCGTCGCGAGCCCGTGCTCGACGGGGGCGGCGCAACGTCGCTCGGCGCCGCGCTCGGGCTCGTCGGCCGCTTCGCGCGCCAGCGCTCGCTCGTCGCGGTCGTCTCGGACTTCCGCGGGCCGCGCGACTGGCGCACCCCGCTCCTGCAGCTCGCCGGCGGCCACGACGTGCTCGCCGTCGAGATCCGCGACCCGCGGGAGGAGCGGCTGCCGGACGTCGGCGAACTCAGGCTCGTCGATCCGGAGACGGGCCGCCAGCTCCGCGTCGACACCGCGAACACGCGTCTGCGCGAGCGCTTCGCCTCCGCGGCCGCGGCGGAGCGCAACGAGGTCGCCCGCGAGCTGACGTCGCTCGGGGTCGCCCACGTCGTCCTCTCGACCGAGGGCGACTGGCTGCGACCGCTCGCGAGCCACCTGCGCGGCCGCAGAGGTCGAAGGTGAGCTTCGCCTGGCCGCTGCTGCTGCTGCTCCTGCTCGCCGTACCGCTCCTGGTCGCCGGCTACGTCCTGCTCGAGCGGCGGCGACAGCGGCAGGCGGCGCTGTTTGCGAGCCCGGCGCTCTTGCCGAACCTGATCGGCCGGAGGCCAGGCCGGCTTCGCCACGTGGCGCCGGCGCTCGCCCTGCTCGCGCTCGTCGCGCTCGCGACCGGCCTGGCGCGGCCGCACGCGGTCCTCTCCGTCGACCAGGAGCAGGCGACCGTCGTGCTGGCGATCGACACCTCTCACTCGATGGTCGCGGATGACGTTCCTCCGAACCGGCTCGCAGTCGCGAAGCAGGTGGTGGGCAGCTTCCTCGGCAAGCTGCCGGAGGACTACCGCGTCGGCATGGTCTCGTTCGCGCAGAGCGCCAACGCGGTGCTGCCCGCGACGGCGAACCGCGCCGCCGCCCAGGCGGCGCTGCGCAATCTCCGCACCGGCGAGGGCACCGCGCTCGGCGAGGGGATCGCTCGCGCGCTCCAGGTCGCCCAGCGAGTGCCGCTCGAGAAGGGGAAGAAGCCGCCGGCGGCGATCCTCGTCCTCTCCGACGGCGCGCAGACGCAGGGCGTGCTCGAGCCTCTGCAGGCGGCGCAGCGCGCCAAGAAGCTGAGAATCCCCGTCTACACGGTCGCCTTCGGAACGGCCCAGGGGGTGGTCGAGGTCGTGGACGACAACGGCTTCAAGCAGCGCGTGACCGTGCCGCCGGACGCCCCCACCCTGCGCCGGGTGGCGCAGGCCACGGGCGGCCGCTTCTACGCCGCGCCCGACGGCGACGCGCTCGCCGTCGTCTACGACGAGCTCAGCTCGCGCGTCGGGCAGGTCAAGGAGGAGCGAGAGATCACCGCCGCCTTCGCCGCCGCCGGCGCCCTGCTCTTGCTCGGCGCGGGCGCGGCATCCGCTTTGCTCTTCGGGAGGATTCCGTGAAGCGGGCGCTCGTCGTGGTGGCGCTCGCGGCCGCGGTGGCCGGGATCGGGCCATCGACCGCCCGCGCGGGATCGGAGTGCGACGGCCTGATCGTCTGCATCCCCGTCGCCGGGCCGTGGGTGCAGGTCTTCGGCGGCGCGAAGCCGACCTACTACCAGCTCGCCTGCCCCGGTCGAGGCCAGGTGATCGGCGGTCTCGACGCAGACCGGGCAGGGCCGCTCGGAATCACCTTCCTCGGCCGGCTCGGCGGCCCAGTTGGCGCAGGAGTGACGACCGGGCGCTCCGCCGTCTTCGTCGCGCAGACCTCGCGCTCGCTGTCGGGGTTTCGGCCGCTGCTCGGTTGCATCCCCGGCGGTGGTGGCGGCGGCCGAGGCCGCACCCTGCGGGAGCCGACCAGGCAGCTGCAGGCCGCCGCCCCGATCCCCGACGCGACCGTATGGCGGGTCAAGAACGTGCCGCTGCGTGACCGGCCGAGCGAGCGGCTCGCCCACGCCTGCCTGACCGGCGAGCGCCTGCTGTCGTTCTCGGCCGCAATCGCCTATCGCACGGTCCGCCCTCCGTCCCTCTCGACGCTGGGATCGGTGCGCGCCACGGCACGCCGCGCCGGCGCCCGTATCGTGGTCGAGGCTCGCTCCGCGATCACGCGGCCGGAGAACGTCCGCGTCGAGGTGCAGATCCAAGCTGTGTGCGTGCGGGGCCCCAGTTGAGCTTCGCCACCCCGCTCCTGCTGCTCGCGCTCTTAGCGCTGCCGGCGATCGTCCTCGGCTACCGCTGGCTGCAGGGGCGGCCCGGCCGCTACACCGTTCGCTACACGAACCTCGAGGTGCTCGCCTCCGTCGTCGAGAGCACGCGCTCGTGGCGCCGCCATGCGGGGCTTGCACTCTTTCTGCTCGCGCTCGCCGCGCTGCTCGTCGGCTTCGCGCGGCCGAGCATGAACCTGATGGCCGACCGCGAGGAGGCGACGATCGTGCTCGTGATCGACGTGTCCGGATCGATGCAGGCGGAGGACGTCGAGCCGACGCGGCTCGAGGCGGCGCAAGAGGTGGTTCGTGACTTCATGCGCGAGCTGCCGAAGCGCTTCCAGGTCGGCGTGGTCGCCTTCTCGGAAACCGCCGAGGTAGCGGCGCCGGCGACCGACGACCGCCAGATCGCGATCGACGCGATCGACTATCTCTACCCTCAGCGCGGCACGGCGATCGGCGACGGGATCGCACGCGGCGTCGAGGTCGCGCGCGCAGCCGCGGCTGGGCGGGACGGCACGGAGCGGCCGGCCGTAATCCTCCTCCTCTCGGACGGCGCGCAGACGGAGGGCGTGCTGCTGCCGAGCGAGGGCGCCGCCCGGGCGAAGTCGTTCAACATCCCCATCTACACCGTCGCGCTCGGAACTCCCGAGGGCGTCGTCGAATTCAACCGCTTCGGCGGCACGCGCGTCATCCCCGTGCCCCCCGATCCCGCCACGCTCCGGCAGATCGCAGTGACGACCGGCGGCCGCTTCTACGAGGCCGAGAGCGTCGGCGACCTCCGTGAGGCGTACGAGAAGATGGGATCGCTCGTGAGCAAGGTGGAGCGCAAGCGTGAGGTCACGTTCGGCTTCCTGGCCGGCGGCCTCGTCCTGATGCTCGGCGCGGCCGCGATCGCCGTCGTCACCTTCCCGAGGCTCCCGTGAGGCTCGCGCCGCTGGGGCTTGCGATCCTGACGCTCGCCGGCTGCAGCAGCAGCGAGAGCGGCGACGAGTCGACGCGCGTGACGACAACGGTGCAGACGGTCACCGTCGTCGATCCCGCGGCGGCGGAGACGACGCCCGACGCCGACAGCACCGGCTCCCTCGCCGACACGGTCGAGCGCGTGCTGCCGTCGGTCGTCAACATCCGCACGGAGAGCTTCGGCGGCGGCGAGGGCGAAGGCTCCGGCGTCGTGCTCTACCGCCGCGGGATCATCGTCACGAACAACCACGTCGTCGAAGGCACGACCCGGGTGACGGTCGTCTTCAACGACGAGCGGCACACGCGCCCGCTCGCCGGCACCGTGATCGGCACCGCCCCCGAGCGCGACCTTGCCGTGATCCGGGTCGACGCGAACGACCTCTTCCCGCTCCCGCTCGCCCGTTCCTCGTCCCTGCGACTCGGCGACGCCGTCATCGCTGTCGGCTTCCCGCTCGGGCTCGGCGGGCCGACCGTCACAACCGGCATCGTCTCCGGCCTCGACCGGACGATCGACGGGCGGAACGGCAAGCTGACGGGCCTGCTGCAGACCGACGCGGCGATCAACCCGGGCAACTCCGGCGGCCCGCTCGTCGACCGCTCGGGCCGCCTCGTCGGGATCAACACGGCCGGCGTCCGGCTCGCCGACGCCGAGAACGTCAGCTTCGCGATCGCGATCGACCAGGCACTGCCTGTGATCGCGCGGATCCGCAGCTCCCGCCCCGCCTCGGATGCGTGGCTCGGAGTAGCGTTCACGTCGGTCGACTCCGAAGCGACCGCCGTTCAGCTCGGCCTTGACGGATCTGTCCGCGGCGCGGCCGTCACAGTCGTCTATCCCGGCGGCCCCGGAGAGAGTGCCGACCTCGTCGCCGGGGACGTGATCGTCGCCGCCGGTACCCGCACGATCCGCTCGGCGGAAACGTTGACGGACGTGCTTCGAGCGCGCAAGCCCGGCGATCGACTCCGGCTGGAGCTGATCGACAGCGCCGGCCCTCGCCGCGTCACCGTCACGCTCGCGCGGCGTCGCTAGCCCCTGAGCCGCACGCGCAGGTCGTCCGGGAGCGGCACGCTCTCGCCGCGCTCGTAGTCGTAGGCGACGAGGACGCTCTTCGCGTCCGCGACGATCCGATCGCCGGCCGCGATCACGTGCTCGAGGTCGAAGCTCTTCGTCCCGAGCCGGGAACAGCGCGTGCGCACCTCGACCTTTTCCCCCATGTGCAGCTGCGACCGGAAGTCGATCTCCACCCGGGCGAGGATGAACTCAGTCAGTCCCCCGAGGACGCCGATGCGAGACTCCTCGAGATAGGTCGAGAAGACGGCGTTGTTGACGTGACCCATCGCATCGCAGTCGCGAAAGCGGACGCGCTCGTGGTGAGTCCAGGGAAAGGCGGCCACGCCGCCCTTTTACCTGCTTTCGGCCCCCGAGAGGGAGAGGCTCGCACGCATCAGCTCTTCAGCCCCCCGCTCCTGGAAGACGGCGAGGATCGTCTCGATCAGATCGTCCGCGATCCGGCTCTTGTGGACGTACCCCGTTGCGCCGGCCTCGCGCGCGTTCTCCACCCGGTGGGCGAACTGGGATGCGCTGACGAGCACGATCGGCAACTCGGGCTGCCGCTCGTGGATGCGCCGGCTCGCCTCGACCCCGTCCATGATCGGCATGTCGATGTCCATCAGGACGACGTCGGGATCGCAGGTCTCCGCGAGCTCGACACCCTCCCGGCCGTTCGCCGCCATCGCCACGACCTCGAAGCGGCCGGAGGCCTCCAGCACTGCCGCCATCGCCTCCATGAAGCTTCGGTCGTCGTCGGTCAGCAGCAACCGAAGCCGCCGCTGCGCGCGCGAGTCGGCTGAATCCCTTTCGGCAAGCATCGAACCTCCCCTCGACTCGGAACGTGCGTCCCGGTCCCCGCAGGTAAAACGGCCGACCTCGCCAATGAGGTACGGCCGCTAGCCGATCACGGTCGTGCGCTGAACCCGAGGATCGGTGAACACGTCGAGCTCGTCCCGGCTCGCGGAGGAGAACTCGGTGACGACCGCGCCCTCCGGCCCCGCTCGGAAGGAGTGCAGCGTGTCCGGCGGGATCGTGTGCTGCTCGCCGGGGCCGAGGACGCTTTCCTGGCCGTCGACCCAGAGCGTGACGAGGCCGCGGCGGCAGCGGAATGTCTCCTCTTTGCCCGGCGTGCCGTCGAAGGGCGGATGGCGGTGCTCGGGGCAGGTCTGGCCCGGATAGAGGACGAGCTCCTTTGCGCAGTAGCGGTCCGAGTTCACGTAGACGAGCAGCATCAGACCCTGCTCGTGCAGCCGCGAGAGGCCGAAGTCGGCGACCTCGATCCGGTCGCGCTCGGCGCCCGAGAGGACGATCCCCGCTGCCGTCAGCTGCTCGGCGGCGTATTTCTGCGCGGCCCGCTCCTCTGCGCGTGCGATCAGGCGATCTCCTCTCCAGCCGCTCGGTCGGCGAGATCGTCACAGTAAAGGTCACATGGGCAACGTGACCGAGTGGTGGCGCACCGCGGCCTTCTACCAGATCTACGTGCGCAGCTTCCAGGACTCGAACGGGGACGGCGTCGGCGACCTCCCGGGCGTCCGCGCCCGCCTGCCGTATCTGCAGGAGCTCGGCGTGAACGCCCTCTGGCTGACGCCCTTCTACCCCTCGCCACAGGCCGATCACGGCTACGACGTCGCGGACTACACGGACGTCGACCCGCAGTTCGGCACGCTGGAGGACTTCGACGGGCTGGTCGCCGACGCGCACGAGCTCGGGATCAAGGTCACGATCGACATCGTCCCGAACCACACGTCCGATCAGCACGACTGGTTCCAGAACGCGATCGCCGATCCCGAGCACCCGGACCGCAGGCGCTACGTGTTCCGCCCCGGCCGGAGCGGTGGCCCGCCGAACGGCTGGACGTCGGCCTTCGGCGGCCCCGCGTGGACGCTCGACAAGCGGACGGGCGAGTACTACCTCCACTTCTTCGCGCCGGAGCAGCCCGACCTCGACTGGCACCACGAGGCCGTCCCGGACAGCTTCGACGAGATCCTCCGCTTCTGGCTCGACCGGGGCGTCGACGGCTTCCGGATCGACGTTGCGCACGCGCTCTTCAAGGCACAGGACTTGCGCGAGATGGTCGAGCCGGTGCCGCGCCCGCCCTTCGGCGACTGGCTCTCCGCGCTGATGCAGCCCGAGCTGCATCCCCTGTACCGGCGCTGGCGGAAGCTCGCGGACGAGTATCCCGGCGAGCGGATGTACGTAGGCGAGATCGTGATCGAGAACCAGGAGAAGATCGCCACCTACCTCGAGCCCGATCAGCTGCACCTCTCCTTCAACTTCGGCTTGCTCTACGAGGAGTGGGACGCTGCGCGCATGCGCCTGACGATCGAGCGAACGCTCACCGCGCTCGGCGCCGTCGGGGCGACAGCGACATGGGTCTTCGAGAACCACGACGTCACCCGCGTGTCGACGCGCTACGGCGGTGGCGAGGTCGGCCGGCGGCGGGCCCGCGCAGCGGCGCTGCTGCTCTTCGGCCTACCCGGAACGTCGTTCACCTACCAGGGCCAGGAGCTGGGACTCGAGGAGGTCGAGCTCCCCGACGAGGCGCGCCGGGATCCGATCTTCTTCCGCACGAACGGCGCCCGGAAGGGCCGCGACGGTTGCCGCGTGCCGATCCCCCGAACGACGGAGCCGCCGGCGTTCGGCTTCACCGAGGGCGAGCCATGGCTGCCGATGCCGCAGGACTGGGGTGCGGTCAGCGCGGACGCGCAAGCGGACGACCCGGGTTCGATGCTCACGCTCTTTCGCTCGGCGATCCGGCTGCGGCCGCGCGACGACGCCTTTTCCTGGCGCGAGAGCCCGGCCGGCACGATCGCCTTCGAGCGCGGCAATCTGACGTGCCTCGTCAACTTCGACGCTCCCGTGCTCAAGCTGCCGGAAGGCGAGCTGGTGCTCGCGAGCGACCCGGAGATCACGACGACCCTGCCCCCGGACACCGCTGCCTGGGTGCTGACGAAAGGACGGACATGAAGACATCGCTCGGTATCTGGGCGTTCGGCAACATGGCGACCCGCTTCAACCCGGCGGGCTACAAGCCCGAGCTTTCCGGCCAGTCGACCGCGCAGAAGGTGCGCACCGCCGTCGAGGGGCTCGGCGACCTGATGGACGACTACGAGTTCCACTACCCGCAGGAGCTCTCGGCGGAAAACCTCGACGAGGTGCGCGAGGCACTGGACGGCCATGGCATCTACTGCGTCGCGAGCGGCCTGCACCTCGACACCCGCTTCACGAAGGGCGCTTTCTGCTCCCCCGACGACGCCACGCGCGAGGCGGCGCTCGGGATCACCCGGGAGGCGATCGACCTCGCCGCCGAGACCGGTGCGCAGATGATCATCTGGCCGGGGATCGAGGGCTACAACTACCCCTTCCAGACGCCGTACAAGGAGTCGTGGGCGCGCTTCGTCGACGGCGTCGGCCAGGCTGCGCAGCACGCCAAGGACAATGGCGTCACGATCTTCCTGGAGCACAAGAACTCGGAGCCGGCGATGAAGATCCTGATGCGGAACGTCGGCATGACGCTGCACGTGATCCATACGCTGCGGCGCCAGGGCATCGACAACGTCACGGTCAACATGGACTGGCAGCACCTGCTGATGAACGGCGAGAGCCTGGCCGAGAACGCGGCGCTGCTCGCGGCCGAGGGCCTGCTCGGCCATCTGCACGCCAACGACGGCTGGGGCACCTTCGACGACGACAACATGGTCGGGACGATCCGCTTCATGGAGACGATCGAGCTCGCGGTCGAGCTGCGTCGTGCCGGCTACGGAGACAACGGCGAGCGGCTCGGGTTCGACCTCTACCCCTACACCGAGGACGCGGTCGGCGCCGTCAAGCGAAGCGTCCTCCAGTGGCGCTTCCTCGACGGCGTCGCCGGCAAGATCGACGACGCGGCCCTGCGGGCGGCGCAGCAGGAGAAGGACGCGGTTCGCGCCTACGAGCTCGTCTACGCGGCGCTCGGGGCGTGACCCAGGCGCTGGTCGGGATCGACGTCGGCACGAGCGGTGTCAAGGCGCTCGCGCTCTCGCCGACCGGTGAGATCCTCGCCCGCGCGGAGCACGACTACCCGCTCTTGACGCCGAAACCCGGCTGGGCGGAGCAGGATCCCGAGGACTGGTGGGCGGCCACCGAGGCCGCGCTGACCGAGCTCGACGTCCAGCCCACGTCGATCGGCCTCTCGGGGCAGATGCACGGCCTCGTCGTCCTCGGCGGCGACGAGCAGGTGCTCCGCCCTGCGATCCTCTGGAACGACCAGCGCACGGCGGCCGAGTGTGCCGAGATCGAGGCGCGGCTCGGGCTCGAGCGCCTGATCGAGCTGACCGGCAACCGCGCGCTCACCGGCTTCACGGCGCCGAAGCTGCTCTGGCTCCGAACGCACGAGCCCGATCTCTTCGCGCGAATCCGCCACGTCCTGCTGCCGAAGGACTACGTCCGCTTCCGGATGACCGGCGAGCACGCGATCGACGTCGCCGACGCGTCGGGCACCCTCCTCTTCGACGTCGGCAACCGGCGCTGGAGCGACGACGTGCTCGAGTCGCTCGAGCTCCCGCGCGAGTGGCTCCCGCCGGTGCACGAGTGCACCGAGATCGCCGCCGCGGGCGACCAGGCGGCAGGGGCGCTCGGCGTCGGCGTCGACGGGCCGGGGCCGCTCTCGGTCGTGCTCGGCACCTCGGGCGCCGTCTTCGCCGCCCTGCCGGAGTACCGGCCGGAGCCCCAGGCGCGGCTGCACACCTTCTGCCACGCCGTCCCGGGCACCTGGCATGCGATGGGAGTGATGCTCTCGGCCGCGGGCTCGCTCCAGTGGCTGCGCGCCGCTCTAGGCGGCGCTCCCTACGACGAGCTGCTGCGAGAGGCCGAGGCGTGGGAGCCGGGCTGCGAGGGACTGCTCTTCGCGCCCTATCTCCAGGGCGAGCGGACGCCGCACGCCGACCCGGACGCGCGCGGCGCCTTCACCGGACTGACGCTGCGTCACGACCGCGGGGCGCTCGTCCGCGCGGTGCTCGAGGGCGTCGCCTACGGGCTGCGCGACTCGCTCGAGCTCCTACGCTCGCTCGGGGTCGAGGCCGAGGTCGGCCGCGTGTCCGGCGGCGGCGCTCGAAGCGAGCTCTGGCTGAAGGTTGTCGCCTCGGTGCTCGGGCTCCCACTCGAGCGCACCGAGGTCGAGGAGGGGGCGGCCTATGGAGCCGCCCTGCTCGGCGGCGTCAAGGAAGGAGTCTTCGCCGATGCGCACGAGGCGGTCGCGGCCTGCGTCCGCGTCCGCGACCGAATCGATCCCGACCCCGGCTGGCAGCCTGCGTACGACGAGGGGTACGCGCGCTACCGCCTTCTGTACCCGACCCTGCGCAGTCTCAC
>JBKJSM010000134.1:0-8091 GCA_046594445.1 Gaiellaceae bacterium | reverse complement strand
GCGGCTTTTGATTCCGGAGGCCCATCAATCGCTCGACGTCGAGTGGCAGGGCTCGCTTCCGGCCTCGGAGCTGGTCCTCGTCGAGCGGGAGGCGCTCGACGAGCACCTGCTCGGGATCGTGCGCGAGTCGTCCCGGGCAGATCGCGCCGGCGATGTGCAGCGGCGTGTTCGCAGCGCGGGGTGGGGCGCGTACCGGGGACTGCGGCGCGGCGCCCGCCGTGCCGTTGGTCGCTAGGTTCCCTGCCTGTGTCCGACCGGCCGCTCGTCTCGATCGTCACGCCCTCATACAACCAGGCGCGCTACCTGGAGGAATCGATCCGGTCCGTCCTGGAGCAGGACTATCCGAACATCGAGTACATCGTCGTCGACGGCGGCTCGACGGACGGCAGCCGCGAGATCATCGAGCGGTATGCGGATCAGCTGGCCTGGTGGAGCAGCAACCCTGACGGGGGGCAGGCCGCGGCGCTGAACGACGCGTTCGCGCGGGCGAAGGGAGACATCCTCGGCTGGCTGAACTCCGACGACACGTTGCTGCCGGGATCGATCTCGACCGTCGTCGCGGCGCTCGAGGAGGATCCCGACGTCCTGCTCGTCTACGGCGACGCTGTGTTCATCGACGAACACTCCCAGGAGACAGGCCGTTTCCACTCTGCGGACCTCGACCCGGTCGAGATGGCTCGCACGTGCGTCGACCACATCAACCCGCAGGGCGCCCTGTTCCGGCGGCGGGCGCTCGAGGTCGCAGGGCCCCTCGAAGGCTTCTACACCTTCGATTTCGAGTTCGTGATGCGGATCGGCATCGCCGGCCCGGTGCGCCGCCTCCCCGACCCCGTCGCGACGTTCCGCCTGCACCCCGAGTCGAAGTCGATGGGCGTACCGGTGCGCCGCGCCTCAGACTATCTCGAGATGTACGACCGCTTCTTCAGCCGCGAGTTGCCGCGCGAGGTGCGGGCGATCGAGGCAGAAGGGCGTTCCCGAGCGCTCATCTGGGCCGGAGAGCTCTACTACGCGGGGCTCGAGCACAGGCTGGCCCGGGGCGCTTTCCTGCGCGCCGCACGGCTCTACCCGCGCTCCGTGACGCCCAGGTTGCTGGGCCTGGTCGCCCGTACGCTGCTACCTCGCGCAGCGGCTCGCCGGTTGCGCGCTCGACGAGCATGATCGTCCTGCTGCACGGGGCGCCGGCGTTCGGCGCGGTCGAGCGCTACGTCCTCGATCTGGTCGCCGGGCTGCGGCAGGGCGATGAGGACATCGTGCTCGTGTACCCGGACGCTCCCGCGCTCGAGCCCTTTGCCCGGGCCGCCGGCGGCCGGGTGCGCACGATCGCACTCGACACGCTTGGACCGGCGCCGCCGGTGCTCGCGCGAACGACCCGGCTGCTTCGCTCCCTGCGGCCGCGCGTCATCCATGTCACCGACGTCTGGTCGCTCGGGCTGCTCGCCGCGCGCCTGGCGGGGCCCGACCGTGTTCTCGTCACGCACCACACGCCCGAGCTGCCGCGGCGCGACAACGCTCTCGGCCGCGCGCTGCTCTCGCTCGCCTGGCGGACGCGGCCGGAGGTGATCTACACCTCGGAGGCGGATCGCACGACCGACCGGCGTCCCGGCCTGGCCACGCACGTCGTTCCGCTCGGGATCGACCTCGACCGCTTTCGCGGAGCCGCTCGGTCGCTTCTCGGATCTGGGCCGCTCGTCGGCACCGTCGCGCGGCTGGCCCCGCAGAAGGACCAGCGAACGATCCTCGAGGCCGTCCCCCTCGTGCTCGCGGCGCGGCCGGATGCACGCTTCGCGATCGTGGGCGAAGGAGAGCTCCGGGGCGCGCTCGAGGAGCAGGCACGCAGGCTCGGAGTGGCGGAGCACGTGCTCTTCCCCGGTGCGCGTGACGACGTGCCGGAGGTGCTCGCGTCCTTCTCGGTCTTCGTCCACCCGTCCCGCTTCGAGGGCCTTTGCCTCGCTGTGATCGAAGCGCAGGCGGCCGGCGTTCCCGTCGTCGCGACACCCGTTGGCGGGATGCGGGAGACCGTCGTGGACGGCGAAACCGGTCTGGTCGTGCCCGTCGGCGATGCACGCGCGCTCGCAGCCGCCGTCGTCTCGCTGCTCGAGAGCCCGGAGCGTGCGCGAGCGCTGGCGGAGGAGGCACTTCGGCGAGTTACCCGCTATTCCCGCCCCGCGATGGTCGAAGCGACGCTCGGCCTGTACCGCTGAGCGCTCCGCTAGTGTTGGCGCTCGTGTCCGAAGCTCCCTCACTGGTGAGTCTTGGCGATCTGGGTCAGCTGCTCGGGCGACAGGCCTCGACGTGCCGGATGTGCGGTGAGCAGGCCCTCGAGTCGTACCTCGATCTCGGACACATGCCCCCGGCCGACCGCTTCGTCCGCCGCGAGCAGCTTGCCGAGCCCGTCGTCCACTTTCCGCTCGAGGTGTTCGTCTGCACGTCGTGCGGGCTCTCGCAGCTCGGATACGTCGTCAAGCCGGAGATCCTGTACCAGGACGAGTACCCATACGAGGCATCGACGACGCAGGCGGGCCGTGAGCACTTTCGTGCCTTTGCGGCGGACGTTGCCCACCGATTCGACTTCGGCCCCGATCCGCTCGCCGTGGACATCGGCAGCAACGTCGGCGTGCTGCTCGCGGGCCTGCGGGAGGAGGGGTTTCGCGTGCTCGGCGTCGATCCGGCCGCGAACATCGCCGCTCTCGCGGAGGAGCGAGGCATTCCTACGATCGCCGAGCTTTTCAGCAGCGACGCCGTTCGCCGGATCCTGGCCGAACACGGCCAGGCGTCGGTCATCACGGCGACGAACGCCTTCGCGCACATCGACGACCTCGACGCGCTCGTGTCCGCCGTGGACGAGTTGCTCGCCCCGGGCGGGATCTTCGTCGTCGAAGCTCCGTACCTCGTCAACCTGATCGCCCGGCTCGAATACGACACCGTCTACCACGAGCACCTCTCGTACCTCTCGATCAAGCCGCTCGTGCAGTTCTTTGCCAAGTTCGGCATGCGCATCTTCGACGTGCGCGAAGTCGACATCCATGGCGGCTCCTGTCGAATCTTCGTCGACCGCGGGGAGCACCCGCTCGAGGCGGACGTGATCGACGGATTCCTGCGGCGCGAGGAGGAGGAAGGCGTCTACGACCTTGATCGGCTGCAGTTGTTCGCCGAGCACGTGGAGGACAACCGAAACGCACTCGTCGAGCTCCTGCTCGAGCTGCGTGCCGACGGGAAGCGGGTGGTCGGCGTCAGCGCTCCAGCGAAGGGGATGACGCTGCTCAACTACGCCAAGATCGGCCCGGAGACCCTGGAGTACGTGACGGAGAAGTCGATTCTGAAGATCGGCCGCTACACGCCGGGCACCCATATCCGCGTAGCTGCCGACCAGGAGTTGCTCTCGGACGGCCCGGACTACGCCCTGCTGCTCGCGTGGAACTTCGCCGACGAGATCATGGAGAACCTGCGTGTTTTCAGAGAAGCGGGTGGCCGCTTCATCGTCCCCATCCCGAGCCCGCACGTCGTGGGCGCTGTCCAGGAGGCATCGCGATGATCGTGCGCCGAGTCGAAAACGTCTTCGAGGACGAGCGCGGCTGGATCCGCGACGTGCTCGAGGACGAGCCGATCCAGCACGTGAGCCTGATCCACTCCGCGAAAGGATCCGTTCGCGGGAACCACCTCCATCGCGAGACCTACCAGTGGGTCTATCTGCTCAGCGGCTCCTTCCGGTACGTGGTCGAAGCGGCAAACGGCGAGCTGAGCGAGGGAGTGATCTCCACCGGAGACCTGCTTCTGACGGAGCCGCTGGACAAGCACGCGCTCGAGACGCTCGAGGACGCGACGATGATCGTGCTGACGCGTGGGCCTCGCGGCGGACGGAACTACGAGGCGGACACCGTTCGTCTCGAGACCCCGCTGATCCCGCCGCGGTGAGCGGCGAGCCCAAGGCGCCCGCAGCCATGATCCCCGTCAACGAGCCGCTGCTCGGCGAGCGCGAAACCGAGTACGTGCTCGACTGCATGACGACGGGCTGGATCTCGTCCGAGGGCCCGTACGTGCGTCGCTTCGAGGAGGCGTGGGCGGAGTACTGCGGTGTCGCGCACGGGATCACGGTCAGCAACGGCACCGCGGCCCTCTTCGCCGCGATCGACGCGCTCCGCCTCAAGCCCGGCGACGAGGTGATCCTGCCGAGCTTCACGATCATCGGTTGTGCCCAGGCCGTGCTGGCGGCCGGAGCGGTGCCGGTGCTCGTCGACTCCGACCCGAGAACGTGGTGCCTCGACCCGGGCCAGGTCGCCGACCGCGTGACATCGCGGACGCGCGCGATCATGCCCGTGCACATGTACGGCCACCCGGCCGACATGGATCCGCTCGCCGCGCTCGCCGAGAAGCACGGCCTCGCGATCGTCGAGGATGCCGCGGAGGCTCATGGCGCCGAGTACAGAGGGCGCCGCACCGGATCCCTCGGTGACATCGCGTGCTTCAGCTTTTACGCGAACAAGATCATCACAACCGGTGAGGGCGGAATGGTCGTCACCGACGACGCCCGGCTGGCCGAGCGGGTGCGCTCGTACCGGAACATGGCCTTCCTGCCGGAGCGGCGCTTCCTGCACAGAGAGCTCGGCTACAACCACCGGATCACGAACCTCCAGGCTGCCGTGGGGCTCGCCCAGGTCGAGTCCGCCTCCGAGCGCGTGGCCAAGAAGCGCCACATCGGCGCCCGCTACACCGAGCTCCTTGCCGGAACGCCTGGCATCGAGCTGCCAGTGGAGGAGCCTTGGGCGACGAACGTCTATTGGATGTACGGGATCGTGCCCCACGAGGACACCGGCCACGACGCGGTCTCCTTCGCCGCCGAGCTACGCCGTCGCGGCGTCGACACGCGCCCCTTCTTCCTCGGCATGCACGAGCAGCCGGCCCTGCTCGAGCTCGACTTGTTCGCCGGGGAGACCTATCCGGTGGCGGAGCGGATCGCGCGGCAGGGCCTCTACCTCCCATCCGGACTGACGCTCACAGACGCGGACATCGACGCCGTCGTCGCAGTCGTCCGAGACGTCCTCGCGTGACTCCGGCGTTCGGTGCGGAGTACGCCTCCGCCTACGACGATCTCTACGCCGACAAGGACTACGCGGCCGAGTGCGATCTGATCGTGGCCGCGTTCGCGCGTTACGAGTCACCGCCCGCCGGCCGGGTTCTCGATCTCGGTTGCGGCACCGGCGGGCATGCGCTTCTCTTGGCGGAACGGGGCTACGACGTCGTCGGCGTCGACCTCTCCGGCGAGATGCTCGATCGAGCGCGGCGCAAGGCTGCGGAACGTTCTCTCACCGTGAGGTTCGTCGAGGGCGACGTACGCGACGTGGACGCGGGCGGCCGCTTCGACGCGGCGCTACTGATGTTCGCGGTCCTCTCGTACCAGCTCGAGAACGACGAGGTGCTTGCAACGCTGCGAAACATCCGGCGGCAGCTCAAGCCCGGTGGGCTACTGCTCTTGGATGCGTGGTACGGGCCGGGCGTGCTGTTGGACCCGCCGCAGGACCGCGAGAAGGTGGTCGAGACCGCCGAGGGCTCCGTGCGCCGCCTGGCCCAGGCTGAGCTCAACGCCCGCCGGCACCGTTGCCGAGTCTCCTACACGTTGCTTCGCGGCGAGCAGCAGCTCGCTTGTGAGGAGCACGACGTCCGCTTCTTCTTCCCGCTCGAGCTGGAGCTCTTCCTCGAGGCATGCGACTTTCAGCTGCGGCGGTTGACCCGTTTCCCGACGCTCGACGAGGAGCCGGACGATCGCACCTGGAATGCTTTCGTCGTCGCTCAGGCCGTCTGACCCTCGGTCAGCCGCTCCTCGATCTCATCGACGATCTCCGCCACTCGCCGCCGGTGATCGTCCATCGTGAAGTCGCCCAGTCGCCGGCGTCCCTTCTCGACCAACTCCGTCCGCAGCTCGCCGTCCGTCCACAGCCGCGCCATCGCATCCGCGATCGAGGTTGGTGAGCGGGGATCGACGAGGAGTGCCGCGTCCCCCACGTGTTCGGGGACACCGTGGACGTCGGAGGTGATCACCGGGCAGCCGAGCGACCACGCCTCGATCACCGGGATGTTGGTCGGGCCGAAGAACGTCGGCATCAGAAGGCCGACCGCCTCGGCATACAAGGCGCCCATGTCCTCGTCTGCGACGTAGCCGAGGTGGTGGATGCGCTGCGCCAGCCCCAAATCTCCCGCGCGAGCGACGACCCGCCCGTAAGTCTCCTCTCGAACGGTCGTCGATGACGAGCCGGAGAAGACGACGTGAACGTCGAGGCCCGGGTCTAGCAGCGCCAGAGCTTCGACGATCCGCTCGTGGTTCTTGTGCGGCCAGAACTGAGCCGGGTAGAACAGATAGCGGCTAGGGAGCCCGTAGCGGCCGCGCGCCCGGTCACGGTCGATGGGCGCCACCTCGCTCTCCAGGTACGCCGGCGGCGATGACGGGAGCACGAACACTCGGTCGGCCGAAATCGCGTCGTCGTAGAAGCCGACGACGTCCTGGCGGCTCGTCTCCGAGTCGGTGAGGACGAGCAGAGCGTCACGGGCGCCCTCCCGGAAGACTTCCTCGCGCCACTCGAACTCCCCGTTCGCCGACACATCGGGGAACTCCGGCTGCAGACGATGCTGCAGATCGTGGATCGTCATCACGTACGGGATCCCGAGCTGGTACCCGAGCGGCGTCGGGTAGGGGTAGACGATCGCATCGAGCTCGAGGCCGTGGAACCAGTCGCGCAGCGCCGGATCGAGAGGCTCGACGCTCGCACGAGCGGGAGCGACGCTCGTCCTCGTCCGCTGCCACGCGCGGCGGACGCGGCCGTGGCCGATACGCGCCCGCAGCGGGTCGAGCACACGAGCCCGACGACCGCGCGCATCCGGGAGCAAAGCCGTTTCCCACCCTCCGGCCCGGAGCCGTTCGACCGGGAGCTCCGTGTCGGCTCCATGGACGAGGACCGCGCTCTCGACCGTGCCGTCGGCCAGCAACGCCCCGAGTGAATCGACGAAGGCGAGCCCGTACTGGAAGATGCCGCCGCGGAGGCCGTGACCGGGCGGGAAGACGCCGATCCGCATGCCTAAGCTTGGACGATCTCGACGAAGTCCTGCATCCGCCGCAGGTAGGTGTGATCGGCGAGCGTACGGCGCTGCCCGGCTTCGGCGACACCGCAGCCGCTCGCAGGCTCGAGCAGATGAGCCCGGATCAGCTCCGCGCACCCCTCGGCGCTCGAGTAGGCGAGGACTTCCGCCCCCGGATCGAACAACGTGTCGAGCTGCGGCAGGGCGTCGGTCAGGAGCAGCGTCCCGACGCCTGTGGCTTCGAAGAGCCGGCAGTTGTGGGCAAACGGGCGGATGTCGCCGTGGTGATTGACCGTGGCGGCGGAGCCGCGAAGCACCTCGTACATCGTTCGGCCCCAGGCCGCTCCCCGGTGGCAGCGGCGGATTGCGGACGACGCCGGGAGCATGTCCACGGACGGCGTCCACACCTCCATGACGTCGGGAAGCAGCGTGCAGAGCTCTTCGAGGAAGCGCACGCGGCTCGCGTGGACGTTCGGGAACAGACTACCGACGAAGGTGGCCCCAGTCGGCGGTGCGGAGTGCTCGCCGAGGCGATCGAGGACTTGAGGCTCGAATGCCATCGGCAGGTACTCCGCCCGGACACCGCGTGAGCGGAACTCCTCGATCGTCGGCGGATAGGCCGAGAGGACAAGGTCGTAGACGGAGTAGTCGGCGTCGGGAACGACCGTGGCGTTGTGCATGGCGACCACGACGCCGGCCGAGGAGCGAACGCGCGCTATCAGCGCCGGCGGAATGTTGACGATGTCCTGGTTGACGAGGACGTCCGGTCGCTCGGACTCGATGCGACCAAAGAGCAGCTCCTCGAACCAGGTGGTGCGAGGAGCGATCCGGAGAAGGGGTCGAAGAGCGCGCCTGGCAGAAGACGGGACAAATCGACTCCAGGACGGCCTGGGGTTGGGCGCCTGCGATTGGTCGAGGTGCTCGCGTGCCCACGCCCGCTGCAACGGCTCGTTGTTTGCGGGTACGTCCTCCGCCTCGTGTCCTAGGCGCTGAAGGGCCGCGGTGTAGAAGTCCGCGACGCCGAAG
>JBKJSM010000014.1:0-22507 GCA_046594445.1 Gaiellaceae bacterium | reverse complement strand
CTCCTCCGGCAGGTAGTCGAGCTCCGAGCCGCGCGGGTCTGAGTGCGGGTCGATGTACCCCTCGCCGTGACCGAGCTTCTTCGCGCCCGCGTAGTGGGCGTCGCGGAGCATCGCGGGCGGGCGCAGATTGCCGCCTTTACGGACCTCGTCGCGTGCCTCCCAGATCGCGTTGGCGCTCGCCTTCGACTTCGGCGCCGTGGCGAGATAGATCGCGGCTTGAGCGAGGTTGAGCTGCGCCTCGGGGAGGCCGACGTGCTCGAGCGCGTGCGCCGCGGCGACGGCGATCTGGAGCGCGCGGGGATCGGCGTTGCCGATGTCCTCAGAGGCGAAGATCGTCATCCGGCGCGCGATGAAGCGCGGATCCTCACCGCCCTCGAGCATCGACGCGAGGTAGTAGACGGCGGCGTCTGGGTCGGAGCCGCGCATCGACTTGATGAACGCCGAGACGAAGTCGTAGTGCTGGTCGGCGCCCTTGTCGTAGCGAAGCGGACGCTTGCGAGCCGCGTCGTCGACATGGCGCTCCTCGAGCGGCGCCCCTTCCGCCTGCGCCGTCTCCCACGCGAGCTCGATCGTACTGAGCGCCGTGCGCGCGTCCCCGCCGGCGCGCCGCGCGATCACTGCCACGAGCTCGTCGGTGACCTCGGCCCCGATCGCGGCGGCGCCTCGCCGGGTTACCTCGCTCAGCTCTTCCTCGGAGAGCGACTCGAGCTCCACGACCTGGCATCGCGAGAGGAGCGCGGAATTGACCTCGAAGTACGGATTCTCGGTCGTGGCTCCGATCAGCGTCAGCAACCCCTCCTCGACCGACGGCAGCAGCGCGTCCTGCTGGGCCTTGTTGAAGCGGTGGATCTCGTCGAGGAAGAGGATCGTGCGCTGGCCGTTGCCGCCGAGCCGGTCGCGGGCGCGCTGCATGACGCCGCGCACGTCGTCGACCCGTGCAGAGACGGCCGAGAGCTCCTCGAAGGCGGCACCGGTCTCGACGGCGACAATCCGGGCGAGCGTCGTCTTCCCCACACCAGGCGGGCCATAGAGGATCAGCGACCGAAGCCGGTCCTGCTGGATCGCCTGACGCAACGCGGAGCCATCGCCGAGGACATGCTTCTGGCCGACCAGCTCGTCGAGCGAGCGCGGGCGCAACCGCTGCGCGAGCGGCGCGAGCGCAGCGGTTCGCTCGCGGGCCGCATCGGCGAAGAGGTCGCTCATTACGAGCAGTATGCTCAGGCCCGTGGCGACGCACGAGGACTTCTCCGAGCCGATCCTCGAAGGGGAGGGCGAGAGCGACTACGAGCGCTACCTGAACACCGTCGGGCTGCTCGCGCTCCAGAAGAAGCCCGACCAGTGGGTGCATCGAGACGAGCTGCTCTTCCAGACCGTCCACCAGTCGTCGGAGCTGTGGCTGCAGCTGGCCTGGAGTGACGTCGAGGCGGCGACGGAGCATCTTGGTGGCGATGAGATCGCGTCGGCGCTCCGGCTGCTCCGACGGAGCACGCTCTGCCTTCAGTACGCGACGACGCAGCTCGACATGCTCGAGCACATGTCGCCCTGGGAGTACCAGGAGATCCGAAAGGTGCTCGGCCACGGCAGCGGCTTCGACTCGCCCGGGTGGCGGGAGATCCGGCGCGTGACGCCGCTGCTCGGCCAGTCCTTCCATGCTCTCCGCGAGCAGGCCGAGCTGTCGCTCGTGGAGGTCTACGTGCACGGGCGCGAGCACGAGGAGCTCTACCAGTTGGCCGAGGCACTGATCGAGTGGGACGAGCGGATCAACTTCTGGCGCATCCGCCACTTCAAGGTCGTGGAGCGCGTGATCGGCGGCTCGGTCGTCGGCACGCAGGGCACGCCGGTGGAGGTGCTCGGCCGCCTGATCCACCACGTCTTCTTCCCGGAGCTCTGGCGCGTGCGCAACGACCTGACAGCCCTCTCCCAGCAAGAGCAATGACGCGGCAAGAGGAGGCAGTCTGGCTGCTCCAGCAGCTGCTGCGACTGAACACGGTCAACCCGCCCGGGAATGAGACGATCGCGGCCGAGCTTTTGCGCGACTACCTGGTGGCGAGCGGCGTCGAGGTGCAGCTGTACGCAAAGACGCCCGAGCGGGCGAACCTCGTCGCGCGGCTGCGCGGCGGAGACGGGCCGAGCCTCTGCTTTCTCTCCCACACCGACACCGTCGTCGCGGATCCCGCCGAGTGGTCCCGCGACCCCTGGTCGGGCGACCTGTCCGACGACCACGTCTGGGGCCGCGGCGCGCTCGACATGAAGAACCAGGTCGCCGCGAGCGCGGTCGCGATCGCCTCGCTCGCGCGGGAGGGCTTCAAGCCGCCCGGCGACCTCGTCTTCATGGCTGTCGCCGACGAAGAGGTCGGCGACAACTACGGGCTCGAATGGCTCTGCCAAGAGCACCCGGACGCCGTCCGCGTCGACTATGCGATCAACGAGGGCGGCGGCGAGCGCGTCGAGTTCGGCGGCCGCGCCTTCTACCTCTGCGCGACCGCCGAGAAGATGAGCTCGCCGTTCCGTGTGATCGTGCACGGCCGCAGCGGCCACGCGTCCATGCCCGGGATCGCGGACAACGCGCTCGTCAAGGCTGCCCCGCTGATCGAGAAGCTGGCCGCCTACCGGCCCGAGCCCTCGATCGGGCCTGAGGTCGCCGGCTTCCTCCAGGCGGTGCTCGGCGAGCAGCCGGAGCCGCGGGACGTGCTCGCCCGCCTGGCCGCGATCGACCAGCACGCGGTCGAGACGATCGAGCCGCTGCTCTCGTTCACGCTCGCCCCGACGATGATCGAGGCCTCGGAGCGGCGGAACGTCATTCCCGGCACGTGCGAGCTGGTCGTCGACCGGCGCCTGCTTCCGGGGCAGACGCCCGAGGACGTCGAGCCGATCCTGCGCGAGCTGCTCGGGGAGGGGGATTACGAGCTCGAGACGATCGAGCGCTTCGGGGGCACGCGCTCGTCGCTCGACACCCCCCTCTGGCGGGCGATCGCGGACTGGGTCGGGGAGACGGATCCCGGCGCGAAGCTCGCTCCGCTCTGCTGCTCCGGCTTCACAGACTCGCACTGGCTTCGCGAGGCGTTCGGCACCGTCGCATACGGCTTCTTTCCGATGAAGACGATGGAGATGGAGCTCGCCGCGCGCCTGATCCACTCCGCGGACGAGCGGACGCACGTCGACGACCTGGGGCTCGGTGTGGAGTTCCTGCGCGCCGCCGCCCGCTCGCTGGGCTAGCCGTGCTCGAGCTTCGCTCGCCCACCGGCGCGTTCGAGCAGATCGAGGCCTACCTGCGTGAGCGCGGCTTCTTCGCGCCGGGCGGCGAGCACCTCGAGGCCGACCTCTACCTCGGCTACAGGCTCTCGGACGGGTTGCGGCGCATCGCGGGCTCCGCGCCGCCCGAGCCGTGCCCGCTGCCGCTCGCGGCCGTGTCGATTCGGACACGTCCGGGGTCAGACCCCCGACAGGTCCGGATCGGACAGTGGGAGCGGAGCTGGACCGACGCCGAATACGCGTCGGCCATCGACGCCGTGCGAGAGGCAATCGGCCACGGCGACGTCTACCAGGTCAACCTCGTCCAACACCTGGCCGCCGCGTTCGAGGGCGACGCGGACGGGCTCGCGGCGCGGCTGGCTTCGTTCTCCCCACGTACCTTCTCGGGCGAGGGCTGGGCGGTCGTCTCCGCGTCACCGGAGCTCTTCCTCGCCCGCCGCGGTCGCCGCATCTGGACGTGCCCGATCAAGGGAACGCGACCGCTCGGAGAGCACATCGAGGGCGAGAAGGACGCGGCCGAGCACGTGATGATCGTCGACCTTGAGCGCAACGACCTCTCGCGCGTGTGCGAGCCCGGCTCCGTGCGCTGGCCGGAGCTGATGGCGGAGCGCGAGCTCGCCGGCGTCACCCATCTCGTCTCGAGGGTCGAGGGAACGCTGCGCGAGGACGTCTCGCTCGCAGGGCTGCTCGCAGCCACCTTCCCGGGCGGCTCGGTCACGGGCGCGCCGAAGATCGCGGCGCTCGACCTAATCGCCGCGCTCGAGCCGGTCGGCCGCGGGGCCTCGATGGGCGCGCTCGGCACCGTCCGCGGCAACGGCGACCTCGACCTGGCGCTGACGATCCGGACGTTCGCGGTCGCCGAGGGCCGGATCCACCTCTGGGTCGGCGGTGGGATCGTCTGGGACTCGGATCCCGAGGCCGAGATCGAGGAGTCGTGGACGAAGGCGCGCCCTCTCCTCGCTGCCGTTGGAGCCCCCGTCGAGGTGGCGGCCGGATGACTCTGCTTGCGGTCGCAGTCGGTGGACGCGGCGTCGTCGACCCGACGGAGCCAGTGCTCCGCGCCGACGACGATGCGCTCCTGCGCGGGCGCGGCGCCTTCGAGACGATCCGCGTCTATGGCGGTGTGCCTTTCCGCCTCGCCGAGCACCTCGACCGGCTCGCGACGTCGGCGGAGCGGCTCGGCCTGCCCGACGTGAACAGGCTTGAGCTCGACGAGCTCGCCCGGCAAGCGCTCGAGGCGGCCGGCGAGCCCGACGCCGTCCTGCGCCTCTTCTGGACGCCGACCCCGACCGCGCTCGCCCTCGTCAGCGAGATCGCCGACCACTACGACGTGCTTCGCGAGCGCGGCCAGCGGCTGATCTCGCTGCGCGGGGTGCGCGCCGACGAGCCCTGGCTGCTTCCCGGCGTCAAGTCGACGAGCTATGCCGTGAACATGGCCGCCGAGGCGGAAGCGCGGCGGCGCGGGGCGGACGACGCCGTCTTCGTCGATCACGCCGGGCTCGTCCTCGAAGGACCGACGACGAACGTCTGGTGGCGACGGGGCCAGACGCTTTACACGCCCGCGCTCGACCTCGGGATCCTCGCCGGAGTGACGCGCGCCGCCTCGATCGAGCTCGCACTCGAGCTCGCCTACGAGATCGCGGAGGGCGCGTACCCGCTCGCGGACCTCGCGTCGGCCGAGGAGGCGTTCACGACGTCGTCGATCCGGGAGGTGATGCCGGTGACCGAGCTGGACGGCGCCCCGATCGCCAGAGGCCCGGCAGCGGACGAGCTGCAGGCCGCGCTCAGGCGGGCCGCCGGGGCTACGCTCCAGACATGAGCAAGGTACGCCTCGGCGGAATGGCGCTCGCAAACGGCGTACTCGTGCACGGGCCGCGCTCCTGGGCATGCGCGATCCGCACCGAGAGCGGCGAGATCAAGGTCGCCTCGGCGCGCAAGCGGCTGCTCGCGTCACGGATCCAGCAGCCGTTTCTGCGCGGGCCGCTGCGCCTGGCGGAATCGTTCGCGATCATCCCGGATCTGCGCCGCCGCCTCCCGGAGGCGCGGCTCCCGTTCGAGCGCCGGAGCGTACTCGCCGCCATGCTTGCGAGCGTCGTCACCGTCCAGGTCGTCCGCAGGTCGAACCGGCTCGGGGACGCCGCCCGCGAGCTTCTGTCCGGCGCGCTCTCGCTCGCCCCGGCCGTGCTGGCGATGCGCGGCGGCGAGCTCGCGGCCTATCACGGCGCGGAGCACGTCTCGATCGGGAGCTACGAGCACGGCGAGAAGCGTGCGAAGGAGCACGAGCGCTGCGGCTCGCACCTGATCGGGCCGCTGCTCGCCGCCTCGGCCGTGGGGAACGTCTTAGCCGCCCGGGCGCCTGCGCAGATCCGCCGCCCGGCGAGGGTCGTGACGTCGATCGGCGCCGTCGGCGCGGCTGTCGAGGTCTTCGGCTGGATGACCCGGAATCCCCGTCACCCGCTGGCCAGGGCCCTTGCCCGGCCTGGCCACGAGCTGCAGCACCGGATCTCGACCGCCGAGCCGTCGGCGGCGCAGCTCGAGGTCGCCGAGGCGGCGCTCGCGGCCTGTCTGGAGCTCGAAGATGGCGCCCGAGATGGCGACAGAGCAGCGGGCTAGGCCGAACCGCCTCCCGCCGGAGGTCTTCGACCTCCCGGTCGAGAAGATGCGCGAGGGGTACTACACCGACGCGTACTTCAACCACACGCGCGAGACGCTACTCCGCGACGACCGCCGCCCCCGCGTCGTCATGCAGGTCTTTCAGCGCAACCACGCGATGCTCGGCGGCGCCGACGAGGCGATCGCCGTGTTGAAGCTCTGCTCCGACGACTGGGACGGGCTCACGGTTCACGCGCTGCACGATGGCGACCGGATCGAGCCGTGGGAGAGCGTGATGACGATCGAGGGCGACTACACGCTCTTCGCGCACCTCGAGACCGTCTACCTCGGCGTCCTGACGCGGCGCACGCTGATCTCGACGAACACCGCGCGCGTCGTCGAGGCGGCGCACGGCAAGCCGATCATCTTCATGCCCGCGCGGCACGACCACCACCGCGTGCAGACCGGCGACGGCTATGCGGCCTACGTCGCCGGCGCGATGGTCGGCGCCGAGATCGGCGTCACCTCCGACGCGCAGGCGTCCTGGTGGGGCGGCCGCGGCGTCGGCACGGTCCCGCACGCGCTGATCGCCTCCTATGGCGGCAACACGGTGCTCGCGGCGACGAAGTTCGCCGAGTGGGCGCCCGAGGACATGAATATCGTCGTGCTCGTCGACTTCGAGAACGACTCCGTCCGTACATCGCTGGAGGTCGCCCGAGCGCTCGGTCCGCGCCTCTGGGGCGTCAGGCTCGACACCTCCGGGCAGTTGGTCGACCGCTCGCTGTGGGACGAGATGGGCGATTTCGACCCGCGCGGCGTCAACGAGCGGCTCGTCCGCAAGGTGCGGGACGCCCTCGACGCGGACGGCTTCGAACGGGTTCGGATCGTCGCCTCCGGGGGCTTTACGGTCGAGAAGATCGAAGAGTTCGAGCGGAAGGCGGTACCGGTGGACGCCTACGGTGTGGGCTCGTCGCTGATCCGCGGGCAGAACGACTTCACCGCGGACATCGTCATGACCGACGGCCGCTCCTCCGCCAAGGTCGGCCGGCGCTTCCGGCCGAACGAGCGGCTCGAGCTCGTCAGCTAGGCGAGCGACTCGCCGATCACCCCCGGCCACTCGTTCATCGGCGTGTCCGACCGGACGAGATGGGCGCCCGACTCGGCGAAGCGCGCGAACGCGGCGTCGGCCTCGTCGGTGTAGTCGACTGCGCCCGGCACGACGACGGACGAGGTGCAGTCCTCGAGCAGATAGACCTTCTCCTCCAGCCCGCGCTCGGTGACGTTCGGATCGCCGAGCAGGTCCTCGATCGTCCACGCGACGCAGTGGCTCTTCGCCTCGCCCGTGATCACGACGGCGTCGTACTGCAGCAGCCGCTCGACAAGCGGGTGGTTGCGCTTGCCGAGCGGCTCTCCCTCGAGATCGAACTCCACCTCGGGCCCGAGCATCGAGTAGTGCTCGGTGAGCGGGTTGTCCCCCTTCGGCTGGAAGTCGTGCTGCGCGTAGCGCACGGTGGCGTGGAAGAAGAGCGCCTCTTCGACGGCGGAGACGAGTGCGTAGCCGATCCCACCCAGCATCGCGTGGAACGGCCAGACCGTAAGGCCGAACTTGCCACCTTCCGCGAGCGTCCGCGTGTAGTGGCGCAGGTGCTCGGCGGCGTAGTCGGGATCGAGCCCGAGGCCGTTCGCGGCGGGAGCGCTGATCCGCCAGCGGCCGGCCTCGACGTCGTCGGCGGTGACCTGCGTGAAGGGCTCGGGGTGACGGCCCTCCGCGTCCACGAGCAGGATGGGATGGAAGATCTGGAGCGCCTGATGGGTGTCCAGCGTCGGCACGATCTGCGTCAGCGCGCCGAGGTTGCCGTAGATGAACTCGCAGAGCCGGCGGGAGTCGTCGAGCGCGCCCGTCCCCGTTCGGCCTGCGACGAAGAGCTCGAAGCCGGGCGTGCAGAACGTGTTCTGCATGTCGACGACCACGAGGGCGACCCGGAGGCGGTCGTCGGCGACCGGGGCGATGCCGTGCTGCTTGCGCCAGTGCTCCGCGTCGGCGAAGCGCTCGGCGTAGTCGATCCGCCAGACCTCGCCGACGCGATCCGGGTTCCAGTGCGGGGGCAGCGGGAGCGGCTCGGCCACGACGCTAGTGTAGGAACGTGGTTCCGCCGCTTGTCGAGAGAGCGCTTGCGCTCACCGCGGAGCTCGGCTTCGAGCGGTCGTGCACGGAGGACGTCGGCCGGCTCCTGCACGTGCTCGCGGCCGCACGAGGCCGGAAGCGGGTGGCGGAGATCGGAACGGGGACGGGAGTCGGCGCGGCGTGGATCGTCTCGGCGCTGCCACCCCAGACGGTCTTCTTCACGGCCGAGCGGGACGAGGCACGAGCGGCCGCCGTGACAGTTCTCTTTGCCGACGACCCGAACGTCCACGTGCTCATGGGCGACTGGCGCGAGCTGCTGCCCCCTGAGGCTCCGTTTGACCTCGTCTTCTTCGACGCGGCCAAGCAGGAGCGCCCGCGGGAAGACGGCGAGCTCGTCGTCGGGCTGCTGTCCCCGGGCGGGATCGCGGTGCTGGACGACCTCACGCCCGACCGCCCGGGACCCGATCCCGTGCGTGACTTCTGGCTCGGTCATCCCGAGCTCGTGGCAACGGAGGTCTTGACGGCTCCGGGAAAGGCGACCATCCTGGGAGTGCGGCGGTAGTTTCTACAGCCCGCGCCGCGGGCTGCCGATAGGGGATGGGAATGCCGAATCTAGGGGGATGGCTCGACACGATCGGTCAGTACACGCTGACCTGGCTCCCGCTCGTCTTCTTCGGCCTGATCATCTATCTGCTCTGGCGGACGCTCCAGTACATGCCGCGCACGAAGCCCGCGAAGCTCGAGGCGAGCTCCAGCTCGTCGGTGAGCTGGGACGACGTCGCAGGCGTGGACGAGGCAAAGGCGGAGCTGCGGGAGGTCGTCGACTTCCTGCGCTACCCGAAGCGCTTCCAGCGCCTCGGCGCCCGCGTCCCCAAAGGCATCCTCCTCTACGGCCCGCCCGGCACCGGCAAGACGCTGCTCGCGAAGGCCGTCGCCAAGGAGTCCGGTGCGAAGTTCTACTCCCAGAGCGCCTCCGCGTTCGTCGAGATGTTCGCCGGCCTTGGCGCCTCCCGGATCCGCAAGCTCTTCGAAGAGGCCCGCAAGAACTCGCCCGCGATCGTCTTCATCGACGAGCTCGACGCGGTCGGCACGGCGCGGGCCGGCGGCAGCTTCAACCGCGAGCACGACCAGACGCTGAACCAGCTGCTCGTCGAGCTGGACGGCTTCGACGACGGCGCGCAGGTGATCGTGATGGGCGCCTCCAACCGTCTGCAGGACCTTGACCCCGCACTGCTCCGCCCCGGCCGCTTCGACCGGCAGGTGCTCGTCAGCCCGCCCGATCTGACCGGACGCGAGGAGATCTTGCGCGTGCACACGCGCGGCAAGCCGCTCGCCGACGGGGTCGAGCTCGCCATGATCGCCCGCCAGACCTCCGGCCTCACGGGCGCCGACCTTGCGAACCTCTGCAATGAGGCCGCGATCTTCGCCGGGCGCGAGGAGCGGACGACGATCCTGATGGAGGACTTCGAGGGCGCGATGGAGCGCATCGTCGCCGGCCTCCAGCAGCGGCGCGTCGTCTCCGAGAAAGAGAAGCGCATCCTCGCCTACCACGAGGCCGGCCACGCGCTGATGTCCCACATGATGGGCGGCCTCTTCCCGGCCCAGAAGGTGACGATCATCTCCCGCGGGCTTGCGCTCGGCTACACGCTGAACATGCCCTCCGAGGACCGCTACCTGCACACACGGGAGGAGTTCATCGACCTGATGAAGGTCTTCCTCGCCGGGCGTGCCGCGGAGCAGGTCGTCTTCGGCCGGATCACGAACGGCGCGGCGAACGACCTCGAACGCGTCACCGATCTCGCCCGCGCGATGGTCTTCGAATACGGCATGTCCGAGGCGTCGCCTTCGAGGACGATGCGGGCCGACAACTATGCGCTCTCCGAGGAGACGAAACGGCTGCGCGACTCCGAGCAGGCACGTCTCACCGACCACGCCTACGAGGAGGCGCAGCGGCTGCTCGAGAAGCATCGCCGCGCGCTCGACCGTCTCGCACAGGCGCTGCTCGAGAAGGAGACGCTCGTGCGCGAGGAGATGAATTTGCTGCTCGCGGACGTCGAGCCGGAGTCGCGGGCCTCCGAGACGATCGGAACCGTGCGCGCAATTTCGGCCGCGGAGAGCTAGACGAGACGAGCGCCCGGGCCGCGAAGCGGCCCCTTCAGGGGTTTTCGCGCGATGGGCATCCGCTTTCGCGGATGCCCATCTTGCGCAAGGAGCTAGCATCGCTGCCGTGGTCGCACGCGGCATCCATCACGTCGGCGTCGCCGTCCGCGACCTGGACGAGGCGCTCGCGAGCTATGGGCGGCTGTTCGACGCCCAGCTGGAGCATCGCGCGGTCGTCGAGGATCAGGGAGTGGAGGCTGCGGCGGTGCTGATCGGCTCCGGCAGGGTCGAGCTGCTGGCGCCGCTCGGCGACGAGTCGCCGGTCGGCCGATTCCTCGCCTCGCGCGGGCCGGGCATGCACCACGTCGCCTACGAGGTGGCTGACCTGCGGCTGGCGCTCGACTCGCTCGCCGGCGACGGAGCGCAGCTGATCGATGAGACGCCGCGGCAGGGCCTCTTCGGGCTCGAGGTTGCCTTCATCCATCCCGACGCCGTGCACGGCGTCCTGACAGAGGTGGTTTCTCGTGGTTGATCCGGATTCAGTGCGCGTCGAGCTCTCGTTCGAGGGCGGCGCGGTCTTGAGCACGCTCGTCACCGTCCACGGCGCCGACGAGCTCGAGCGCTCGCTCGCCACGGAGGCAGGCGGCACCGTGATGCTCGACTCGTCCGACGGCCGCTACACGGTCGTGCTCTCGCGCGTCCTCTTCATGAAGCGCTACGCGCGCGAGTCGCGCGTCGGGTTCGGGATCTAGGCGGCGGGGCAGGCTTTTCGGATGAGCGAGGCGACGCAGAGAGGGCCGTCGGGCGCGGAGATCCGCAAGCTCGTCGAGCGCGCGCAGCAGGGTGACCGTGCCGCGCTCGAAGAGCTGTACCTGATCCATTTCGACCGGATCTACAGCTACCTCCACATGACGGTGGGCAACCGGCACGATGCCGAGGACCTAACCACGCAGACCTTCCTGCGCATGCTCGAGTCGATCGGAAAGTTCCGCTTCCAGTCGGCGCCCTTCTCGGCGTGGCTCTTTCGGATCGCGCACAACCTCTCGATGGATCACTTCCGCGCGAACCGCCGCTGGCAGCCGGAGGAGGAGGTTCCCGAGCCGATCGGCTCCGAGGAGCGATCGGCCGAGGACGAGGCGTTCCAGTCGATCGGGCGGCAGTCGATGCTCGAGTTGATCGACTCGCTCTCGCAGGAGCAGCAGCAGGTGCTGACGCTCAAGTTCGTCTTCAACTTCTCGAACGCAGAGGCGGCCACGATCCTCGACAAGACCGAGGGTGCGATCAAGTCGCTTCAGCACCGCGCCCTCGTCTCGCTCCAGAAGCAGATTTCGACCGGCAAAGGGGACTAGGTGGCACTGGAGGTCGGGATCGTCGGCCTTCCGGGGGCGGGCAAGACCACGCTCTTCTCCGCGCTCACCGGCACGGGCGGCGGCGGCTTCGGCAAGGAGAACGTCGGCATGGCCTCGATCGCGGACGACCGGCTCGAGCGGCTCGCCGCGCTCGTCGGTGCCAAGAAGATCACGCCCGCGACGATCCGCGTAGTCGACGTGCCGGGAACCGGTCCGGCCCTACTCGGCGGGCTGCGTCAGGTCGACGCGATCCTGGCCGTCGCCGACGGCTTCTCCGAGGGCGCCGCTCCGGCGGGCGACCTCGAGACGCTCGAGCTCGAGCTGCTGGTCGCCGACCGCGACCACGTCGAGCGGCGGCTCGAGCGAGTCGAGAAGCAGGCAAAATCGGGTGACGCGTCGTTGCGCAAGGAGGTCGAGCAGCTACAGGCCCTGCTCGCGCATCTCGATGCGGGAAAGACGCTGCGGGACTTCGGCGGCGAGCTGCCGGAGGAGCTCGAGCCGCTGACGACAAAGCCGTTGATCGCGGTCGAGAACGGCCCGGGCGGGATCGACCTGCAGCTCGAGGCCGAGCTGGCCGAGATGTCGGAGGCGGACGCAGCGGAGTACCGCGAAGGACCCTCGGCGCTCGACGAGGTGGTGCGGCGGCTGCGCGACTCGCTCGATCTGATCACGTTCTTCACCGCAGGCGAGAAGGAGACGCGCGCCTGGACGCTCCGCCGCGGACAGACGGCGCTCGAGGCGGCCGCGTCGATCCACTCCGACATTGCGCGAGGCTTCATCCGCTGCGAGACGATCCTGACCGACGACCTGCTCGAGGCGGGATCGCACGCGGAGGCGTCCAAGCGGGGGACGCAGCGGCTCGAGGGCAAGACGTACGAGGTTCAGGACGGCGACGTCCTGAACATCCGCTTCAACGTCTAGCCGGCGGTGATCAGGGCGGCGCCGGCGAACGCGCCGGCGACTCCGAGACGTTGCGCCGGGGCGATCCGCTCGTGGAGGACGAGCGCGGCAAGGGCGACCGTCACGACCGGATAGAGCGACGAGAGCACGGAGACGATGCTGAGGAAGCCGCGCGTCGTCGCGAGCGCGAACAGCACGTTTGCGCCGACGTCGCAGAGACCGACCACGACGAGCACCGGCAACTGGCCACGCGACGGGCGCAGCGAGGCGCCGACGGCGAGCGCCGCCGCGAGAGCGAGGAGAATCGACGTGGCTCGCGCCGTCGCGACTGCGTAGGGGACGCTTTCTTCGGCTGCCCGGTCGATCAGCGCGAAATAGAGCCCGAACCCGACCGCGGCGACGAGCGCCAGGCCGATTCCGGCTGCCCGCCCGCCGCCAAACTCGGCCGGCTCCCGCGAGGCGAGCGCGACGCCGCCGAGCGCGAGGAGGATGCCGCCAACCTGGATTGCGCTGGGGCGCTCGCCCGAGACGACGCCGACCGTGAACGGGATCGCAGCGGCCAGCCCCGAGACCGGCGCCACGATCCCCATCGCACCGATCGCCATCCCGCGGTAGAGAGCGGCGATACCGAGGCAGCCGCCCGCACCCCCCGCCGCAGCCAGTGCGAGCGAGTTCCAACCCGGGACAGCGTCGCCCGCGAAGGCGAGCCAGACGAGCACGGCTGCGAGCCCGGCCGCCTGAGAGATCGCCAGCACCGTCAGGACGTGCAGCGTCCGCGACTTCAACCCGCCGAGGAAGTCGCCGAACCCCCACGCGAGGCTCGCGCCGAGTGCAAGGGCTATGGCAAGCACTAGTCGCCTACGGGCCGGGTCGCCGCGACGGCGTCGAGCTGGTTCGCGTGGTAGAGGACGGCCGCCTCGGCGGTTCGCGCTGCATTGCGGTCGTGATGGGAGGCGACGGCGTGCAGGAGCTCGGCGCGTACGTCCGCGTCGAGACCCTTGGCGCGCGCCTCGATCGACCGTAGGCCGAGATGGACGTGGCCGAGCAGCCGTCCCTCCTCGGTGGGCCGGAAGGAGGGACCGCGGCCGAGCTCGGTCACCCGGCCGACGTCGTGCAGGAGTGCCGCAGCGAGCAGCAGGTCGGAGCGCAGGCGCGGATGGAGCTGCGCGGTCTCGCGGGCGAGCGTCGCAACGCCGACGGTGTGCTCGAGCAGGCCGCCGGCATAGGAGTGGTGGCTCTCGGCGGCGGGAAGCTCGCGCAGCGCCTTCCTAATCTCCGCGTCGCCGACGAACTGTCCCACGACCCCCGTGAGACCGGCGTGCGTGAGCTCTCCGGCCATGAACTCGAGGAAGCCGTCCAGCTCGTCCGCGTCCCGGCGCATCTGCGGCGCGAGCCCGGCCGGATCGGTGTCTGTCGCCTCGACGGAGCGGATCTCCAGCTGGAGGCGGTTGTCGAAGCTCTCGACGCGTCCGAGCACCCGCACCGCGTCGCCCTCCGCGAAGCGGCCGTCGAGCAATTCGACGTCGTTCCAGATCCGGCCTTCGATCCGGCCGGTCGGGTCGACGAGCTCGAGCACGAGGTAGGGCGCGCCCTTGCGGGTGGTGCGCCGCTGCTTGCGCGCGACGGCGTAGACGCCCTCGACCGTCCGGTCGGCCGCGAGCTCGCTGATCGTGCTCATCCGCTGAGTCTAGGCGGAGGGGCTGTTGGTACGCTCGCCCGCGATGGCCGTCGTCAAGCCCTTTCGCGCCCTGCGTTACGACGAGGCGGCGGCCGGGCCGCTCGAGACGCTCGTCGCGCCGCCGTACGACGTGATCTCCCCCGAGCAGCGCGAGGAGCTTCTCGCTCGCAGCCCGCACAACGTCGTCCGGCTGACACTCCCCGACTCCGAGGAGCAGGCCGCGCACGACCTCGAGGAATGGCGCTCGAGCGGCATCCTTGTCGAGGAGCCGCCTGCGGTCTGGGCGCTCGAACAGGACTATGTCGGCCCCGACGGCGTCGCCCGCCGCCGCTTCGGCATCGTCGCCTCGCTCAAGGTGGAGCCCTACGAGACAGGCACGGTGCTGCCGCACGAGCGCACGCACAACGGGCCAAAGGAGGGACGGCTGCGGCTCCTGCGCGCGACGCGCGTCCAGCTCGAGCCGATCTTCCTCCTCTACGACGGGCCGGCGCCGCTGGAGCGCCCCGACCGCGAGCCCGACCTGCAGGTCGAGGGCGCGAACCTGTGGCGGATCGACGATCCGGGCGTCGTCCGCGCCTTCGACGACAAGCAGCTCCTGATCGCGGACGGCCACCACCGCTACGAGACTGCGGTCACCTACAGCCATGAGGAGGGGACGCCCGCGAGCGCGCAGATGCTCGTCGTGCTCGTCTCGACGGAGGATCCGGGGCTCGAGATCTTCCCCACCCATCGCCTCTTCACCGAGCCCAAACGGCTCGAGAGCGACACGAACGGAGGCGCCGAGGTGACCGAGGTCACCCGTGAAGGCTCCCGCGTCGTCCACGGGCCGGAAGGCCTGCTCGACGTGCAGCTCGTGGACACGCTCGGCCACGAAGGGATCTCCTACACCGCCGATGCCAAGGAGGCCGAGCGGCGGGTGCGCGAGGGCGAGGCGGCGGTCGCGTACCTGCTGCGGCCGACGCGGATCGAGGACGTGTTCGCCTATGCCCGCCGCGGCGAGGTGCTGCCCCAGAAGACGACCTACTTCTTCCCCAAGCTGATCTCCGGCCTGCTCTTTCACCCGCTGTGACGCCATGGCTGGAGGTCTGCCGGGAGGCAGTCGGGGACATCCGCCGCGTGCTCGGCGAGCTGCCGACCCGCGTCGAGCGGGAGCCCGTGCTCGCCACCGGCGAGGGCGGGGACGACACGACCGCGATCGACGCGGCCGCCGAGACCGCCGTCGTGCACCGGCTCGAGGCGCTCGACGAGGACTTCACGCTCATCTCCGAGGAGCTCGGCGAGCGCGTTTTCGGCTCCGGCAAGCCCTGGCGCGTCGTCGTCGACCCGATCGATGGCTCCCTGAACGCCAAGCGCGACATCCCCTTCTTCTCGCTGTCGCTCGCGGTGGCGGAGGGCGAGACGATGGGCGACGTCGTCTTCGGCTACGTCTACGACTTCGGCACCGGCGAGGAGTGGACCGCCGAGCGCGGCAAGGGCGCGTTCCTGAACGGCGACCGGCTCGGAGCGATCCGGCCGAAGGACGAGATCGAGATCCTCTCGTTCGAGGCGACGACCACGGCCGAGGTGGCCGAGCGCGCCGCCGCGATGGTCGGCAGCGCCCACCGCCTGAGGATCATGGGCTCGCTCGCGCTCTCGCTCTGCCACCTCGCCGCGGGCCGCGTCGACGCTGTCTGCTCGCTCAAGCCCGCGCGCTCGGTCGACATCGCCGCCGGCCAGCTGCTCGTCCGGGAGTGCGGCCTCGCGATCGACCTCTTCGAGGATCCCCCGTTCAACGCCGCGCCGCTCGACCTGCTCGGACGTTCACGCGTCGTCGCAGCGGGAACGACGGAGCTGTGCCGGACGCTCGAGGCCGCACTTACCGCGTAGGTTGCGTCGGCTCGCGCTGGCTCTACCCCCGCCTGTCCATGAAGTCCTCGTCGCCTTCGTCGTCGTCGACGTAGACAACCTTGACATCGCACTGCTTGTTACCCCGACGCCACCAAGTGGGCTCTACTTCCCTGAACAAGTGAGTGTGGTAAACGCGAGACCACTCGACCTGCACCTTCCGACCGTCGAGTGAGAACTCTTCTCCGGCAGTGGGCGGACGGAGGCGAGTCGTATGGACGCGTACCGACTCGTCAGGAAGCAAGACTCGGTAAACCCACTCCTTGGGTAGACGCTCAAATCGTGAAAGCCACACCCACTTCATTCGCCTGTTTATAGGTGCCGACAAGCAGTGACCGCAAGTTCGGGTAGCTAAGCTGAAGGCGTGAGCATCGACCGAGACGCCGTCCTCCGCGCACTCGAGAACGTGATCGATCCCGAGCTGCGCAAGCCGGTGACCGAGCTCGACATGGTGCGCGACGTCGTGATCGACGGCGCGAACGTCACCGTCACGATCGCGCTCACCGTCGCCGGCTGCCCGCTGCGCGACTCGTTCCAGAACCAGGTCGCCGAGCACATCGGCACGCTGCCCGGAGTTCACCGGGTCGAGCTCCGCTTCGACGTGATGAGCCCCGACGAGAAGGCCGCGCTAACGACCAAGCTCCGGGGCGGCCGACCCGAGAAATCGATCTCGCTCGACCCGCGTACGCGCGTGATCGCTGTCGCGAGCGGCAAAGGCGGCGTCGGCAAGTCCTCTCTGACCGTGAACCTCGCGGCGGCGCTCGACGGCATCGGCCAGTCGGTCGGAGTGATCGACGCGGACATCTACGGCCACTCGATCCCGCACATGCTCGGCGTCCACCAGCGGCCGATCGTGGTCGACAAGATGATCGTTCCGCCCGTGCGCGGACGGATGAAGCTGATCTCGATCGGCAACTTCCTCGACGACAACGCGCCGGTGATGTGGCGCGGGCCGATGCTGCACAAGGCGCTCGAGCAGTTCATCTCCGATGTCTACTGGGGCGAGCTCGACACGGTCGTGATCGACATGCCGCCGGGGACGGGGGACATGGCAATCTCGCTCGGACAGCTCCTACCACGCGCCGAGGTGCTCGTCGTGACGACGCCGCAGCCGCTCGCGCAGGAGGTCGCCTCGCGCGCGGCCGTGATGGCGCAGAAGACGGGCCAGAAGCTGATTGGGGTGGTCGAGAACATGACCGGCGAGATGTTCGGCGCCGGCGGGGGCGCGAAGCTCGCCGACGAGCTCGGCGTGCCACTGCTCGGAAGCGTGCCTCTGGATGCAGCGCTCCGCGCGGCCGGCGACGCGGGCACGCCCGTCGTCGAGGCCGATCCTGACTCCGTGTCGGCTCGAGCGATCGTGGCGATCGCCGAAGCGGTCCTGGCCGCGCGTCCCGCCGCGATCCGCAAGCCGCTCCCTATCCTCTCGTAGGAGCGCGGAGGCCGGAACGATGAGAGCGGCCGCCTTCTTCGACCTCGATCGCACGCTGCTGCGGCGCTCGAGCGCGCTCGCGTTGGCCGGGCCGTTCCGCGAGCACGGCGTGATCGGGCGCGGACAGCTGGCGAAAGCGGCAGCCTGGCAGCTCCTCTTCGCCGCCCGCGGCGCGGGTGCCGAGACGGTGCGGAAGGCGGCGGAGGACGGCCTGATGATCCTTAAGGGGCTCCGGGTGGAGGAGCTGCGCGCGCTCGTCGCGGACGCGATGGAACCGATCCTGAAGCCACTCGTCTACCAGGAGCCGCTCCACCTGGTCGCGCGCCACCGCGAGCACAGCGAGCCCGTCTACATCGTCTCCGCCACGCTGCAGGAGATCGTCGAGGAGCTCGCGCGCGAGCTTGGTTTCGACGGGGCGATCGGCTCCACCTGCGAGATCGTCGACGGCGTCTACACCGGCCGCTCGCTCCGGGGTGCCCATGGCGAGGGGAAGGCGGACGCGATCCGCGAGCTCGCCGAGCGGGAGGACCTCGACCTCGCCGCCTCGACCGCGTATTCCGACAGTCACACCGACCTGCCCTTCCTCGAGGCAGTCGGTAATCCCGTCGCGGTCAACCCCGACCGGAAGCTGCGGCGGATCGCCCGTGAGCGCGGCTGGCCGACGCTCGAGTTCCGCGAGCTCGCCCATCCAAGCCGTGCTGCCTAAGGAGCGCATCGCCGCGCTGGGCTTCTCTCCGGCGGACGCGGCAACGCTCGCGGCGCACTTCTTGGACGCGGAGTCGCGAGGCAAGCTCGGCCACGGGCTCAGCCGCATCGACTGGCTCGAGACGCTGCCGGGGCTGCAGCCTGACGCGCAGCCGAAGCGGCTGCTCGTGGAGCCCGGCTACGAGCGCTGGGAGGGCGACGGCGCACTCGGCTACCTGACGCTCGCCGCGATTTGCGACGCCCAGCTCGCCGACCCGCCCCCGCACGCCCGCATCGTCGTCGCGTCGAACTGCTTCCCCACGGGGGCGCTTGGCTGGTACGCGCGGCGGCTCGCGGACGGCGGTCTGGTTGCGGCGCTCACCGCCACCTCTCCCGCTCGCCTCGCCCACCCGGACGGGGGTGAGCCGCTCGCGGGGACGAACCCGCTGACGATTGCGATCCCGAGCTCGGACGGCAAGCCGCTCGTCGCCGACGTCTCGATGGGCGCCGTCACCTACGGCGACGTGCTGCGCGGCGTCGCGAGCCCAGAGCAGCTCGTTCCCTTCGGCGGCGGGCAGGCACACAAGGCGTTCGCGCTGGCGCTCGGCCTCGAGCTCCTCGTCGGCGCGCTGGCCGGCGACGGCTACGGGGCCGTGCTCGTGGTCGCGCGGCCGGAGGCCGACCCCGTGCCCGCGCTCCGCGAGCGGGCTGCCGGCCTACGACTCCCGGGCGACGCGTAGCGCCGCCAGATCCTCGTCCGCGTCGGCCCACTTCTGGAGCGCAGCGTTCCGGGGCCCTTGACCGACTCGACGCCGGTCAGGTTCGCGACCTCGTATCCCTTCACCGCCGCCTCCTCAGCTCGCTCAGCACGATCGGGTCGATCTCGTCCTCGCCGTCGAGGCGCTCCTCCAGGTTCACGGCCCCGGCCCAGTCGCCGAGGCTCTCGAACCCGAGCTTGCCCACGCGCTCGTCGATCTCGGCGCGCAGCTCGTCGTCGATCGGCAGCCACTCGTCGCGGGGAGTCTTGCCGAAGAGCCGGTCGTGGAGGCCGTAGAGGCGGCGCAGCTCCTCGATCGGCGTCTCGTGGTCGTCCACCCGCAGGTCGACGACGCTGTCCGAGAGCCCTGCGTAGCCCCCGTCGCGCTGGACGACGAGCACCGCGGCGGACTGCTGGCCGCGGCGGTCACCTCCGGCCGCCTGCCCGGCCGCGAGAGCCTCGAGCAGTCGCTCGACCAGCGAGCCCGTCGCCGCCTCGAACGTCTCCGCGAGCGCGGCGACGGTATCTCCGGACACAAGCAGGTTCCCTTGCGCGGCGTACCCGGCCCCGGTTCGCCCACCCGCCCACTCGTGGCAGGCCGAGCCGGAGAAAGTCGCAGCGCCCCCGGCGGCGTCGACGACGCCGAGCTGCCGCTCCTCGCGCCCCTCGTCCGCGTCGGTCAGCCGGCGCACGACCTCCTCGGCGGAGAGGCCCTGCCGCAAGAGGGCGAGCCCGTCGGGGCCATAGCGCGGGTTCGCGTAGGACTGCGTCGCCACCGCGCCCGCGTGCGGCTCCGCCGACGGAACGATCGATCCGACGGCGAGGAACTTGGACTCGACGGCGACACCCCATTGGCCGCGGTCGAGGTCGCACGCCACCAGCGAGAAGGTCGCTACCGGCCTAGCCATAGGTGAGCGCGGTGAGATCGACGGTGAGCAGGTCCTCCGACGGGACGAGCACGCTCGCGACCTCCGGCCGGGCGAGCGCCGCCTTGATCTCCTCGGGCGTGGCCGCTCGCACGACGACGGGCGTCCCTTGCGCATGCGCCTCGCGCAGGCGGGCGTCGTCCATGACATCGTCGAGCACGAGCGCCCCTCCGATGTCGATCGACCCCTCCAGCGCGAGCTCGGGCACGCGCCGGCCGCTCGCCCCGAACCAGCGCTCCCTCACAGCTGGACCGTTCCCCCGGGCTCCGGCGCGTCAATCTGAACGTTCGGCGCCAGCTCTCGCAGCTGCTCCGGTGTGCCAGTGAGGAGCCCGAAAGTGCCGTAGTGGCTCGGCACGCAGCGCTTGGCGCCGAGCAGCTCGAGCGCAACGGCTGCCTCGCGCGGGCCCATCGTGAAGTGATCGCCGATCGGCAGCACGACGATGTCGGGCTCGTAGATCCGGGCGATCAGCGACATGTCGCCGAAGACGTTCGTATCGCCGGCGAAGTAGAGCTTGTAGCCATCCTCGAGCTCGATCACGAGCCCGCAGGACTCGCCGAGGTAGGTTCCGTCGTCGGCGCTCGACGAGTGGTTGCCGTGAGTGAACGTGACCTTGACGCCGTCTACGTCGACTGTCCCGCCCTTGTTCGCCGCGTGCCCCATGTTCATCTCGACGCCTTGGCGGCCGAGCCAGCCCCGCAGCTCGACCTGCGCGACGACCGGGCAGGAGTGCTTCTGCCAGAGCGCGACCGTGTCGCCGACGTGATCGCCGTGTCCGTGCGTGAGGAAGATCGCGTCCACGCGCTCCGGCTGCTGCTCGTTCTCCGGGCACTTCGGGTTGCCGTTCAGGAAGGGATCGACGTAGATGCGCTTGCCGCCCGGGGTGTCGATGCGGAAGGCCGCATGCCCGAGCCAGGTGAGTGTTCTGCTCATGACTGAAATCTAAAGGACCGTCCGCCGTGGCGGCGAACATCAAGCGCATGACCATGCGCCTTCTCTCCATCTCGCTCGTCCTCGGCGGCGCCTTGGCGGATGCCGCCGGCGAGCACGGCCTCGCCTACTACCTCCTCGTCGGCGCCGTGCCCGTCGTCGCGATCGCCGCGCTCGCCGCGCTCGGCGAGGTGCTCGACGGCACCGCGGCGGCTCCGCACGACCGCGCCGTCGCAGCGCTCTCGGCGCTGGTGCTGCCGTGCGTCCTGCTCGGAACCGCGGTGCGCGCGCCGCTCCTCACCGACGGCGCACCGCCCGCGATCGGCGTCACCGCGATCGTCGCGTGCCTGGCGCTCTACGCGGTGCAGACGCTGCTGACAGCGACCGCGTCCGTCCCGCGCGAGCGGTTGCTGGCGGCCTTCCGCGCCAAGTAGGCGCTAGAAGGGGAGCGAGGCAGCCGCGTCTCGCGCGAGCTCGATCAGCGGCTGCACGGCGAAGAACGAGCCGACGGTGACCACCACCGAGGCGAAGACGGCCGAGGCGAGCAGCGGATCGCGTGGCGGCGAGCCACCTGCAACCGCCGGCCGAAGCGCCGCTGCCGGCCGCATATAGAGCGCCCGGACCACGCCGAGGTAGTAGTAGAGCGAGATCGCCGTCGCGATCACCCCGGCGACAACGAGCCACCAGAGGCCGGCCTCATAGGCGGCAGAGAAGACATAGAGCTTGCCGACCAGGCCGCCGGTCAGCGGCATGCCCATGAAGCCGAGCATGAAGACCCACATCGCGATCCCGAGGAAGGGCCGCTCCCAGCCCATGCCACCGAGGTTGTCGAGCGTCACCGGCGCCCCCAGCTCGCGCTCGCGCGCCGCGACCACCGCGAAGGAGCCGATCGACATCGCACCGTAGGGAATCAGGTAGTAAAGGAGCGCCCGGCCGCCGAGCTCGCTGTTCGCGGCGATCGCGATCAGCATGAAGCCCGCGTGCGAGACGGAGGAGTAGGCCAGCAGCCGCTTGACGTTCCGCTGCGCGAGCGCGGCCAGGTTTCCGACCGCGAGCGAGACGCAGGCGATCACCGCGATCGCGATCGTCCAGAGGTGCTCCTCTCCCGGAAAGGCGACGACGAGGATGCGCAGCGTCAGGACGAGCGCGGCCACCTTGGTCGCGGCCGACATGAACGCGGTCACCGACGTAGGCGCGCCCTCGTAGACGTCGGGCGTCCACATGTGGAACGGCGCCGCGGAAGCCTTGAACGCGAGCCCGGCGATCAGCATCGCGAGCCCGGCCAGCAGCAGGACGTCGCCACCCGCGTTCGCGGCCGCGATCTCGGAGAAGCCGAGCTCCCCGGTCGCGCCGTAGACGAGCGCGGAGCCGAAGAGCAGGATCGCGGAGCCGAAGCCGCCGACGATCAGGTACTTGAGCCCCGCCTCCAGCGAAGTCTCGCGGTGGGTGTCGAGCGCGCAGAGGATGTACAGCGCGATCGAGAACCACCCGAGCCCGAGGAAGAGCGTCATCAGATTCCCGGCCGTGACGAAGAACACCATCCCCGCGCCTGCGGCGGCGAGGAGCGCGTAGTACTCGCCGGCGTGATCGCGCCGGTTCTCGCCCCAGGAGACGAGGACGGTCAGCGCACCCGCCCCCGCGACGATGATCGCAGCAAGCGCGCCGAGCCGGTCGCGCGTGAACGACTCGGACAAGAGCGTCCGGCTCTCCGCGCTCTGGTCGAAGACGATCGCGGCGAAGACACCCGCGGTGACGAAGCCGGCGAAGGCGACCAAGGCGGTGAAGCCGCGCCGCATCCACCAGGGGACGAGCACGCTCCCGAGCAGCGCCACGCCGGACGCGCCGAGAAGCGCGAGGGTCGGCGAGAGAGCGAGCCAGTCGACCTGCGGGGTCGGGATCAC
>JBKJSM010000001.1:0-62096 GCA_046594445.1 Gaiellaceae bacterium | reverse complement strand
AGCTCGAGAGAGACGCCGTCCCCCTTCTCGGCCCGCCGGCAAGGGAGCTTTTCTCCAGGACGCGGCGATGAGCCCGAGAGGGAGCGGCCGAGGACGGACGCAGAAGTGCGACGCCGCGGATGCGCGAGGGAAGCTCCAGCGAGCTGAGAAGTTCATGGAGGTCTCCGTCCTCATCACCGATGAGGCTTCGCCCGATCCCGACTTCATGAGCGCAGCAGCCGCCCTCGCGGTTCTCGCAGGCATCGCGGCGTCAGACGCCGCCTGCTGCAAGGCTCTCGGCCTCCGATCCCGCGGCGACCACCATCACGACGCCGAAGCCTTGCTCGAACAGATCACTCCCGGCGGGAGGGACGCGGCGAACGCAATGAGGAGGCTCATCAACCTCAAGAGTGAAGCCCACTACGGCTTTTACAACGTGGCCACGCGTGATCTGGACTCCGTCTTCAGACAGGCCGAGAAAGTGATCTCGTTCGCACGGGAAGTGCTCAACCGGTGATCTAGCGGCGGGCGAGCCGATTGTGCAAGCGCCGTGCTCGACGATCGGTGGACGATCAGCCGTCGAGGGCTCGCGTCTCCTTGACTTTCGGCCGGAGCACGTCCACGGCGGGGTGGCTTGGGTCGAGGAGCACCTTCAGCCGGCCGAGCGCGCGGTGCAACGCGACCTCGACGGCGTTCGTCCTCACCCCGAGCACGCTGGCGATCTGCTTCGCGGTCAGGTCGGCGCCGTAGCGCAGCGCGATCAGCTCGCGGTTGCGCTCGTCGAGCGTCGCGACGGCGGCGGCGACGTCGAGCCGCAGCGCCGAGTCCTCGGCGAGATCGCCGTCGGCGGCAATTGCGTCCTCGGCCTCGATCAGCTCCAGCCGCGCCTTGACCGCGTCCGCGATGCAGCGGCGCGAGATCCCGATCAGCCAGCCGATCGGCTCCCCGTGCGAGGACTTGTAGCTCGAGCGGTAGCGGAGCGCGCGTTCGAACGTCTCGCTCGTGATGTCCTCGGCCTCGGGCCTGTCGCCGATGCAGTAGGCGACGTATGAGTAGACGCGCCGGATCAGCGGCTCGGGGTTCGCGAGCGGATCGCGGTTGAACATCAGCCTCTTTCCTTCATGACGCAGATCCGGTAAAGCGAAATGCATGCCGAAGGTAAAGACGACCCTGTACGTGGACGAAGAAGTCCTCCGCGAGTTTCGCATCGCTGCCGCACGGCGCGGACAGTCCGTCTCGCAGTTGATCGAGGACGCGCTGCGCGAGAGCACCCTGATGGGCATGCTCGAACGAGTCTGGGCGCGGAACGCCGATCTGTCGGAGGACGATGCGATGGCTCTCGCCAGTTCCGAGCTTCAGGCGATGCGTGCAGAACGTGACGCCGCCGCGTAGGTGATCCGAGCGGTCGTCGATCCCGCCGTCCTCGTCTCGGGCCTCATCTCTCCGCACGGCGCGCCGGCACGCATCTTCCGCTTCTTCGCCGACGGCGCATTCGATCTGATCGTTTCGCCGAGTCTGCTCGCTGAGCTCGACGATGTCGTCCAGCGTCCGCACCTCTTGAAGCGGCTTCCCCGAGGCGACGCCCAGCGCCTGCTGGCCGCGATTCGCCGCGAGGCCGTGATCCTGGCCGACCCGCCACTCTTGCAGGGTGTGACCCCTGATCCCAAGGACGACTACCTTGTTTCGCTGGCGCGCGCGGCTCGAGCCGACCTGATCGTCTCCGGCGACCAGCATCTGACGAGGCTGCCAGGCGCCGAGCCGCGAGTGCTCACAACGCGCGCGTTCGTCGACCTGCTCGACGCGCTCGAGTAGCGTCATCCGCCCACCTCGATCGTGCCGACCTCGCCGAGCTCCTGGCGCAGCTGCGCGCTCTCGGGCGAGAGCGGGTTGAGCCGGCTCGCGCTCGCCAGCGTGGCAGTCAGCCCGCTCGCCGGCGCGGAGGGCAACGTGCAGGCTCGGTATGGCGGCTGCGCCGGATCGGGGGAGGCGAGATCAGCCATTGGCGGCCTCACGCACGGTAGTCGCGTCCAGCCGCTTTCTCAACCGGGTTCCGGTCGCCGGGCGGTGACCCGACAAGCTCGAGCACGGCTTCGAGGGCCGGCAGTTGGCGCTCGTCGCCGGCTGTCGTGCGCGAATGAATGATGTCGCGCACTGACGAGACGAGAATCGTGAGGTCCGGTTCGAGCTGGACGGAGCGGGCGTTGCGCCGGAGCACCGCGTAGCTCTCGAAGCCGGCGGGCTTGTGGTGCAGGTCGACGTGCCCGAAGGGCGTGGAGAAGCTCAGATCCCGGTGCTCGCGGAGTGCCTGCTTCACGTCCTCGACGTCGGTGAGCGAGACCGCGTCGATCTCTGCAAGCGCGGCCAGAAGTCGTCCCGCGTTGGCGGCGCTCGGCGCAGGCGCAAGGTCGATGTCGTAGGTGGGAAGGGGCGAGGCCTGCAGCACGGCGGCGAGGCCGCCGATGAGGACATATTCGACTCCGTGCCTGTCGAGCGCGCGGAGCACCGGGAGCGGCTCGAAGGGCCATTCGTGCCACTCTCCGGTCCGCTCGCCGCTCACGGCTCTCCCTCGCGGAGACGCTGAAGCGCCTCGAGGCGGGGAAGGGCATCGCGATCTTTCGGCCTGTCGCTCGCGCGTTTGGAGGCGATGACGCGCTCCAGGTTGGCGATCCGCACCTCGACGCCGCCGACGGCAAGGAGGAACGACTCGCTCGGCCGAGCGAGATCGGGGTATCCCTCGGCTCCCGCCGGGTTGATCACGACGTCGAGGTCTCCGAAGCGCGTCGACAGGAACGTCGTCTCGCGTAGCCGCAGGTGCTGGTCGTCGATCGGCCAGGAAGCGTCGATGTCCCCCTCGTCGGTGAGGACCTGAGCGTCCATCCGACGAAGGGCATCCGCGAGGCGCTGCAGGTTACGGACGTCGCGGGCCGGCGTGATGTCGATGTCGCTCGTCGGCTCTGACCACCCTTGCGTTACGGCCGCGTAGGCGCCGATCACAACGAACGCGACATCGTGGCGCTTCAGCGTGGCAAGAATCGCCATGGGATCGAACGGCTCCGGCGGCGGCGGAGCGCCGCCGGAGGGTCGCTGCGATCCGCGCCTGTCGTTGCGGCTACTGCGAGCCATCGCCTGCGGCTTCGCCGATCAGCGCCGCGCGCCGCGTGGCTTGCGCCACACGTGAGTGGTCGACCCCGAGCTCGAGCCGCTGCAGCGGTGTCAGGACGAGCCGACGGCGAACGTCGCGCGCGTAGGAGGGGTCACGCGCTGCCATGGTGATCCGCGGCTCGAGCCCGCAGGCCTGCACGAGCTCGATCACGGTCCTGAAGCCCGCATCTACCTCTCCCCGTTCGATGCGCGAGACAGCGTTCTGGGCCATGCCGACGTGAGCGCCCAGCTCCGCCTGCGTGAGACCTGCTCGCAAGCGGGCCAAATAGACGAGATCACCACCATTCACAGGAGTAATCATAGCACTGATATGTACTTACCGACACATCGTAGTACGGCTCCATGCCCCGAAGCGATCTAACGGAGCTCGTGAGGCACGTCGACGCAGCTCATCCTCCCACCTCGATCGTGCCGACCTCGCCGAGCTCCTGGCGCAGCTGCGCGACCTCCGGTGAGAGCGGGTTCAGCCGCGTCGCCTGGGCGAGCGCGTCGAGCTGCGCGCGGCCTTCGCTCGCGCGCGCGAGGTCGAGCCAGAGGCTCCAGTCGCCCTCGTCCTTCGCGATCGCCTTGCGGAACGAGGCGCGGGCGTTCCCGAGCTCGCCGCGCGCAAGCTGCGACTCGCCGATCCGCTGCCACGGCTCCGGAGACCAGGGCGCCCACGTCGCGGCCCGCCGCGCCTTGCGCTCCGATTCCTCCCAGTCGGCGGCCCGAGCCACGTCCGCGCTCTGCGCGAGCGCCATGCTGCCGACGAGTCCGACGAACGCGACCGTGATGAGAAGGAGAGTGCCGCCGAGCAGGCTGTACCGCAGTCGCGGCGACGTGGTCTTCTCCTCATCCTCCGGCTTCCGCGCCGCGACGACGATCGACGCGCCGATGAAGAGCGCGGTCAACGTGACCGCCGGCATCTCCCAGTCCCAGTCGACGCCCGCGTGGACGAGGTAGGCGACGTATGCGCCAAACGCTGCGGGCACGAGCGGGTGCCGCCGCGCCTTGAATGCCGCGTAGACAGGCACACCGAGCGCGAGGATGAGGAGAACGAGCCCGAGCGGTCCGATCTCGGCGAGCTGCTCCAGGTAGAGGCTGTGCGCGTCGCGGATCTTCCCGGCCACCTCACGGTTCTGAAGCCAGTAGCGCTCGAACCCTCCCGCTCCGACTCCAACCAGCGGCTCCGAGTGCCAAGCGTCGAGCGCGACCGCCCACTGCTCGACGCGCCCGCTACCGGAGAAGCTGAAGAGCCGCTGGTTGAGGTCGCCGCCGCCGGCCGGCGGGGGTGCCGCGAACGCCGCCCAGCCGCGCTCGGCGATCGTCCATGGAGCGCCGTAGCGCGCGAATGTCATGAGGGACGCGACAACAAGGATCGAGAGCAAACCTCCCGCATACGCACGAACGATCGTCCGGGACGGCACGACCCGGCGCTCGGCGACGCCGATCATCACCGAAATGAGCACTGACGCGGCTGCGAGGGCGATTGCAATCAAGACGAGACGGCCGCCGTCCCGAGCCGCCGCGTCGAGTTCAGGGCCCTGCGTCGTCAGCGAGTCGTAGCGTGAAGCAAAGGCTATTGCCACAGCGGGCGCGAGGGCCGCGGTGGTAGCCCATGTGATGAGTTGGAGCCGCCGCGGATCGAGCGCGATGAACGCGACGAGGCCGATTCCCAGCGCGATCCAGCCGCCGCGACTGAAGGTGAAGTACAGCGCGAGCGCGAGCGGCACAGTTGCCGCGGCCGCACTCGCCCGGCCGAGTCGCGAGCCTGCACGGCACGCAAGCCCGAGCGCAAGCAGGACCCCGAACGCCGAGAAGATCCCCAGTGCGTTCCAGTAGCCGAGCGGCTCGGCAAGCCTGTAGCCCGCGATTGCGTCGACGCCGCCCAAGCGGTCGGGAAAGAGCCGGGTCGCGAGGCCGTACCCGGCGACGGCCGTGATGCCGGCGAGGAGGCCGCCGAGCAGCGCCTCCTGGCCGCCGCGCCGGACGATCAACGGCACCGCAAGGACTGCCGAAACGTAGAGGAGGAGGCGCTCGGCCTCGCGTACTGGGTCGCCGGCGGAGGGCGCCCACGCGATCGAGGCGAGCGTCCAGAGCAGGAGGCCGGCGAGGGCGGCGAGGACAACGGATTGCGCGCGCGTCACGGTTTGCGCACGGCCGAGTACCAGCGCGAGCCCGGTACTCCAGAGCAGGGTGAGTGCGCTCCAGCCCCAGGAAGTCTCGAAGTACCCGCCGCCCGCAGCGCCGACGAAGCCGGCCGCGACCACTCCGAGCGCGGCCGGCCAGAGGGACGCGGAGCGCCCAGCGTCGAGCTCCTGCCCAAGGGCTCTAGCCACCTAGACCAGAGCTGCCCATCGGGTCCGCTCAGCGGCAGGTGCAACGTTGAGGCGGGTGGCCACGGTGACTAGCCGGCGGAGCCTGCGGCCGGTTTCGCGCCGAGCGCCGCAGGCACCTCTCCTGCACTCGACTGGCCCGCGCCCCAGGTGATCTGCGGCGGCACAAGCGCCGGATCTACCCGGTCACGATATTCGATCGCAATGTTGAGGAGCGAGTCGAGCAGGCTGTCGCTCAGATAGTGCGGGTCGAGGCCGAGGTCGAGCAGTTTCGTGTGCGCCGGATTGTAGTAGTGCTCCTCGAGCTCGACCCGCGGATTCGGAAGGTGCTCGATCGTCGCCTCGATGCCGAGTTTGCGCGACGCCTCGACGACGAGGTCCCCCAGCTCGTTGACGCTGAAGAGCTCGGTGAACTGGTTGAAGACCCTGTACTCGCTCGGCTCGGCTGGATGGAGGATGGCGAGCTCGACGCAGCGGACGGTGTCGCGGATATCGAGGAAGCCGCGAGTCTGCCCTCCCTTGCCATACACCGTCACGGGATGACCGATGGCCGCCTGCACGCAGAAGCGGTTCAGCGCCGTACCGAAGACGTGGTCGTAGTCGAAGCGGTTCGTCAGACGCGGATCGCGCTGCGTCTGTGGCGTTACCGTTCCGTATACAACGGCCTGATTGAGGTCGGTGGCACGCAACCCCCAGACCCTGCACGCGAAAGCGATGTTGTGGCTGTCGTGCACCTTCGTCAGGTGGTAGAAGGAGCCCGGCTGCTTCGGAAACGGTAGCCGGTCACGCCGCCCGTTGTGCTCGATCTCGATGAAGCCTTCCTCGATATCGATGTTGGGCGTACCGTACTCGCCCATCGTCCCGAGCTTCACCAGATGGCAGTCCGGGGCGGCCTCGTGAATCGCGAACAGCACGTTCAGCGTTCCGATCACGTTGTTGTGCTGCGTGAAGACCGCGTGCTGCTGATCCATCATCGAGTAGGGCGCCGAGCTCTGCTCCGCGTAGTGGACGACCGCGTCGGGACGGTGACGGTCGAAGACATCGACGAGGAAGTCCCAGTCGAGGAGACTGCCGACCTCGACCGCAAGCGTCCGTCCGGTCAGCTCGCTCCATGCGGAAACGCGTTCGTCCAGGGAGCAGATCGGAGTCAGACTGCCGGAGCCGAGCTCCGCGTCCCATTGTCTGCGGATGAAGTTGTCGACGAGGGCGATCTCGTGACCTGCCTCGGAGAGATGGAGCGCCGTGGGCCATCCGCAGTAGCCGTCGCCGCCCAGGATCAGGATCTTCATGTCGGACCCCCTTCAGAAGTGGATTCGTGGATGGTGAGCATGGCGGAGTTCCCCACCGGGCGGCCACCGGATACCGGGGAAGGACTCGGCGCGCGAACGCCCTGAACGGTGACCTTATTGCCGAACTGGCCTAGGGTGCGGTTAGCCGCGAGGATCGCGCCTTTCACCAGGGTGAGGACCCCGATGGTCGAGAGGCCGTTCATAACTCGGCCCGGTCGATGCCGAAAGTAGAGCGCAAATCGCTCTGCCTTCAGAACCGAGAAGCCGGCGGCTTGCAGGCCGTGTCCGATCTCGTCGGGCGTGAGGCGAGCCACACGATTACCGGACTCCTCGACCTCCAGCGCGAGCCCGGCGCGGACGGCGAGCGACGTGAGAGCGGCTCGGGCCGGCTCGTTGACCGAGACCGCGAGCCGGGCGACACGCGCCATCTCTCCGAGAGCTGCAAGGGGCCGCTCCAAGTGGTGCAGCCCGTCGTGAACGTACACGACGTCGATCGACCGGTCGGCGAACGGCAGGTGCTCGGCGTCGGCGACGACCGGCACGATCTCGAGCCGGCGGCGACTCGCGCGCTCTCGTGCCCTTCTGGCCGCACCAAGTGAGATATCGGATGAGATCACGCGGCAGCCAGACAGCGCGAGGAACTCCGCATCCATGCCGGAGCCCCCACAGATCGTGAGCGCGGTGGCCCCTGGGAGCTGCGCCCGAAGGCCCGAAACGCTCCGGCGGAAACGCTCCTCGTACTGCCATGCGTAGAGTGCCGGCCCCCCGTGCGGCCTCGTGATCTCGAACTCATCCTCCTGCTCATCGTCGAAGAACCGCGCCTGCTGCAGCTTGAGGTCATCCGCGGCCAGATCCGGGAGGAGTACCGGGATACCGTCCTCGACGGGGAAGGATCGACCGCACCGGGCACAGCGGAGGTCCGCGGCCCGGTCGGGCTGAAGCGCCTCCCGGCAAGTGGGGCACGCTACGAGCCGGAGGAGCTCAGTCATCGCCCGACACTCCTGCCTGCGGCGGGCCTTCGAGCTCCGCCTCGAGCAGCTTCGCGTCGATCAGCGCCTCGTAGAACGCGAGCAGCTGCGAGTAGACGAGGCCCTGACGCCCGTCGAGGAAGCCACGCTTCACGAGGTACAGCCAGAGGAAGCGGATGAGCGGCCTTCCGTGCAGTCGGTACCAGACGCGCGTCTTGAGCGCCCTGCGCCGCTCCGGCCAACTGCCGAGCAGTCGTCCCTCGCGCTCTCCGGCAGCCAGCTTGAGACGCGCACGCCGCAGCTCGATGGCTTCGAGCCCTGCGTAGCGCAGATGACGCTCGACGAACGCGTCGATCCCCTTGAGGTTCTCGTGCACGAGCGGGTGCTGGAGGAACCCCTTCCGGCCTTCGACGAAGACGTGCTCGTGGACCAGGCGGCTCTCGAAGCGTCCACGGCTTGACCGAAAGAGGCGGAGTTGATAGTCCGGGTACCACCACGCGTGCAGGAGTACGCGGCCGAGGAAGACGTTCTGACGAGGGATGTAGTAGCCGTCGACCCCGTCGGCGCTCACGGCGCGCTCGATCTCGGCGCCGAGCTCCGGCGTCACGACCTCGTCGGCGTCGAGGAAGAGCACCCACTCGGTCGAGATCTCCAGGTGTGCGAGCGCCCAATTCTTCTGCGCCGAGTAGCCGCTCCACCGGTTTTCGACCACGGTCGCCCCCGCCGCGCGAGCGAGCTCGGGGGTGCGGTCGCGGCTGCCCCCGTCGATCACGAAGACCGGACCGAGCCCTACGACCGAGTCGAGGACTCGTTGGATGTGCACCTCCTCATCAAGGACGGCGATGATCGTCGAGACCACTACGCCACTCCCGTCAGGGGCGCCAGGCATAGAGGTATCCGCCGGGGCCGTCCATGCGTGCGACCTCGCGCCCGTCGCTGTCGCGCAGCCGCGTCTCGAAGCCCCGCCCTCGCAGCACGAGAGCAAGAGCCTCCGGGTCTCCGAACTCCGTGTGGACTTCCATCGCGACCCGTCTGACGATGCCGAGCCAGCCGGTGTCGTGCTGGAGGAGGTCGAACTCGGAGCCTTCGATGTCGATCTAGGAAGTCGATCCTCTCGAGTCCGTGCCGCTCGATCAACTCGTCGATCGTCACGGGTGGCGGGACGCGGAAGTCGAACTCGGGCTCACGCCAGTGACTCAGGAGGCCCGAGCGCCCGCCGACCATGCCGTGCACGGCGGCGACGTCCGCGGTGCACCCGTTCCGCTCGACGTTCTCGCGCAGCCGCTCGAGCTCGCCGGCCTGCGCTTCCACTGCCACGACGAACATTGCCTGTCGGGCCGCGAGAACGGTGAAGACGCCCACGTTCGCGCCGAGGTCGACGACCACGTCCTCGGGCTTGAGCTCGAAGCCCGGCGCCGCGAAGTAGCAGCGCCGGCCCACGATCTCGCGCACGAGCCCGAAGGCGCCGCCGTCGAAGAAAAGGGTACATCCGCCGACCGTGAACGTGCAGGGTCTTCCGACCATGGCACGATCCGCGGGCGCCAGACTGCGCTGCTTGAGGATCGCGGGGGACCTACTGACGATGCGCGTCGCGTAGACGGCGAATGTCGGTAGGTCGCAGCAGGCCCGGACGGCCCGCAGCTCCCGGAGCAGGCGCGCGACGGCGCTCAGGCCGCGGCGCGGTCCTTTTGCGGCGAGGGGGGAGGTCATCGCGGTCAATCGGCCCCCTCGGGCTTGCCGAGAACCATGCACCCGAAGTCGTGAGGCGCTGCCGGAAGCCACTCGATACCATGGCGACGCACCGCGAAGAACGTGTAGCTCGTCCACACGCCCGCCAGCGAGGACACCTCGCCCCAATCGCGCCCGATCTCGGCATAGTGTCCGGCGTTGTATTCGAAGAGCACGTATGGACGCTGCTCGTCGATCAGACGGCGAGCGCCACCTATGACCTCCGCCTCGCCTCCTTCGACGTCGATCTTGACCAGACGCACGCGATCGAGGCCATTTTCCTCAACCAGGTTGTCGAGCGTCGCGAGGTCGATGTCAATCGGCTTCGGATCGAGATGCTTGAGAGCGAAGAGGCTGCCCTGAGCCTGATTCGTCGCCGTTTCGCTGGGCGGATAGAAGACCGTCGCCCCTGGGTGGTCCGACGCCGCCTTAATCACCACCCGTACCTGGCGGCTCAGGTTATTTAGCTCGAGGTTGCGCTCAAGGCGATCCACGATCCGGGGCAGAGGCTCGACAGCGAGCACAAGACCGGTCTCACCCACAGCACGCGCCATTGCCACGGTGTGAACCCCAATGTTCGCTCCGACGTCGATCGCCATGTCTCCAGGCCGCAGGCACGCCTTGATGACGTCGCGGACGTGCGGCTCGTACTCTCCGTACAGGTAGAGCATCCACTCGATGAAGCTGCGCGTGTCGACTTCGAAGAGCGAGCCGTCGCGGAGACGGGTAACCGCCTCGGTGTAGTCTCTCGCACGCCTGTCCGGTGGGTACAGCAGACGGAGAGCACGGTCGATGCCGCGAACGCGCAGCGTCCTCCCAATCGCGCGTGCCAGTCGTGCCCGCGCCTGCTCGACGCGCAGGGATTTGCCGTAGTGACGGTATTGCTCAGAGGAATTGGGTAAAAAATCCGTATGATTGGGCGAAAGATCCGTGCTCAACGTCACGAACTACCTCCTACGGTTTGGGAGAGTGGCAGACGCTCTGCCTGGCTACGGGGAGGGTAAACAGCGTCGCAGAGCAGGAAGAGCGAGCGCATCGTCGGCCCGACCGCCTCGAGGGAGAACGGATCTGGCCGGCCGGGCTGCGAGAGACGGCCGAGATGGCGGCGGTAGATCTCCCGGTGCGGGAGCGCGCGCACCGGGACGCCGTGTCTGCGCCTGCGCAGCCGCGGGCTCAGTGCCGCCGCGAAACGCCGGGCGTCAGACGCGAGGTCGTCCACCGGGTTGGCGCGCCGGGGGAGGATCCGGAACCCGTCCGGGAAGAGGTCGACCGCGCAGGTCGCCCGCTCGAACGAGAAGACGATCTGCGAACGGGCAGCGACCCCGCTCAGGTCGAGGTCGAGGTCGATCCGCGCGCCCTGCTCGGAGAGCGTTGCCGCCGAGACGGAGAGCGTGTTGCCGGTGCGCCGGTCGTCAACGACGGAGAGGTCGAGCACATCTGTCAGCTCGCCGCCGACGACGCATACGAGATCGATCAGATGGACGGCAAGCTCCATCAGCAGGATGCGGTGGCGCTTCTCCTCGCGCATCCAGCGCGCGCGCTCCCTCTCCAGGCGAGGCGAGTGGAAGACGACCTGCGCCCGGAGTAGACGGCCGACGTCGTGCTCGGCGAGAAAGTGCCAGAGCGCGCGGCTCCCCGGGCGCAACCGGTAGTTGTGGAAGACCGTGATCGGACGGGCGCGTGCCTCTCCGAGGTCGCAGAGCTCGACGTACGCCTCGGAGGTCAGCGCGGCGGGTTTCTCGAGCAACAGTGACGCCCCCCGCCCGGCTGCTTCGAGCGCGACGGCGTGGTGGGTGTAGCCGGGGCTCGCGACGACCACCGCCGCTCGTGCGAGGAGGTTGTCGTCGAGGGCGTCGAGCCGAGAGACGGCGCCGCAGCCGGGGAAGGCGGCGGCGAGCCTTTGGGCGAGCGCGACATCGGGGTCGACGATCGCCGAGACGGTGTACCCCCCTAACCGCTCGAGCGCGGGAACATGCATCTCGGCCGCAATCCTCCCGGCGCCGACGAGCACAAGCGGGACGGGCTCACCGGCAACCGATCGGGCCGGACCGGCGAGCAGCTCGCTCAGGTGCCGACGGGGATCGCCGGTGGTCATCGTCACGGGCTCCACGCGCGTGGCCGTCAACGAGGTGCGAAGCGCCGTGCGGAGATCCCCCGTCGGATCGTGTCCGATCGCACGCCAGAACACCTCGGCGTCGAGTGAAGCGGGCTCGAAGCGGTAGAGCCGCCTGACGCCGTACCACGCGCGCCGCGGTCGTCTACGGACAGCGTGAAGCCCGTCCAGCGCGGCCGCGGCGGCGAGTGCCACCGGGAGCGGGACCCAGATCGTCCGTCGCGGACGGCCGCAGAGCTCCTCGTGGATCGCGACCAGCTCGCCTTTGGCCGGGGGACGGCCGGAGAGGATGTCGAACGCGCGTGCGACGCCCGGCTCGCTGGCCGACTGAATCAACGACAGGAGTCCTGCGTTGAGGTCGGCGGTGGTAACGAACGGGACTCCTTGTCGCCGCCTGCCGAGACCGACGGAGAGCCCGAGCGGCAGCTCGACCGCGGTGCCTGCGAGCGCACTCGTCATCCCGGGGCCGAAGACCAGCCCCGGTCGGACGATCGTGACCTGCGGTCCCGAGTCGGGCTCGGCGCGCAGCCGCTCGACCAGCGCTGCCTCGGCGAGCACCTTCGAGCGCGCGTAGCCGCCGCGCGCCTCGGGTCGCGGCTCGAGCTCGCGCCGTGCCGTACGGCTCGAGTAGACGCTCATCGAGCTGACGTGGACGAAACGCTCCACGTCCCGGGCCTGGGCGGCCTCGAGCAGGCGGAGGGTGCCCTCGACTGCCACTTCCACGACGTGGTCCTCGTCGCCGTCCACGCCGGTGGCGAAGTGAACGACTGCCTCGAGCGCGCTCGGCAGATCGTCCGCCGTCAACTCGAGAATGTCGCGGAGGATGGGCTGGAGGCCCAGGTGCTCGAGCGCGGCGGAGGGGCGGCGCACGAGCGCATGGACCTCGTGCCCTTGCGCGAGTGCCGCCTCCGCAAAGGCCCGGCCGAGGAAGCCGGAGGCTCCGGTGACAAGAAGCCTCACCGGACACCTTTGGCGGTCCGGAGTCGCTCCTGCGCATCGATGCCGCGCCGCGCGTCGACGAGCGGCGCGTACTCCTGCCTCAGGCGCTCGCCGTGCGCCGTGAACGAGAGCTCGCTCATGACGGCGACGCCCACGCGGTCGGCCGCGTCACCGAGTCGCAGCGGCTGCTTGAACAGGGAGAAGAGCTCTTGGCGAAGGCCTTCAACGGTCGGCTCGGCGACGAATCCGCAGCCGTACGCCTCGACGAGCTCGGCGATCCCCGTCCGGGGCGAGACGAGAACCGGAACGCCGGCTGCGAGTGCTTCGGCGGCCGCCATGCCGAAGCACTCGTAGGCGGACGGCATCACCAACAGATCGATGGAGGCAAGAAAGTCGCGCTTGTCCGAGCCGCCGAGGAAGCCAAGCCACTCGACGCGGTGCTCGACCCCGCGCTCTCGCGCCAGACGCCGCAGCGTCTCTCGCATCCGGGGAGGACCATCGCCCGCGACGCGCAGGGTCACCTCGTGCGGAAGGAGCGCGACCGCGCCGATCAGTACGTCGAGGTTCTTCTTCGTGTCGAGGCGGCCGAGGAAGCCGAGCCGCAGCGTTGAGGCCGACCCGCCTGAGCCTCGGCCAGGCGCAGCGCGGCCCCAGTGCTCGACGGGGTGGGCGAGGACGACGACGCGGGCGCGGGCACTCTCACACCGGCTGTCGCGACGCTCGAGATCGGACGAGGTCACGACGAGGTCGAACGAGCGGAGGTAGAAGCGCCTCAGCGCCCGCTTCGCTGCACGGACCGGCGGCGCCGAGCGCGCGACGTCGAAGTCAGTGAGCGTCTCGTGCGTTGAGAGCACGGCTGCGCGGCCCTTCGCCTTCGCGACGATAAGGCTCGTCATGGTCGTGAACGTCCACGCGCCGTGCGCGTGGATCACGTCGAACGTCGCCGCTTCCCGCAAGAGCCAGCGCGCGAGGGCGAAGCTGACGCCCCAGCGCCGGCACATGCGCCGAAACGGGCGTGGGAGGACGAATCTCGTCACCTCCACGCCATCTCGGGCGAGCCGCTCCGCCACGGAGCCGGGCCCGTCCTCCTCAAGCGGGAAGACGACGGCGGTCGTGACGCCGGCCCGCTGGGCGGCGATGCACGAGGAGATCGAGGACACGGAGGGGCCCCCGAAGGCGGGATCGACCCCTCCGATCACCCGGAGCACCCTCACGATTTCCTCCGACAGAGGACGAGCGTCGAGCTGGAGTCGGTCTCGTCCGTTCTGGCGTCGAGGCGTCGGAGGATCGCGGACGCGAGCCGACTGTAGAGGGACGAGCGGTACAGCGAGAACTCACGCCACCCGGTCCTGCGGATCACAGCCTCGGCGGCCAGCAATGCGACGTAGACGTAGTGGTAGGCGTGGAAGAGCCGCTCGAATTGTGGGAGTGGCTGGACGACTTCAAAGCCTTCGGCCTCGATCACCGCTCGCAGCGAGTCAGCGGTGTAGTGACGGTAGTGGCCGATCAGCCGTTCGTAGTCCGGCCAGTAGAACGTGCGAGGGACCGACACGAGCAGGTGTCCGCCGGGGCGCAGGACCCGGCGAAGCTCCGCCATGGCACGGCGATCGTCGGGGATGTGTTCCAGCACCTCGAGACAGAGAGCGAAGTCGTACGAGGCGGACTCGAGCGGCAGGTCGGGAAAGCCCCCCTGCCGGAAGTCGGCCCGGTCGTTCCGGAGTTCCCGCGCGCGGTCAAGCGCGCGCTCGCTCACGTCAACGCCTACGAACGAGGCTCGCGCCGGGACGTAGAGGCTTGAGACCCCGAGCCCGCAGCCGACATCCACGACGTCGACCGGGCCGTCGGGATAGCTGCGCTCCAGTACCCGCCGGAAGATGCGGTAGCGCCAGACGTTGCGCACGTCGTGGACGTACTTCTCGAAGTCGCGCTCCGTGAAGAAGCCCTCGTAGAAGCCCTCGGAGCGGTCGAAGCGGTCACGCCGCCGCTTCGCGAGTCGCAGGAGCGCGAGGTCGAAGCGATCGAGGGCGCTCGGCCTAGCAGAAGCAGCCGGCGACGGCGCGGACGTCGGCGTCACCGCCCGACTCCCACGGGGACAGAGAGGCTTTCCGCCCAGCGGCAGAGGGCGTAGAGCGACCACGGCCGCAGCCAGTGCATCGAGCTTCGCAGGTACTCGTCCCAGACGCTGCCACCCGCGCCGGGGGCGAGGATCTCGGCGACGGCCTCCGGGGGGCTGCACAACGTCGTTTTGACCTGTGTCCGTAACTCGTTCCCGATCCAACCCCTGAGCGGCAGGAGAAAGCCGTGCTTGCCGCGGGAGTGGATCTCGGCCGGCAGGAGGTCGGCTGTCGCGGCGGCGAGCAGCGCCTTCGCCCGGCCCTTCGTCCCCCCGGGGACGTCGAGCGCCCACGCCACGAGCGGATCGTCGAGGAACGGCACCCGTGCCTCGATGCTGTTCGCCATCGTCATGGAGTCGGCGTCACGCAAGAGGACATTCTTCATGTAGTTGCCGAGCTCGAGCACGGAAATCTTGTTGAAGAGGTCGCCGTCCGGATCGAGCAGCGGCGGCCGCACGGGCTCCGCGGCGGCCGCGAGGAGACCGCGCACACCGTCGGCGGGGAAGAGTCGCCTCAGGAGGTCGTAGGACATCCCGGGCTCGGCTCCCCCCGCGATCCACGCGGCAAGCTTCTCCCCGCGGCTATCGCGTCCTGCGTACCCGGCGAAACGCGCGGCGAGCGGCGCAAGCGGCGTCGGCAAGAAACGCGCTCGCTCGAGAGCCGAGACGCGGCGGACGTACCCGTAGCCGTCGAACAGCTCGTCCGCACCGAGGCCCGAGAGGGCGACCTTGAGGCCGGTCTCCCGCGCGGCGCGGGCAACCACGTAGGTGTTGATGCCGTCGAACGTCGGCTGGTCCATCGCCTCGAATGCGTCGTCGAGCCAGGCGCGCAGCTCCTCAGGTCCGAGCGTGAGTGGCACGTGCTCCGAGCCGAGATGCGCGGCGACGAGTGCGGAGTACCGGCTCTCCGAGAGCTCGGGGTCGTCGAAGACGACCGAGACGGTGCGCAGCCGGCTCGTGTGCCGGGCGGCGAGCGCGGCGAGGATGGACGAGTCGAGGCCGCCGCTGAGGAAGACGCCGAGGGGGGCGTCGCTCACGACGTGGTGGCGGACGCTGTCCTCGAGCAGCTCTCGCAGTTCGCTGGCCGCGCCCTCGGACGCAAGGGCTCGCGTCGGACGCGCGGGCGGCTCCCAGTAGCACTCGACCAGGAGCTCGCCGTCTCTGAAGACGGCGCGGTGACCGGCCGGGAGCGCCCAGACGTCGTCGATCGCCGTCCAGGGCTCGCTGACGGCGCCGTACGAGAGGTACGTCTCGATTCCGGTCGGCGAGAGCCTCGGCGGGACGAGCCCTGTTGCGAGCAGCGCCTTCACCTGCGATGCGCAGAGGAGGCGAGCGTCGTCGTGGGAGTAGTAGAGCGGCTTGATGCCGAGCCGGTCGCGGGCAATGAAGAGCTGGTTGCGCAGCTCGTCCCAGATCGCGAACGCGAACATGCCGCGGAGGTGGTGAACGCAATCCGGACCGTAGCGGCCGTAGGCCTTCAGCACGACCTCGGTGTCGCAGTCGGACGTGAACCGCTCGCCATCCGCTGCGAGCCGTTCGCGGAGCTCGCGAAAGTTGTAGACCATCCCGTTGAAGGTGATGGTGGTGCCGCGCGCTGTGTCGGCCATCGGCTGGTGGCCCGCTGGGGAGGGGTCGATGATCGCGAGCCTGCGATTGCCGAGGCAGACCGGGAAGTTCTCGCGCCCGACAAGCTCGACCCCGCCGTCATCGGGCCCGCGCGCGAGCATCTGCTCGCACATCGCCTCGACGGCGCGGACGGCCGAATCCGGGTCGAGGCCGCAGACCGCCGCGATTCCGCACATGTCAGCTTCCCTCCCGGCGGCCGGAGGTGACCCTCGCCGGCGGGGACTTACATCGAGACCCCGCCGCTAGCCGGCAGAGCTCGGAGATTCGACGGTTGCGGCTCTCCCAGGTCATCGAGGTCAGGTTGACCGGGGATGCCCGCGGGGCACGCAGGGCGTCGACGATTGCCGACGCAAAGGCCTCCTCCTCGGGCGGGGCGACGAACAGTGCTCCGCTCGCCATGACGACGGGGAGCATCTCCATCTCCGTGGTCCAGACGACGCGGCAGCCGCGCGCGAGCGCCTCGTACGGGGCGATCGCATAGTCGGCCATCGCCGGCGCAGCAAAGACGTCTGCCGCAGCGTGATAGCGAGGGAGCTCGACGTCAGGCACGTAGCCGGCGAAGCTGACGGCGCCGTCCAAACCGAGTGAGGCCGCAAGCGCCTTCAGCGGCTCGAGCTGGGAGCCTCGGCCGACGACGACGAGAACGGCGTCGGGAACGGCATGCAGCACCCGAGGAAAGGCCCGGATCAGCAGGTCGACCCGCTTCACGGCCTCGAGGCGGCACACGCTCAGAACGACCGGCACGCCGGGCGCCGCGATCTCGGCGGGCTCCGGCCGCGATGTGCTTCGGACGACGTCCTCGGTCAGGCACCCGCGCACGACGGTCGCCTCGACCCCGTGTAGGAGGTGCAGCTCGCGCCGCGTCCGATCCGATGGAACGATCACGGCATGAGCGCGACGCAGGGCGAGGTGCCTGAACAGGGTCCAGACCTCGGCGACGGCCCGGCGACGCCCGAGCGGTGAGGGCTCGTGATCTGCATACCCGGCGACGGAGCCACGGACACCAGCGAGAACCCGGCGGTAGCGTCGCGTGAGCGCGTAGACGTTCCCACCGTACGCGATGAGCGGAGGGTCGTTGTGATACACAATGTACGGGAGCCCCAGGCCGCGCGTCACGAGCCACACCAGCTCTGTGCTTGTGTGGCCCACGAGAACGTCGAACCGCCCGCGGAGGGCTCTCCGCAGCGCGGTCACGCGACCGCCGAGACCGCGACGGTCGAGAACTTCGATCCTATTGGCGTCAATGTCTTCGACGAAGATGCCGTCCGGGGCCAGATCGAACGTCAGCGCCGTGACATCGTGGCCGAGCCGCCGGAGCCACCGGACCTCCTCGAGCATCTGACGCTCTCCTCCACCGACTACCGTCAACGGCGTGTAGAAGACGGCGATACGCAACCTCGACCCGTTTGCGGCCGCCGGGCGGCGCGATGTGTTACGCGTCGTCCTCATATCGCCCCGGCCGTTGTTTGCCGCCCGCCCGACGATCCCGGGGAAGCGGCGAAGAGGGCCTCGATGAGCTCGTCCGCAGCGCGCTCGACGCTGTACTCCTCGACGAGCTCCCGGCTACGGGCGCCGAACCTCGCACGGATCGCCGCGCCGGCGGCGAGGCTCCTCATCGCCTCAGCTAAAGCCTCGACGTCCCCGCTCGGGAACGAGAAGCCGTTCCAGCCGGGCCGGAGGAGGTCAGCCGAGGCCCCCACCTTGTCCGAGAGGATCAGCGGGAGCGAGAAGTTCATCGCCTCGTTGACGACCATTCCCCAGACCTCAACGCTCGACGGCAGGACGAAGACGTCGGCGGCGGCGTAGGCGGCCGGGATCTCGGTCTGGTTGAGGAAGCCGGCGAAGCGGACCCCGGGAGTCCCACGCCCGGCAACCAGCTCTTCCAGCACCGGTCTCAACTCGCCGTCACCTACCAGCAGGAGCCAGCACGGATGCTCGCGCCGCACGCGGTCGAAGGCCTCGACGAGCTCCACGGGCTGCTTGTGCTCGACGAACTTGCCGCAGAAGACGAAGACCGGAGCGTCGTCCTCGATCCCGAACGAGCGCCGCACATCGTCACGCCGCTCGGCGAGCGCGGCTCCGGCTTCCTGGAAGAAGCGGTTGTCGACGCAGTGGCGCGCGATGAACAGACGTTCGGTCGGCATCCCGTAGTGCTCGAAGTAGCGCCGGGCCTCCTCACCGACGTAGGCGCCGTACGCCTGGCGGTAGAGGAGTCGCACTGCCACTCGCTTGAGCACTCGCCGGCTCCACGGCCGTGGCTGGATCAGGTTCTGGGCATCGCGCAGCAGCAGCCGCGTACCGCGGGTTCGCGCGCCGAACGTCGCTAGCCAGGTGGTCAGATGCGCATAGCCATGGGCCCAGAGCACGTCGTACCGTCCGGAGGCGACCTCCCGCACGACGTCCCAGTTCCGCCACGCGAAGAAGCCACCCGAAATACCTGCTCGCGATGCGCTCGGCAGGAACATCGAGCGGTAGCCGTCAAGCAGCGGGATGTCCCATTTGATCTTCTGCCCGAACTGGGGGTCGAAGAACTCGCCGGTGGTTGCGTCGGAGAAGTAGAAGACCGTGAGATCGATCTCGGGCCGCGACGCGAGTTCGCGGTAGAGCGGCACGAAGTACTCGACCGGGAAGGGCATGAGGTGCGCCACTCGCAGCGGTTCGGCTGTCGTCGAACCCTTCACGTGACCAACTCCTCGAGCGGCCGGTCGGGCACGGAGACCGCACTCCTCGGATCTCGCCCTTCGAGGATCGCCTCGTAGGCCGCTCTCACGCGCTGTCGGTAGTGCGCCCACGTGTAGCCCGACTCGATCGTCGCCCGTGCGCGCCGGCCGAGCTCCCGTCGAAGCTCCGGCTTCGTGTAGAGCAAGAGGATCCGTTCCGCTAGCGCATCGCCGTCTCCTGCGTCGACAAGGAATCCCTCGACTCCGTCGGAGACAACGGAGCCGGCGTTCGGCGTCGTGATGACGGGGAGGCCGAACGCCATCGCTTCGTAGGTGACAAGAGCGGACCCCTCGGCGAAGGACGGGAGGACGAAGACATCGCTCTGCCTGTACCACCTCTGCACTTCGTGCCGGGGCAGCAAGCCCGCCCACGTGCACGAGTGGCTGCGCCCCCGCAGCATCTCTCGCCCAGCCGGGCTCCCCGCACCGCCCACGAGCACGAGCTCCGCTCCCGGAAGGCCCAGCTTCTTCCAGGCATCGAGCAGCACGGCAACGCCCTTGCGCTCCACGATCGAGCCGACGAAGAGGAGGCGAAAGACGGAGTCTCTGCTGCCGCTCGACGGGGAGCCCGCCGGGCAGTCGGCGCCGTAGGGGATGCGAACGATCCGCTCGCCGGGAAATCCGAACTCCTCGAGACATCGCGTCACGAACTCGGAGGGGGCGAAGGCGTAGTCCGCCAGCTCTCGCTCGGCGCGGACCCGCACCGAGACGGCGTCGCTGACATCGGAGCCGCCCTCCAGCAGGTGCCCGTATTCGTGCGCCATCGGCACGTCGAGCACGGTAGTCACGCCGCGCTTTCTCGCGGCGCGAAACGTCGCGAGCGCTCCTAGCTCGAACCCGTGCACCAGCGCGGGGCGCGGGACGAGGCTATCGAGCCAGCGAGCGATCGCCGCGTCGCACCGCCGCAGCGCCCACCGCTGGGCCGTGACACCTTTCGAGCGCGAGCGCACCGCACGCGCGAGCAGCGGGTAGACCGGAAAGGAGACGACGCGTTCCGGATCGATCTCCTGATGAACGCGGTTCGGTGCAGAGCGGAGGAATCGCTGTGCGGGCGGCAGCCTGCGGATGCTGCGAATGAGGCCGGAGAGTTGATCGCCGCCGCCGAGGTACACACCGGTCGCGAACGCGCGGAGCAGGCCGCCCTCCTGCGCGGCCAGCACGGTCTGGTAGACGTGCTGCCGGCCCGGATTCGCGACAACGACGCTGTCCGCGCGGTTCACGTCGCAGGCTCCACTCCGCTGTCGTGCAGCGCACGATCGATCGGCCGCAACTTGAACATGAGGCCGGCGAACAGCCAGAAGTAAATGTTGATCGGATCGAGGTCGATGTAGATCGCCTTGAGGTTGTAGATCGCGTTCCAGATCAGGAAGGCGACGATGCATGCCGAAACCACGCGAAGCCCGGGGTCCTGCAGCGCGCGGTGGTTGCGGAGCCCTCGAGCGATCAGCACGGCGAGAAGCAGGACCACGATCACGAGCCCGGCGATCCCGAGCTCGAGCCAGGCCTTGATGTACCAACTCTCCTGCCCTCGGCCGACGATGTCCCCGCGGCCCATGTCAGGGAGGGCTCGGCGGCTCGCACCGGTGTCGATGCCGGTGCCGAGTCCCAGCATGCTGGTGTGAAAGGCATAGCGAGCGCCGTCAAGAAATACGGAGGTGAACTGATTCGTGGCCGCCTCCACCGCATGCCCGAACACAGTGACGGGCTGCGCGCCGATCACGGACGCGGCAGCCAGGAACGCGAGCACGGGAGCCGCGATTCTCGCGACGGGAAACTGCAGCCGGCCCCGCTCGAGCAGGACTATCAGCAGCACGAGCAGGGGAATGAAGAGGAAAGCTCCGCGCGAGCCGCTCAGGAAGCCGGCGGCGAGCATGAGCAACCAGATCAGAGCAGGGGCGTATCTGCGGCCGTCGGTGGGGCGGCTTCCCCGCCACCAGGCGTAGGAGACGGCAATCATCGACGCGATGAACGTGTAGTACTGCGTGATGAACGTGAACGTGCTCGGTATGCGCCGCAGCGCACCGCCACCGACGTAACCGGTCTCGGCGAAGTTCTGCGTCGCGGCGGCGGCAGCATCTCCGTAGTAGTTGTAGACCTCCTGTGCGTGTCCCCCCGAGATCAGGGCCGCTTCGGCGATGCCGATCACCGCGGGCACGATCGCGACCCAACTCATCAGCGCGAGGAGGCGAAAGACATCTCTTCGCTCACGGACGAGGTGGTAACCGAGGAAGAGCATCGGGACGTAGAAGAGCCAGACCTTCACCCCGATCGCGCCCACGAGGCGGTTCGGGAGAGCGGGGTTGAGCGCCTGCAGGATCACGAGCAGCGCGAACAGCCCGAGTAGGCGAACCGGAGCTCCATCAAATGATGTCCGTTTCCGCCGGGAGATCTGCTCGTTCGCGAAGCCGATGTAGGCCGGAATCACAAACACGAGGTCTTTCAACAGCACCGCCGCAGTGTTGTCCGGATACGTGGCGATCGCCGGGAGGCCCGAGAACGGGATGTAGAGGAGCAGGCCGTAGATCGACCATCGCCAACGCTGCAGGCCGACGATGACTCCAACCGCGACCAGCAGCGCGAGCGAGACCTCCGCGCCTCGGCCGTGGGCGATGGCAAAGGCAAAGGCGAGCGCGAGCACCGTTGTGGCGGCCAGCTGCAGCGGAAGATCGTGTCCACTCGGCGGTAGAACGCGGTGGAGGACGCGGGCTGTCATGCCTGCCAACCTCCGACTGCGCTCGCTCGCTCGACCTTCTTCCCCAGGATCAGCAGCCGGTGGGCGTGCCCGGCCAGCTCGCCGAGCCACCCTCGACGGTGTACGGAGACGAGGTGAAGCCCGGTCTGCTCGACGAGCTCGAGCAGACTCCGAGCGCGGAAGCGAAACGGGTGTGCACGGCCGCCGAGCGTGCCGGACGCCCGCCGTCGCCCGTAGAGCTCGTACTTGGTCAGGCTGAGGAGCGAGACGGTGTCGCATCCGAGCGCGAAGATCCCGCCGGGCCGGAGCACGCGGTGCGCCTCCCGCAGGACCGCGGCCGGATCGCGAACGTGGTCGAGGACGTTGTAGCTAATCGCCAGGCCAAAGCGATCCGACTCGAGGCCCGTGTTCTCGCCGACTCCCTGGAGATGCACGTAGTCCAGATCGCGGCACGCCTGGGCGGCCGCGATCAGCGGAGCCGTGAGCTCGAGACTCGCAGGGTCGAGGGGCGGCAGGGGATCGAGCCCGACGATCGCCCGCTTGCCGGGGAGCAGGTGGACACAGCCGATCCCCAGCGGCCCGATTCCGATCTCGAGGCAGTCGCCGTCGGGGATGTCATGAGGAAGTTCGCGGAGGACCCAGCCGGCGAACGCCGTCTTCTCCGCCAGGATACGCGTAAACTCGTCTCCGTCGGAGCGAAGATGGTCCCAGTACGTGTGCTCGGCCTGCTGGGCGACGCTCCACCGTGTCTCGGAGATAGCGGTGGTCACGACTGCGCTGCCAGTGGGCGGAGCCGGAAGAGGTCACGTACGGCCAGATCGAGCGCGCGGCTCGCCTTCACTGTCAGCCAGGCCATGCTGACGACGTATGCGAGGAGCGAGGCGATCGCAGCTCCCATGAGCCCGAGCGTCGGCAGAAGCGCCGCCAGACCTGCGACGGTGACGGCCAGAGCCACGAGCTCGGCGACCCCGGCGTCGAGCGGGCGGCCGACGGCGTTGAGGATTGCCCCAAGCGTGCGATTCGTCGTGAGCACGACAGCGGCGACGAGCAGAACACGGCTGACATTCGCCGCTCCCTCGAAGCTCTCGCCGAAGAGCAGCCGGATCACTGCCGGGGCGAGGACGACCATCGGTAGGGTCACAACTGCGGCCCCGACTAGGGTGAGACGTGCATAGCGAGCTGCCCTTGCGCTCCGCTCCGGGCCCGGCTCCAGCCGCGCTAAGACCGGCAGGGCGATCAAACTCACCGACAGTCCCACGAGTGCCGTCAGCGAGCTGAGCGTCACCGCGATCACATAGAGCCCGAGCTTCACCGGGGCGAGGAAGACCGAGATCACGACCTGATCGAGCCACTCGTTCAGGTTCGACGACGCGCTCGCCGTGTGGCTGCGCACCCCGAAGCCGAGCAACTGCCGCGTCAGCCGGAAGTCAAAGCTGAGCTGGATCGCCCCTGCGCGGAAGAGCAACCCCACGGCGGCGACGCCGGTCACGAGATAGGTGCCGAGATACGTGAGCGCTGCGGTTTCGACGGTCAGTCGGTCCGCAAACGCGAGGACGAGCAGGCCGCCCGCCGCAGGCGCGAACGCGAGCAGCCGCACGACGTTCACCGAGCCAAATCGCTGCAGTCCCTGCAGGAGGCTGAGCGGGTAGTTCATGAGAAAGAACAGCGGAATGTAGAGCAGGAAGAGGTACGCCGTCTGCACGACGTCGCCGTCGTAGCGGGAAAGAGCGTGCGGGATGACGACAGCGCCGATGCCGGCGAGGACCACGGACTGGACAACCGAGATGGCGAGGCTCGTTCCGGCAAGCCTGCCGAGAGTTGCGGTAGCGCGGGAGACGTGAAAGGTCGTCGCCTCCGCCAGCCCGAGAAAACCCATCGAGGCAAGCAGCGTCGGCCAGAGCAGGATCGCTGTCAGCTCGCCCCGCCCCTGCGGGCCGAGAGTACGCGCGATGAGAATTCCCGTGAGCGCGTTGAGCCCCAGGATGATCGCCGAGGTGGCGACGCTCGCGCCCATAGGGGAGGAGCCGCCACGACGCAGCCCCGCCAGGAAAGCTCTGAAGGGCTCCGCAGCCACAGTGGACATCAGGTCTCTTCCTTGCGAACGGCGACGACCCCGATGCCGAGGAACGGGTAGCGAAGCAGATTCGTAAGAGGTCGGTCGATGGGCTGGATCACCCTCAGCGGGAAGACCAAGACCCACGCCAGTCGCCCGTTCAGCCTTGCCACGAGCCGCATCAGGTTGATCAACTGTTGAGACGCGAACCCGTAGATCGGTTCCGCCGAAACCACCTCGAACCCACCGGCCAGAAGCAGCAGGCGCATCTCGTCGAAGCCGTAGCCGCGCCGAATGTGTCCACCGTCTTCCTCCTCGGACAGCTCGGCGTCGCCGACAAGGGCACGATGGTCGATATGCGGAGTCGTCAACAGCAGTCTCCCACCGGGTTTCAGGAGCGCAGCGAGATCGGTTACCAGCTTCCGGTCGTCCCGGATGTGCTCGATCGTCTCGAAGCAGATGATCTGGTCGAACGTGCCCAGCTCGTTCGACCAGCGCTCGAGTTCGCGTAAGTCCCCGTCCACGAACTCGATGCTCCGGAGCCCGAGGATCCGGGCACGCTCGCGCGCAACCCGGTTGCACCGCTCGTCGTAGGAGATCCCCACCGCTTCGTTGCCGAGCTTGGCGGCGTACATCGTGAACGCCCCCGAACCGCTACCGGCGTCGAGGGTCCGCAGCGGGCCGGCCTGAAGATGTCGCCTGAGCCAACGCCAGCGGTCGAAGACGGCTGGATCGCCGTGCAACACCGTCGCCGGCCAACCGATCAATCGCACGAGGACGTGACTCACGCTCGCCAATGAGAGACTTGGGGAGTGCATTGACTTCCTGATCTCAACGATCGCGTCCGAAAACCCGGCGGGCTCCGGCTGGGTCGAATCGCGAGAGCGATGACCCATCCGCCTGCACACATTGCACCAGGAACTCTTCGATCGTGACGATCGCTTTGCGGTCGTCGAGGAAACGCGTAGCGTACGCCTTTCCGGCCGCACCGAGCTTCGCAGCCCGCTCGGAGTCCGTACGCAGGTCGGCGATTGCCGCGAGCAGCCCCCGCGGATCGTCTGGGGCGACCACGACGCCTGCTGCAGACGACTCGATCTCGGCCGCGACCTCGTCGTCGGCCGACACGGCGGCGATGACCGGCACCCCGGCGGCCATGTACGACCCCAGCTTCGAGGGCAGAGACATGTTACGAACAGACGCGCTCTGATTCACGAGCAGGACATCGGCGGCGGCGAGGATGGCTGGGTACTCCTCTGCCGAGGCGAGCGGCGCGAACGTCAGGTTCGACAGGGCGAGCCGGCGGGCCGTCAGCTCGAGCTCTCCCCGCCGGTTGCCGTCGCCCTGAAGGACGAAGCGCAGGGTCGGGTCGTGCCGAGCCAGCTCCGCGGCACGCGCCACGTTCTCGAGGCCCTGCTTGTACCCCATGCTCCCGGAGTGGAGAACCACGAACTCATCCGGCCGCCAGCCCAGATGCGCCCGCACCTGGTCGCGGTCGTCGCGGGCCGGCTCCAGCAGGGTCGGGTTCCTGACCCTGAGGACGCGCGACGGTTCGACACCTCCGTTGACGAAGTAGCTCCGAAATCCTTCTGCGACAACGGCGACGCGGCGGGCGCGCCGAGCGAAAGCGAGCTCGACGCGGCGCACCGAGCCCGCGATCCGCGCGCTGCCCGTGACACCGCTCTGCGCGGCTGCCCGGCCGAGGACGTCCTGGAAGAGAAGGCCGAAGGGGACGCGGTGCGAAGTTGCGGCCGCCGCAGCGAGCACCGCACCTCCGAGGCTGGGAACGATCCCGAGGACGAGATCGACTCCGCGGGGCCGCAGGGCTTCGGTGAGAGCGGAGGCGACCCAGCTCAGCTCGTAGCTGGCACGACGGGCCGCCGATTGCCGAGCTGGGACGTAGTGGCGGCAGTGGCGGACGCGCACGTTCTCGTCGGGCGCCCGCGCAGGGGCACGCTGGGCGCGCCAGTATGGGTAGTGTGGGATCCCCGTAACGACCGAGACCTTCCAGCCGCGCTGGGTCAACGACTCCGCGAGCCAGGTCGTGGCGAGCGCGGTACCGGTCGGCTCGGGAGCGTAGTTGATCCCGAAGACGAGCAGCCGGGGCGGTGCTCCACTCGCTGCGTCACCGTCAGTAACGATTTGTGCCCCGGAACACAAGCGGCAGGGTTCGGAGCAGGATGCCGAAATCGGTGCCGAGCGACCAGTTCATGACGTAGTGGTAGTCGAGCTTCGTCATCTCGGCGAACGCGATCGTGCTCGAACCGAGAATCTGCCAGAGTCCCGTCATTCCCGGCTTGAGATCCAGTCGTCGCTCGCGCCAGTCGCGCACCTCCCGTGCTTCCTCCGGGATCAGTGGTCGCGGGCCGACGAGGCTCATCTCGCCGCGGACGACGTTCCAGAGCTGCGGCAACTCGTCCAGGCACGTCCGCCGCAGCAACTTGCCCAGCGGCGTGACCCGCGGATCCTCGTCGAGCTTGAACATCTTCCCGTCGGAGTGTCGGTTGAGGTGGACGAGCTCAGCCTTGCGATGCTCTGCGTCCTCGACCATCGTCCGAAACTTCCAGATGCTAAACGTGCCGTGCTCGCCGATCCGCAGTTGCCGGAAGAGGACGGGTCCTCGCGAGTCGAGCTTGATTGCCACCGCAATCGCTGCGAGGAGCGGCAGAATGAGGATGATTCCCGGAATCGTCAAGACGAGATCCATCGTGCGCTTGAGCAGGCGTGACGAGCGCGAAAGTCGAGAGGGTGCGAGTCCCATGAGGGGCAAGCCTTCGACGGTGTGGATGTTCACGCCGGGACCAACCAGCTCGAAGAAGCGCGGGACGACATCGATCTCGACGTTGAGCGTCTGGAGCGTACGCATGAGCTCGAGCAGATCCTCGTGACGGTCATTCGAAAACGCGATGACGACCCGCTCGATGTCCAGGAGCTCGACGAGCTCGCAGACTCGCTCGGGTCCTCCGAGCAGCGTCACGCTGCGGAGGTCGTCGCGGCGCGCTTCCGGTTCGGCATCCACGAAGCCAACGAGGTTGATCCCGTACTCCGGGTGCTTCAGGTACTTCGTCGCAATCAGCTGGCCGATGTCGCTGCAACCGACGATGATCGTGTTCTGAAGGTATTCCAGCCGGCGGCGGCAGTATGCACGCGCCCCGGCCCGCGCGATGCAGATCAATAGGATCGCGAGGAACCAGAAGGCGACGATCTTGTCGAGCTGCGGATCGGCGAGTCCTGTGAGCCAGGCGCCCGCGAAAAGGCCCCACGTGCCGACAGTGATCATGTGGAAGACACCGCCGAGGTCGTCCACCGTCGAGTGGTCGGTGCGCTCTTCGTCCCGGTCGTAGAGCCCGTAGAGCTTCGCGACCACGACCCAAACCGGAAGGGTGAGCAGGAAGAGAAGCGTCTCGAGCCGTGGGTCGATCCGGTCCGCTGCGGCCGTCGAGGAGTCGCCGCCGAACAGCCACACCGAGAGGAAAAACGCGATCGCGAGCCCCAGAACGTCGGCTGTCGCAAGCGCCCGGCGGACGAGCCAGCCGCGGCGACGGACACCTTCGAACGAACGGCGCCGCTCCAGGATCGAGCGGGTGCGCTCGTCGAGCGTCGCCTCCAATTCGGCCACGAGCGCCGTCGGCATCCTCACGTCCGTGGTCGTCATGCGAGCTCCGTCAGACGTTCTTGCTGCTTCGATGCCTCATAGGGGTACCCCTTGTAGTCATACGAGTAGCCCTCCTCATCGCCTGCTCCGGTGAGAATGAAGCCGAGCTTCGGGGCGCGCGTCGTGTCGAGCACACGCTTCAGCTCCTGCAGCATGTGCCGGCGGACGACATTGATGCGCGTCACGACGAGGATCGCGTCGACGCGCGCGCTCAGGGTCATCGCATCGCCTACGCGGAGCACCGGCGGCGCGTCGAGGAGCACGATGTCGGCGTCGTCGCGCAGCGCGTCGAGGACGGTCTCGAGCTTGTGGGTCGCGACAAACTCACCCGGGGCGGGAGGGATCGGGCCAGAGGTGAGCACCCGAAGCGATCCAGCCTCGCTGCCCACACGGTTGTGAGTGTTGGAGCGCAGCGTGTCGAAGGGGCCGACGGCCGAGCCACCGCGCCGCTCGACGCCGCCGATCGCGATCGGCGCCAGAGCCTCGTCGAGCGTCGCAGTCCCGAGTGCCACGTCGGTGACGCCGGGCAGGCCGAATAGGTCAAAGAACCTGTCGAGGTACGGCCGGCGCAGGTCGAGGTCGACGAGGATCACGCGCTGGCCCGAGCGCGCGAGCGCGACGGCGAGGTTGGCGACCGTCGTCGACTTGCCCTCCTGCTCGACCGCGCTCGTGATCATGATCGTCTTGGCCTCGCGGTCCATCCGGACGAAGTCGAGGTTGGTGCGCAGCATCCGAAATGCCTCGGCGTGGGTGCCGTCCGGCTGAGCAAGCATCACGAGCCGGTCACCCTTCTGCACCTTCTTCGGCGGCTGAGTGAGGCGGGCGAGGAACGGCAGGCCGAGCCGGTCGGCGATGTCGTCGGCGCTGCGAACGCGCGTGTCGAGCGTCTCCCAGAGGAAGGCGAGCCCGATCCCGAGCACGAGCCCAAGCGCCAGCCCGAGGATCGCGCTCCGCACCGGCTTCGGCTGCACCTGGAGCGTGCCTTCAGCGCGGCGGACGGGGAACGCATTCGAGGTCTGAAGGGCCTCGAGCGTGCGCAGCTGCTGCTGCTTGTCGACGAGGCTCTGGTAGAGTTCGCTCTTCCGTTCGTCGGCGGACGTGAGCTCGGAGAGCGTTACCTCGAGATCCATCCGCGCCCGGACGAGCGCACGCGTGTCGAGCTCGCTGCGGTATGCGGTGAACTCCTCGGCGTACGAGCTCGCGAGTCGCTCTGCGAGCTCCGGGTCGGGATCGGTCACGCTGAATTCGAGCAGGTCGGCGTTCGTCTCCGGCGCGACACTCGACGCGGCGAGGAAGGCCTCGGGCGTCATCTCGACGCCGGTTTCGTCGATCACGCGCCGGGCGACGTCAGGGACGCGTGCGAGGCTCGCCTGCGTCTGCGCGAGCCGGTCGGCCTGGATGCTGAGCGACGCGTCCGGGGTGCCGGTGAGTAGCGCGGCGAGGTTCTGGCGGAGCAACACCTCGCTCGTCGCCTGGTACAGCTTCGTTTGCGAGAGCGAGAACGCGATCGCCGCTGCCGGGACCAGCACGACAGCCTGGAGGATGATCCACTTCCTCCGCCTCGCGACGTTCAGGTAGTCGCGAAGCGTCGTCCCCGACTCGACGGTGCCGTCCGCTGCAGCCACCGGATTTCTCCCTGTCTGACCTGGCCGCGTCAGATGACGCGACATTCGTAGAATGAAGCGGGAGTGTCCAAATGTCAATAGATGCAAGCTGTAAGGGTCCGGAGCCTGGAGCCGGTACCGATGTAGCAATGTCGCTTGCGTTGCCCGATCAGACAGCGATCGCAGACGTGCTCCGTGCGGGTCGTGTCCAGCGCGGCGGCGGCGACCCGAAGCGCTTCCCCCAGCCGCGGATGGCCGAGCTGCTCGGCGTCTCGCTGCGGCAGTACCAGCGCTGGGAGCGCGGCAGCTCGCTGCCGTCGGCGCGCGCGGTCGAGCGGATCAAGCAGACACTCGCCGACGAGCAGAGCCGCGAGCACTTGCACGACGTCGTCGGCACCCAGGTGGAGTCGCTTCAATCCGAGATGCGCGCGCTCCGCGCGGAGCTCGATACGCTCCGCGCCTCTTTACGCCAGGCCCTCCCAGACTAGCCGTCGAGCGCGGCGCGCAGCGAGCGCACGTAGTCGCGCAGCGCACCCGGGCCGGCCTCGGCCGCTTCGAGCGCCCGCGAGCCGACGACGATGCCGTCGGTGAGCTCCGCGGCTGCGCGAGCGTCGGCGGGGGTCGAAATCCCGAATCCCGCGTAGAGCGGCACGCCGTCGGCTACCGCGCGCGCCCGTTGTGCCAGCCCGGCGAGCGAGGAGCTCACTCCCTCCCTGGCACCGGTGATTCCGGTGACCGTGACGAGGTAGAGCCAGCCGTCGGTCTGCTCGACGGCAAGACGCAGGCGCTCGTCGGTCGAGGTGGGGGCGACGAGCTGGATCCGCCGCACCTCGGGCCGGTCGCCTGCGGGGAGGTCGGCGATGATCAGGCTCGAGGCGCCGGCCGCACGAGCATCGTCGGCGAAGCGCTCCCAGCCGTAAGCCTCGAGAAGAGATGAGTAGGTCATAGGCACGAGCGGTACATCGACGCGCGCTCTGACGTCGGCCAGGCATTCGAGGCACGCCTTCGTGCGCATGCCCTCGGCAAGGGCCTTCTCGGCGGCGCGCCGGATCACCGGCCCGTCCGCGAGCGGGTCGGAGAAGGGGAAGCCGAGCTCGACGAGGTCGGCGCCGCCTTCGACCGCGGCCTCCGCCAGCTCGGGCGTCCCCCGACCGGACATCAGGTAGATCGCGAGAGTCTTACTCACCGCGCGCGAGCACTTCTGCGAGGTCCTTGTCGCCGCGTCCGGAGAGGCAAACGACGATCAGCTCCGCGTCGAGGTCGTTCACTCGCGCCAGTGCGTGTGCCGGCTCGAGCGCCGGAATGATCCCCTCAGTGCGCGTCAGCCGGCGGAATGCCTCCAACGCCTCCTCGTCTGTCGTGCCGACGTAGCGGGCGCGGCCCGAGTCGCGGAGGAACGCGTGCTCCGGGCCGACACCGGGGTAGTCGAGCCCGGCGGAGATCGAGTGCGCGTCCGCGATCTGGCCGTCTTCGTCCGCGAGCACCGAGGAGCGAGAGCCGTGCAGGACGCCCGCGCGTCCCGTACCGAGGCTCGCAGCGCCGGCAGCCTCAACCCCGACGATCTCGACCTCGGCGTCGTCGAGGAATCCCGCGAACATGCCGATCGCGTTCGACCCGCCGCCGACGCAGGCGATGACGGAGTCGGGTAGCCGGCCCTCCGCGGCCAGGATCTGCTCGCGCGACTCGCGGCCGATCACGGCCTGCAGCTCGCGCACAATCGCCGGATAGGGCGCGGGACCGACGCAGGAGCCGATCAGGTAGTGCGTCGTCTCGACGTTCGTGATCCAGTCGCGGATCGCCTCGCTCGTCGCCTCCTTGAGCGTCTTCGTCCCAAACTCGACCGGGCGCACCTCTGCGCCGAGGAGTCCCATTCGCTCGACGTTCGGCGCCTGGCGGCGCATGTCCTCGGAGCCCATGTAGACGATGCACTCGAGCCCGAAGCGGGCGCAGACGGTCGCCGTGGCGACGCCGTGCTGTCCGGCGCCCGTCTCGGCGACGATTCGCTGTTTGCCGAGCCGGCGGGCGAGCACGGCCTGGCCGAGCGCGTTGTTCAGCTTGTGCGCGCCCGTGTGCAGAAGGTCCTCGCGCTTGAGGTAGAGGCGCTTGCCAGGGGCAAAACGCTCGGACAGCGTCAGCGGAGTCGGCCGGCCCGCGTAGTTCCGTGCGAGCTCGTCGAGCTCGGCGCGGAAGCTGTCGTCGGCGAGCGCGTCGGCCCAGGCAGCATCGAGCTCGTCGAGCGCGGGGACGAGCGTCTCCGGGACGTAGCGGCCGCCGTAGGCGCCGTAGGTCTCAGACACGAGCCGCCTCCACGTACGCACGCACCTTGTCTGGATCCTTGATTCCGGGCTCCGACTCGAGCCGCGAGCTGGCGTCGACCGCCCAGGGGCGCACGCGCCGGATCGCGTCGCCGACGTTGTCGGCCGCGAGCCTGCCGGCGAGCACGACGCGTCCCGGGGCGGCGGCGGCACGGTTCCAGTGGCCGGGGTCGGACTGCTCCCAGGGTAGGTCGAGCAGGGTTGCGACCTGCTCGCCCTCACGGAGGAGGACTGCGTCCCGCCCGCGGACGGCCCCCTCGGCGCGTTCGTGAACCTGGTCGAGGGATGCGTCGCTGGCACCGGCCTTGCCGACCCAGACCGCGACCGCGAGCAATTCGTCCGGGACGGACAGCACCTCGGACGCGGCGCGCGGGCTCTCGGGCGCTAGGACGAAGCCGGCCAGGTCGGCGCCTGCCTCGGCCGCCAGGGCAACGTCCTCCTCGCGGGTCAGCCCGCAGACCTTGACGAGCGGCCGGGCGAGGAGGTCACGCAGCTTCGTGGCCGGGTTCGGAGCCTGCATCAGCGCCGAGCCGACGAGGATCGCGTGCGCGCCGGCCAGCTCAGCCGCGGCGCCCTGAGCGCGCGTATGGATGCCGCTCTCGGCGACCGCGACGCGGTCGGCGGGAATCCGCGCCACGAGCCCGAGCTGCGTCCGCCTGTCGATGTCGAACGTCTTCAGATCGCGGGCGTTGACGCCGATCACCGGCGCGTCGAGCGCGATCGCCCGCTCGAGCTCGACGGCGTCGTGTGCCTCGACGAGCGTGTCGAGGTCGAGCTCGACCGCCAGCTGCATGAGCTCGCGAACCTGGCCGTCGTCGAGGTCGCGCAGCAAGAGGAGAACGGCGTCTGCGCCCGCCTCCTTCGCCGTGCGGAGGTGCTCGGGCGTCGAGAAGAACCCCTTCGCCAGCAGCGGCAGCTCGGCGTGCGCGCGAGCGGCCCGCAGGTCGTCCCAGCTGCCGCCGAAGCGCTCGTCGACGAGCACGGAGACGGCTGCCGCGCCGGCGCGTGCGTAGTCGGCGGCGACCGAGCCGGGGTCGGCGTCGGGGCGGATGTCGCCGAGCGAAGGTGAGCGCCGCTTGAACTCGGCGATCGCACCGAGGCCCGACGCGGCGAGCGCGTCCCTAAACCGCATGCGAGAACCTCGCCAGCTCGTCGAGCCTCGCTGCCGCACCGCCGGAATCGACGGCGTTCCGGGCGAGTTCGAGACCTTCTCGCAGATCCTCTGCGTGACCGGCTGCGGCGATCGCGCCGGCGGCGTTCAGGAGCACGGCGTCTCGCCTGCCACCGCTCGCTCCCGCGAAGACGTCCCGGATCGCCTGCGCGTTCTCCGCAGGCGATCCGCCGCGCAGCTCGTCCGGGTCGCAGCGGTCGATTCCCAGCTCGGCCGGGTCGATCACCCGCTCGCGCACCTCGCCGTCGACGACCTCGCAGACGTCGTTCGGGCCGGCGGGCGACAGCTCGTCGACCCCGTGCGCGCCGTGCACGACGAAGGCACGGTGCGCGCCGAGTTGCGCGAGCACCTCGGCGATCGTGCGGACGAGCGGCTTCGCGTAGACCCCGATCACCTGAGCGCGGGCGCCTGCGGGGTTGGTGAGGGGGCCGAGCACGTTGAACACGGTACGCGCGGCCAGCTCCCGCCGCACGGGCGCAGCGTGCCGCATCGCGGGGTGATGCGTGGGTGCGAACATGAAGCCGAAGCCGAGCTCGTCGATCGACTGTTCGATGCGCGCCACAGGCTGCTCGAGCGAAAAACCCAGCGCCTCGAGCACGTCCGCGGAGCCCGAGGAGGAGGACACGGCGCGATTGCCGTGCTTCGCCACTCCCGCGCCGGCCGCGGCGGCCACGATCGCAGCTGCGGTCGAGATGTTGATCGTGCCGGCGCCGTCCCCGCCGGTGCCGGCCGTGTCGACGAGGTCGTCGCGCAGCGGGTGGACGGGGAGGACGTGCTCGCGCATCGCCTCGGCGCAACCGGCGATCTCGTCGGCCGTCTCGCCCTTGAGGCGCAGCGCGACCAGGAAGCCCCCGATCTGGGCGGCAGTCGCGTCGCCGCGCATGATCTCGCCCATCACCTCGCGCGCCTGTGTCCGGTCGAGCGACTTCCCCTCGAGGAGCAGGGCCAGGGCTTGGACGATCACCGCGACCGCTCCAGGAAGTTCCGCGCCATCGCGGCGCCGTCCGGTGTCAGTACCGACTCGGGGTGGAACTGGACGCCCTCGATCGGCAGCTCGCGGTGCCGGACGCCCATCACCTCGCCGTCGGTCGTGCGGGCGGTCACCTCCAGCTCGTCCGGAACCCGTGTCGCCGCCAGCGAGTGGTAGCGCCCCGCGTCGATCGTCGCCGGCAGGCCCGCAAAAACGCCCTTCCCGTCGTGCTCGACCGCGGACGACTTGCCGTGGAGCAGCGCCCGCGCCTGGCCGACCTCGCCTCCGAAGGCCTCGACGATCGCCTGGTGGCCGAGGCAGACGCCGAGCGTCGGCACGGTGGCGCCGAGCCGGCGGATCAGCTCGACCGAGATGCCCGCGTCGGGCGGCCGTCCGGGGCCGGGCGAGACGACGAGGTGGGTCGGCGCGAGGCGCTCCGCATCGTCGACCGTGATCGCGTCGTTGCGGTGGACGACCACCTCGACCCCGAGCTCCTGGAACAGGTGGACGAGGTTGTAGGTGAACGAGTCGTAGTTGTCCAGCATCAGCAGCATCTAGTCACCCTTCTCCGCCAGGTCGATCGCGGCCTCGAGCGCGGCGAGCTTCGCGAGGCACTCGCGGTGCTCAGCGGCCGGGTCTGAGTCTGCCACGATTCCCGCGCCTGCCTGGAGCTGCGCGAAGCCGCTGTGGAGGACGATCGTCCTGATCGCGATGCACGTGTCCATCGTGCCGCCGGGGAGCACGTAACCCACGGCCCCTGCGTATGGACCGCGGCGGTAAGCCTCCAGCTCCGAGATGATCTGCATCGCGCGGACCTTCGGCGCGCCGGAGACCGTCCCGGCCGGAAAGCAGGAGCGCAACAGCTCGAACGGCGTCACGCCCTCGCGGAGCTCTCCGGTCACCTCCGAGACGAGATGGGTCACGTGAGAGAAGCGCTCCGGCTCGAGGAAGCGCGCCACCTCGACGGTGCCCGGCTTGCAGGCGCGCGAGAGGTCGTTGCGGCCGAGGTCGACGAGCATCACGTGCTCGGCGCGATCCTTGTCCGACCCGAGCAGGCGCTCTGCGTCGCCCTCGCCCGGGTGCGTCGTGCCGGCGATCGGATTGAGGCTCGCGCGGCCGTCCTCGCACTTGACGAGCGTCTCGGGCGAGGAGCCGACCAATGCGAGGTCGCCCAGCTCGAGCAGGAAGAGGTACGGCGAGGGGTTGACGCGGCGGAGCGCCCGATAGAGCTCGAGCGCAGACGCCGAAGTCGTTCGCTCGGCGCGCTGTGAGAGCACGACCTGGAATGCGTCGCCGGCACGGATGTAGTCCTTGACCCGCCGGACGCCGTCCTCGTACGTCGCCTGGTCAGGCTCGCGCCGAACCGCGACGCCGACGGAAGGCTTGTGTTTCGGAAACACAAGGTCTCGTGCCAGCGCGGCTGCGATCGCCGTCGCGTCTCCCGCCAGCACCTCGGCCGTGCCGCTGCCGTGATCGAAGCGGACGAGTGTGTCGGCGACGATGAAGCGGCTCTCGGGCAGGTCTGGGCCGTCCTCGGGAAGCGGGACGGTGGGCTCGAGCTTCGCGACGTGGTCGTAGGCGAGATAGCCGACGACCGGCTCGCCGAGGCTCTCAGCCTCCTCGAGCCCGACGATCCGCGCGCCGGAGCCGATGAAGGAGTGGCGGCCCAGTCGGCCTTGCTCGACCGACTCGAGCAGGAAGCTGGCGGCCGCACCCTCGCGCAGCCGGAGATAGGCCCCGAGCGGGGTGAGGAGATCGGTGGGAATGTTCGCGGTGGGTGTCACGGAACGAAAAAAGACCCCTGGGGGTCAGTGAGCGAAGCGGGCTGTGCGCGTCCGGCTAGATCCGGCGCAGGCTCCCGCCCCGCTCGAGGCGCCACTGCCAGGCAGTCTGCGGGACGGAGGTCATCGGTCGAAGCCTAGTCGCTCCTTAGACTCCCGGCAATGGCCCTTCCGGATCTGCTCGACTCGCTGCTGCGCGCCCACGGGCCGGCGGGCCACGAGCAGCTCGCGTTCGACGCCGTGCGCGAGGGCGTCGGCGACGTCGCGGAGATCGAGAGCGACTCGGTCGGCAACCTCGTCGCCAGGCGCCGGGGCGGCGACGGTCCGCTGCTCGCGCTCTTCGCGCACCTGGACGTGATCGGGCTCGCGGTTGCGCACGTTCCCGACGACCGCCTGATCCCGGTGCACCGCCTGGGGGGCTGGCGCGCGAACGTCGCGTACGGCCAGCGGGTCGAGATCCGAACGAAGGACGGCGCCGTTTACGGCGTGATCGCCCGCCGTCTCAAGGACGACGAGAAGGTCGAGTGGGAGCAGCTGTACGTGGACATCGGCGCCCGGGACGGGGAGGACGCTCGCTCGCTGGTCGCGCCCGGCGACCCGCTCGTCCTCGTCGCGCCTCCGCTCGAGCTCGCGAGCGGCCGGGTCACGTCCCGAAACCTCGACAACCGGGCCGGCGTCTACGTCGCGCTCGAGGCGCTTCGCCGGCTCGCCGCGACGAACGTCGCTGTCGTCGCCGGCGCGCAGGAGGAGCTCGGGCACCACGGCGCCCGCGCGGCCGCGCACAGCCTGCGTCCGGATGTCGCGATCGCGATCGACGTCACCTACGCGACCGACGTGCCGGCCGGCGACGCGAACGAGTCCGGCGACCACCGGCTCGGCGGCGGGCCGGCGATCTTCCGCGGCCCCGCGATCAACCCGCGCGTCTTCGAGCTGCTCGTCGAGACGGCGCAGGCCGAAGAGATCGAGCACACGATCGAGACGGGAATGAAGACGTTCACCGACGCCGACGACACGTTCGCCTCGCGCGAGGGGATCCCGACGGGCCTGATCTCGATCCCGCTCCGCAACATGCACTCGCCGATCGAGATCGTCGAGCTCAGCGACCTGGAGGCATGCGTCCGCCTCCTCGTCGCGTTCGCCGGCCGATTGCAGCCCGGCGCGTCGTACGCCCGCTAGGCTCAACTCGTGACCCGCTCCGTCATCGTCTCGGCCGTTCGCACGCCTTTCGGCAAGCTCGGCGGCGGCCTCGCCGGGTACCGCGCGACCGAGCTCGGAGCGATCGCGATCAAGGCGGCGCTCGAGCGTTCGGGGCTCGAGCCGGACGAGCCCGAGTACGTGATCATGGGTCAGGTGCTCCAGGCGGGCGCCGGCCAGGCTCCCGCGAGGCAAGCCGCGATCGGCGCCGGTCTGCCCAAGGAGACTCCCGCCGACACGATCAACAAGGTATGCGCGTCCTCGATCCGCGCGATCGAGATCGCCGACTCGATGATCCGCGCCGGCGACCACGAGGTGATTGTCACGGGCGGAATGGAGTCGATGTCGAACGCGCCCTACCTGCTTCAGAAGGCGCGCTTCGGCTACCGGATCGGGCACGGCGAGCTGCTCGACTCGATGATCTTCGACGGGCTCACCGACGCTTACGACTCGATGCACATGGTCGAGCACAACTCGATGGTCGCCCGCGAGCTCGGGATCAGCCGGGAGGAGCAGGATGCCTGGGCGCTCCGCTCGCAGCAGCGGGCCGCCGCTGCGCAGGACGCGGGCCGCTACGACGACGAGATCGTTCCGGTGGGAGATGTGACCGCGGACGAGGGTATCCGCCGGGACACGTCGCTTGAGTCGCTCGCGAAGCTGAAGCCGGTTTTCGATCTGGAAGGGACGACGACGGCCGGAAACGCGCCCGGCGTCAACGACGGCGCGTCGTGCGTCGTCGTCACGTCGGAGGAGTTCGCGAAGCGCCGCGGGCTCGAGATCCTGGCGACGATCGTCGCGCAGGGCTACGTCGCGGACGACTTCGCCTACCTCGTCCGCACCCCTGCCAACGCCGCCGCGAAGGCGTTCGCGAAGGCCGGGAAGAACATCGAGGACGTCAAGCGCGTCGAGATCAACGAGGCGTTCTCGTCGGTCGCGCTCAACTCGACCCGCCTGCTCGGCGCCGACGAGGAGATCGTGAACGTGAACGGCGGCGCCGTCGCCCTCGGGCATCCGGTCGGCGCCTCCGGCGGCCGGATCGTGGCGACGATGGTGCACGAGCTGCGCCGCAGCGGCGGCGGGCTTGGCCTTGCTGCGATCTGCTCCGGCGGCGGCCAAGGCGACGCGCTGTTGATCGAGGTCTGATCCGCGGGTTACTCGTCGCGGTCGTCGCGCTCGCGCTGGCGGGCGACGCGGTCGCGTGCAGCTGCGCGCCGGTCGATCTCAAGCGCGATCTGCCACTCGCCGACGGCGCTGTTATCGGCTCGGTCCTGGAGCGCCGCGACACCGAAGCCACGTCGACGCTCGTCCTCCGCGTCGAGCAGGTCTACAAGGGCGACATCAACAACCGCGTCGAGATCGAAACCCCTCTGGGTGGCGCGGCATGCGGGATCGAGGCGCCGGTCGGCGAGCGGCTCGGGCTGCTGCTCCAGCGGGACGGAGACGTCTGGCGGTCGAGCCTGTGCTCGCAGGTCGACCCGGCCGCTTTCCTCGAGCTCACCGACGTCGAGGACAACGCGCTACCGCCGGTGAATGCGGGCGGGCTCGTCGCCGGCCTGCTGATCCTCGGCGCCGGCGCCTTCTTCCTAATCCGCCGCGTGCGTCGCTACAGGACCTTGCGGTAGCGAACCTCCGCCACCTCGGCGCCCTGGAAGTCCGCGGTCTTCCTACCGTCGGCCCTCCAGCCGGCCGCGCGGTAGAAGCGCTCGGCGCGCTCGTTTCCCTCCAGCACCCAGAGCCTCGCCTCGGTGAAGCCTGATTCCCGCATCGACGCCTCCGCCCGCTCGATCAGCGCGCGGCCCGCTCCGGTGCTCCAGCGCTCGGGAATGACGTAGATGGTGAAGAGCTCGCCGACGCCGGCGACGACCTCTTCGCCGTCGCGGCACGGGCCGACGCCCACGAATCCGACGACCGCGCCGCCGGCTTCGGCGACGTACATCGCGCTGCCCGGCCGCCACTCGCGCGCAAAACTCTCTCGCCACATCCGCTGCTGCGCCTCGACGTCGAAGCCGGCGACCACCTCGTCAGGCATCAGGCCCGTGTACGCGGCGCGCCAGGTCTCGACCTGGATCCGGCCGATCTCGTCCGCGTGGTCGGCGGTCGCCGGGCGAACGGTTACGTTGTGGAGTGCGCTCAGGGTCCGAGGACGATCGTCGGGTACGGCGTCCGCGCCGTGCCGACGACTCGACCCGCGCGCGCGTCGACGACGACAAAGCGCGTGCTGTTCTGGCTGCCGACGTAGACGAACCGACCGGCGGTCTGGACGTAGCCGGTGTCCTGTCCGGCGAGCAGCTCGAAGCGGAGCGTGCCGTCCAGGCGGTACCCCCGCAGCGCCGTGCCGCCGAAAGCGAGCAGGGTGTCGCCGACCCGCTCCGCCCCTGTGGCCGTCGAGTCGAGAGGACGGCTATCCCCTGTGCGAACGTCAATCAGCTCGACTCCGGTCGTCGACTGGATGACCCGCCTGCCCTCGACGGAGTACCGCCACCCGGACACGGCGACCGTGTCGCCGCGAACCCAGATCGCCCTTCGGCCCCAGCCCTCGATCAGCTTGCCGGCTCGAGCGGGAGCGCGCATCTCGAGATGGAGGAGGCGCGTGACCGCGAGTCCGTCGAGGTCGATGGCGAGCAGCGTCTCTGGCGTAACGACGGCCGCACGCGTTCCGGTGGGGTCGACGGCCACGCCGGGCGACGCCTGCCGGCCCGTCTCTTGCTCGTTTCGCGCCGGCGTGAACCCGGCCGCCACGCCCGGCAGGGCGACGACTCCGACCGTCCCGTCCGGACCGATGACGGCGAGCCTCGCCGGCCCGATCGCGCCCTCCGGAGCAAGCAGCGCGACGAGCCGTCCCTTGACCGCGACTGCCCCCATCACCTCGCGATCGAGAGGCCGCCGTGAGAGCACCCGTCGCGCGCGCGGGTCGACGATCACAACCTCGGGTGTCTCGCCGCCGCGCAGCGCGACGAGACGCGCGGGCGACGGCCAGATCGCGGTGAGCACGGATCCCAGGCCGCCGAGGCGGAGCCGCCCGGCCGCGCGCATCGTCCGCACGTCAACGAAGCGGAGCTCGGCGATGCTGCCGTGGCCGAGCGCGATCGTGCGCCCGTCCGGCGAGCGCGCGGCGAGCCCCGTCGGCGGCTTGCCGATGTCGAGCCTGCGGCCGGCCGGGCGGAGCGTCTGCGCGTCGAGCCGGGCGAGCATCCCGTTTCCCTCCCAGCTCACCCCCAGAACGGTTGGACGCGAGGCGGCACCCGCTGCCAGCCCAGCGAGCAGGAGAGCCGCACCAGCGGCTGCAACGCCGATCCGAACCTTCACGAGCTGTCTACACCGCCTCGCGTATTCAGGTTCCCGTTAGGGTCGAAGTATGCGCTTCGAGCACGTTCTTGTCGTCGGGGCCGGCCAGATGGGCAGCGGCATCGCGCAGGTGGTCGCGGCTTCCGGTCGCCGCGTCTCGCTCCACGACGCCGCGCCGGGCGCGACGGAGCGCGGTCTCGCAGCGATGCGCAAAAGCCTGGAGAAGCTCGCAGAGAAGGGCGACGGCGATCCGGAGGAGACGCTCGCCAGGGTGACGGCAGTCGAGGAGCTCGTTCCGGCCGACCTGCTGATCGAGGCGGTGATCGAGGACGCGGGCGTGAAGGAAGAGATCTTCCGCGGCGCAGACGAGGTGCTGCCGGAGGGCGCGATCCTCGCGTCGAACACCTCGTCGATCCCGATCACGTCGCTCGCGGCGGTCACCTCACGCCCGGATCGCGTGATCGGCATGCACTTCTTCAACCCCGTCCCGGTGCTGAAGCTCGTCGAGGTGATCCGCGCGTTGCAGACCTCGGACGAGACCGCCGCCGCGATCACCGCCCTCGCCGAAGCGCTCGGCAAGGTGCCGGCACAGGCGAACGACTTCCCCGGGTTCGTCTCGAACCGGATCCTGATGCCGTTCATCAACGAGGCCGCGTACGCGCTGCTGGAGGGAGTCGCCGAGGCGGAGGCGATCGACACGATCGCGAAGCTCGGTTTCGCGCACCCGATGGGCCCGCTCGCGCTCGCCGACCTGATCGGGCTGGACACGTGCGTCGCGATCATGGAGGTGCTGCACGAGGGTCTCGGCAACCCGAAGTACGCGCCCTGCCCGCTCCTGCGCCAGTACGTCGCCGCGGGCCGCCTCGGCCGGAAGTCCGGGCGCGGCTTCTACACGTACTGACCCCTCCCCCAAACGGGGTAGGTCTCACTCAACTCTTCGGTCTCCCTGCCGATAACACAAGTCGTAGGCACTCCAATTCCGGGGGGAAGAATGCGCCTTTTGCTGGTTGACGACGATGCTGGATTCCGCGCCCTGCTGCGGACGACCTTCGAAGATGTCGAGGTCGACGTCGACGAGGCCGGCAGCGCGGCCGAAGCCGAGCAACGGATCGCCGCGTGCCGGCCCGACCTGATCGTGCTCGACGTCGCGATGCCCGGCATGGACGGCCTCGCGTTCTGTCGCGAGGTCAAGGCGAACAAGGAGACGAGCTCGATCAGGATCGTCCTGCTCACAGGAATGGACGACGTCGAGGACGTCGCAGGAGCGGCAGGCGCCGATGCGCTGCTGCTGAAGCCTTTTCGCCCGCTCGAGCTCCTCGGCGTCGTCGAGCGCCTCGCCGCCACGACCGTAGACCTGCCGATGCGCCGCTCGGGCGGCCGCTCGGAGGAGGAGCAGCTCGTGCTCTACGCCCGCGACCTCCGGCAGCTGGTCGAGATCGAGCGCGCCCAGCGGGGCCTCCTCGAGAGCGCGTACAAGGAGACCGTTTCGGCACTCGCGACCGCGCTCGGGACGAAGGACACCGGAACGCGGCAGCATTCCCAGCGCGTGCAGCGCTATGCGCTCGAGCTCGCCGGCGCGCTCGACCCGGCGCTCGCCGCCCAGCCGGCGCTGGAGTACGGCTTCCTCTTGCACGACATCGGCAAGATCGGCGTTCCCGACCAGATCCTGCTCAAGCCGAGCCCGCTCAGCGAGCCGGAGTGGCGCGTGATGAAGGCGCACACGCTGCTCGGCGCCCAGATGATCGGGGGCGTCGCCTTCCTCCAGGAGGCGGGCGTCGACGTCGTTCGCTCTCATCACGAGCGCTGGGACCGCGCCGGCTATCCGGACGGGCTCGCGGGCGAAGAGATCCCGCTCGGCGCCCGGATCTTCGCCGTCGCGGACGCCGTCGACGCGATCACGAACCACCGCCCCTACCGCGAGGCGCGCAGCTGGCGCGACTGCCGCCACGAGATCGTTGCGGAGAAAGGCAAGCAGTTCGACCCGGACGTGGTCGACGCTTTCTGCGATCGCGAGCACGTGCTGCACGAGATCCGCCGCGAGTTCCTGGCCACCGCCTAGTTAGACTCCGCCGCGTGGACTTCTCCCTGACCGCGGACCAGCGGGAGATCCAAGCGCTGACCCGGGAGCTCGCGCAGGCCGAGATCGAGCCCAATGCAGCTGCTTGGGATCGCGACCACCGCTTCCCGACAGAGCTTTATGGGAAGCTCGCCGAGCTCGGCCTGATGGGCGTCTGCGTGCCCGAGGAGCTCGGCGGCGCCGGAGCGGACTTCCTCTCCTACATCCTCGTGCTCGAGGAGCTCTCGCGCGCCGATGCGGGTGTGGGCGTCACGGTCGCCGTGCACACGAGCGCCTGCACGCTGCCGATCCTCGCATTCGGCACCGACGAGCAGCGCGAGCGCTTCGTGCCGCCGCTCGCGAGCGGGCAGACGATCGGCGCGTTCGCGCTCACCGAGCCTGAGGCCGGCTCCGATGCGGGTTCGTTGCGGACGCGCGCCGACGCCGACGCCGACGCCGACGGCTGGACGATCTCCGGCGCCAAGCAGTGGATCACGAACGGCAGCTACGCGGGGACGTTCCTCACCTTCGCGCGCAGCAAGCCCGAAGTCGAGGGGGCACGCGGCGTCTCCGCCTTCCTGCTCGACGCGGAACACGTGCGCGTCACCAGGGAGGAAGAGAAGCTCGGCCTGAACTCGTCGTCGACGGCCGATCTCGTGCTCGACGGCGTGCATGTCGAGCGCGACCGGCTGCTGCACAAGGAGGGTCGCGGCTTTTCGGTCGCCATGTCGACGCTCGACGGCGGCCGGATCGGGATCGCCGCGCAGGCGCTCGGGATCGCCCAGGCCGCCTATGACGTCGCGCGCGAGTACGCGAAGGAGCGCCGCGCGTTCGGGAAGGCGATCGCGGAGCACCAGGCGATCCAGTTCAAGCTCGCCGACATGTCGACCGAGATCGACGCCGCACGGCTGCTCGTCTACCGCGCGGCCTGGCTGAAGGAGCAGGGCGAGCCGCACACGGAGGCGGGCGCGAAGGCGAAGCTCTTCGCCTCCGAGATGGCGCGCCGGCAGACCGCCGAGGCGATCCAGATCCTCGGCGGCTACGGCTACACGAAGGAGTTCCCCGTCGAGCGCTACTACCGCGACGCGAAGATCACGGAGATCTACGAGGGGACGAGCGAGATCCAGCGGATCGTGATCGCGCGCAGCATCCTCGATTTGCAGCGTGAGACTGTGTCGGCTTGAGAGGCCGCGCGCCCGACGAGCCCGTCCGCCTGACCCGGATCTACACTCGCGGTGGCGACGGCGGCGAGACGTCGCTCGGTGACGGCTCTCGCGTCTCGAAGCTCGACTGCCGGATCGGCGCCTTCGGAACAGTCGATGAGCTCAACTCCGCGCTCGGCATCGTGCTCGCCGGTGAGGTGCCGGACGCACTGCACGAGCCGCTGACGCGGATCCAGAACGAGCTCTTCGACGTCGGCGCCGACCTCTCGGTGCCGTGGGGCGTGAGCGACCGGTTGCGGGTCGACCAGCCGTCGATCGACCGGCTCGAGGAGCTGTGCGACGCCTTCAATGCGGAGCTGTCGGAGCTGCGCAGCTTCGTTCTCCCGGGTGGGACCGAGGCCGCCGCGCGCCTGCACGTCGCCCGCACGATCTGCCGCCGGGCGGAGCGCGAGGTGCTGCTTGCGGCGCAGGAGCTCGAGCTGAACCCGCTCGTGCTCGTCTACCTGAACCGTCTCTCCGACCTGCTCTTCATCCTCGCGCGGGCGGCGAACGCCGCCGCGGGAGCCGAGGAGCCGCTCTGGCGCCCCGGCGGCGACCGCTAGTCAGGCGCCGAGCTAGCGGCCGGACGCGATGGCTGCGATCACCTTCGCGAGCTGCTGCGTCGTCGTCGATCGCGGGAGTGCGCGCACTGCACCGGCGCGGAGCGCGAGCGTCCGCGTGGCGGGGTGGCGCGAAATAGCGATCAAGCGCACGGACGGGAACACCGTCGTCAGGTCGCCGACGAAGCCAATGCCATACGCGTCGACGTCCACGACCACGACGCTGACGTCGCGTGTCCTCGAGGCCGCGAGGGCGAATGTCTCATCCGGCGTCGCGTGTGCGATCACGCGCGCGTCGCTCCCGGCGAGGCCCGGGGTGAGCGCGCCCTTCTCCGGCTGCTCGCCGGCGAGCACGACCTCGATCTCGTCCCGCTTCGGCCGCACCTGAGCGAGCTTCGGACCGACGAGCGTGACCTTGACGGTGCGGCGGATCGTCTCGGTGCCCGAGCGGGCGATCCAGGTGAGCTGGTACGTGCCAGGGTTGCGGATCTGGCTCGGCAGCCTGAGCTTGACAACGTTCGCGCCCGCCTTCACGCGCAAGCGCCAGGTGTAGAGCCGCTTGCTCTTCGCGCCGTAGAGAGTCGCGGTCACGTTCGCTGGGCGGGAGACCTTGATCCGCGCCGGGATCGAGGTCTGCTTCGTCAGCGCGAGCCGCTTCGAGCCGGCGACCGAGAACGCGAGCTTCGTCTGGGGCGCCGGGCTGCCGGCGCCACCGGCCGCGACCACGAGGTCGATCGCGCTCGACTCGAGCTCGAGGCGAAGGTCCTTCGGCCCGACGACGGTGCCCGGGACGACCGCCGGGACTGCCTGCTCGCGTACGGTGCCGACCGTGAATCCGGCCGCAGCCAGCGCCACGCCGGCCTGCTCGCGCGTCTTGCCGACGACGGACGGTACGGCGCGAAGCACCCTGCTGTGGGGGCTGACGTTGCGTGCGGCGTCGTACTGCACGAGCGAGAACCTGCGCGTGTCGTTGGCGCCGAACGCGCCGAGTTTGGCCTCGTACTGGGTGTGGCCGAAGGTGCGATATTCCTCGCCGTTGACGTACAGGACGGTGTTGCCGAGTTGGCCGCTCGAGTCGGTGCCGGGCACCCAGCGAACCGTCAGGCCGTCCGCCGCGAGTACGCCTGCGACGTCTCTGGGCGGCGTGGGCGCCTCCCGGTCGAGCATCAGGCCGAAAAACGTGAGATGGCGCGTGAGTACGTGCACGCCTGCGGCGTCGCGGTAGAACCCGTCCTGGCGTGCGGCCGGGAGGGTGGTGCCCTCGAGCGGCTGGAGGTAACGCCACGACTTGCCGTCCGACGACACGCCGGGAATGACCGGGTCGGTACCCGCCGGGTGCTTGATCACGATCTCGAGCGGCTCCCGGAACTGGGTCACGTACGTCCCGGCGACCGCCCAGCGAGCGGTGATCTCGAGGATCTGGCTGCCGGGGGCGAAGCCGGCGCCCGCAGCGGTCCCGGGACCGGCGTCGACGCGGAGGACGAGGATGTAGTCCTGGGGAGTCGGCGGGTCCGGCCAGGCGCTCGCGGGCATGCTGACCGTCGCGAGCCCGCCCGCGACCGTCATCGTCCACGTGCGACCCGAGGTTACGCTGCGCTCGACCGCCGGAGGATCGGCGGAGGGGGTGCCTTGGACGGCGATCGCGACGCGGAACGGAGTGCGCGTGCCGCTCGCGTCCCGGAGGTCGCCCGTGAGGACGTGGAGGCCGTCGGCCAGCGAGCCCGTCGCGAAGGTGAGCTTCGACCCGGAGATCGTGGGGAGCGGCGCGGCAGCACCGTCGAGCAAGGTGGTGACCGCGGTGACGGGCTCGCTCGCTGTCAGGACGATCTCGGTGACGGACTGCGACACCGAGCCGTCCTCCGGGAGGGAGGAGACCAGGGTAGGTGCAATGTTGTCGAGGCGGACGCCGGTGCGGAGAGATGGCGACGAGGCGTTGCCGACCGTGTCGTAGCCGACGGCGCGGAGGTCGTAGACGCCGTCCGCGAGGGTGCGGCTGTCGAAGGAGGTGGTGAACGGCGCGCCCGCGTCGGAGCCGACCTCGGTCCACGATCCCTCGCCCGCCGCGCTGACTCCGAAGACGACGCGTGCGGCGCCGCCGCCGGTGGTAGCGCTCAGAGCCGCGGTTCCGGTGAGGACGGTGCCCGGGTCGGCGAGCGCGACGCTCGGGCCGGTCGAGTCGACGGTGACGAGGACGACGGCGCTGGTGCGCTGGTTGCCTGCGCTATCGGTCACGAGAACGCGCAGCTCGGCGCTCCCGTCCGGCGCGGCGGTGGCGTTCCACGTCGCCTCGTACGGCGCCGTGGAGTCGGTGGAGACGGTCGCGAAGGAGCCGGCGCCGAGTACCTTGACCTCGAAGGTGACAGACGCGACGCCTGCGCCGGAGTCGGCTGCGGTCGCGGCGAGTGAGACGGCGGGGCCGCCGACGACCGCATTCGTGGCGGGCAGCGTCAGCGAGCCCGTCGGGATCGTGTTGTCCACTCGCGTCGTGCGCGAGGCGCTCGTCGTCGAGTTGCCGCCGCCGTCGGTCGCGCGGGCGCGAAGGTCGTACAGGCCCTCGGCGAGACCGCCGGTTGCCAGCGAGGCGGTGAACCCGTCCCCGGGGGTGCTGTCGGTCCCGATCAGTGTCCACGAGGCGGCGCCGGCGAGACTGCGCTCGAAGACGACCTGAGCGGTGTCTGCGGAGGTCGTGACCCCGAGCGTCGCGTTGCCGGAGATTGCGGCGCCCGGATCGTTGACCGAGACGGTAGGCGCGAGGTTGTCCACGTTGACCGTGCGGACGGCCGAGGTCGTCTCGTTGCCCGCGACGTCGGTGATGACGACGCGCAGGTCGGCCGGCCCGTCGGCGTACGACGTCGTGGCGAGCGGCTGGTTGTAGGTGGAGCCGACGATGGGCGACGTCTGCGTGCCGAAGACTGCGAAGCTGCCCGCGCCGGCGGCCTTGATCTCGAAGCGCACGGCCGATACGCCCGAGGCGGGCGGGGCGGCGCCGTCGGTCGCGCTCGCGTTAACGGTGATCAAGCCCGCGACGTAGGACGCCGCGGCCGGGCCGGTGACGGAGCCGGACGGAGCGGCGTTGTCGACCGTCTTCGGGAGGCTCGGCAGCAGCTCGTTGGCGACGTTGCCCGTCGCGTCGGTTACGACGGCGCGCAGGTCGTACGGCCCGTTGGCGACGGCAGTTGTCGTCCAGGTCGCCTCGTACGGGGCGGTGAGGTCGAGCGAGCCGATCGCTGCCCAGGCGTTCATCCCGGCGGGCGAGAACTCGAACTTGACGGAGCTGACGTCGGTCGCGCTGGTCGCGTACGTCAGGTTGGCAATCCCGCGCAGGAAGTCGCCCGGGTTGCCCGGAGTCCCGCTCGGCGCGGTCGTGTCGATCACGACGCTGACGGTCTTCTGTGCCTCGACGTTGCCGACCTCGTCGGTCGAGAAGAAGCGGACGATGTGCTCGCCGTCGTTCGAGTGATCGCCGGGGGCGCTGACGATCACGGACGAGCCGAGCTGGACGCTACCGCCGTCGACGGTGTACGCGGTCTGACTGACGCCAGCACCGGTGCCATCGCTCGCGGAGAAGCTCACCGTGACGGGCGCGTTGCTCGGGCTTCCCGGCGCGAGCGAGGCGGTGGTCACCGGTGCAGTGTGGTCGACGAGGACGGTGATCGCCGCGGACGAGAAGACGTTGCCGGCGAGGTCGGTCGTCGTCACGCGCAACTCGTAGGAGCCGTCGGCGACCGCGTCAGGACCGGTTGCCGTGTTCCAGGTAGCAGCCGTCGCCGTCCAGGCGCCGCCGCTGCCGGCCGCGCGCCGTTCGAACACGACCGTGCCGACGCCCGAGGCAGAGCTGTTCGAGAGCGGGTCGGCGGAGTTGCTCGTCAATCCGACGGACGGGACGCCGATCTCCGCGCCGGTCGCCGGCGCAGTGACGGTGCCCGTCGGGAGCGTGTTGTCGACCCGGAGCGTGATCGCGGTGGAGGTGAAGGCGTTGCCCGCAACGTCGGTCGTCACGACGCGGATGTCGTACTGGCCGTCGGCCTGCGCCGTCGTGTTCCAGCTCGCGGCCTGGTTCGTCCACGTGGACGCTCCTGCGGGGGAGCGCTGGAACTGCACGCTCGCGACACCCGACGCGGAGCCGTTGACGAGCGGGTCGTCCGAGTTGGAGGTGAGGGCGATGGTCGCGCGGACGTTCGCCGCGGCGAGCGGAGCCGTGACCGAGCCGGTCGGCAGCGTGTTGTCGATGCGGACCGTGACGGTGCTCGAGGTGAAGGCGTTGCCGGCGTTGTCGGTCGTCACGACGCGGACGTCGTACTGGCCGTCGGCCTGCGCCGTCGTGTCCCAGCTCGCCGCCTGGTTCGTCCAGGTGCCGGAGCCCGCCGGGGAGCGCTGGAACTGCACGCTCGCGACGCCGGATGCGGAACTGTTTACGAGCGGATCGGTGGAGTTACCCGTCAGGGTGACGGCGCCGCGGAGGCTCGCAGCCGCGGCCGGAGCGGTGACCTCGCCGGAAGGAAGCGTGTTGTCGACGCGCACCGCGATCGTCGCCGGCGTGGCCTCGGCGTTCCCGGCCAGGTCGGTGGTGAACACGCGCAGGTCGTAGAGGCCGTCCGCGAGGGCGGTCGTGTCGAGCGTCGTGCTGTACGGCGCGGCCGAGTCGATCTGGACGTCCGTCCACGTGCCGGCGCCCGCGGGCGAGCGCTGGAAGCTGACGGTGTTGACGGCGCCCGGGGCGGTGTCCGATGCGCTGGCGTTGAGGGTCACCGAGGGGCCGCGCAGGTTCGCCGCGTTCGCCGGAGCGGTCATCGTGCCGGTCGGCCGGGTCCGGTCGACGGTTGTGAGCACAAGCTGGGTCGTCTGGCGGCCGGCGCCGTCGGTCGCCCGCACCCGCAGGAGGCGGGTGCCGTCGGACGGGATCGGCCAGGCGACGGCGTAGGGCAGGGTTGTGTCGAGGCCGAGCGGCGTCCAGGTGTCGACGCCGCACGTGTCGTCGTTCGGCGCGCTGCACTGCTCAAAGTTGACCGAGGCAACGCCCGTGCCTGCGTCCGTGGCCGTTGCCGTGATCGAGGCGGGGTCGGCGGTCGCGAGGTTGACGGTGGTCGGCGCGACCACCGAGAGGGTCGGTGCCGTGTTGTCGACGACCACGGTGCGCAGCGCCGAGACGAGTTGGTTGCCCGCGAGGTCGCGGGTCGTGACGCGCAGGTCATAGTCGCCGTCTACCAGGCCCGTCGTGTTCCACGAGACCGCGTACGGGGCGGACGTGTCGGCGACGCCGATCGCAGCCCAGCTGCCCGCGCCGGCGGCGGAGCGCTCGAAGAGCGCGTTCAGCACGCCCGAGCCGGAGTCGGCCGAGTTGGAGTCGACGGTGACTGCGGCGCCCGAGACGGCGGCAGCCGCGTTCGGCGCCGTGATCGAACCGGTCGGGTTCGTGGAGTCGACGACCCAGGTGTGGCTCGCAGCGCTGCCGTCCTGGTTGCCGGCGGCGTCGGTGGAGCGCACCTGCATCGTGTGCGAGCCGTCGGCGAGCGCCGGGGAGACGGTCAGCGGGGTCGCGCACGAGCTCCAGCCGGCGCCGTCGAGGTTGCACTCGAACGTCGCCGGAGTCTCGGTGGACGTGAAGGTGAAGACTGGCGTCGTGTTCGAGCTCGGGTCGGCCGGGCTCGTGGCGATGCTCGTGTTCGGAGCCGTTGTGTCAACCGTCCAGGTGTAGGCGGCAGGCGTCGCGTCGGTGTTCGTGGCGGGGTCGGTCGCGCGCACCTCGAAGGTGTGCGAGCCCTCCGTGAGCCCGGCGTAGGTCTTCGGCGTAGCGCTCGCGCTCCAGGAGCCGCCGTCGAGGCGAACCTGGAAGGTGGAGCCACCCTCGTTCGAGCTGAAGGAGAAGGAGGCGCCGGTCGCATTCGTGGGATCGGCCGGGTTCGCGGTGATCGTCGTGACCGGGGCTGTCGTGTCGATCGTCCACGTGTAGGCAGCGGCGCTCGCGTCGACGTTCCCGGCGATGTCCGTCGCGCGCACCTCGAAGGTGTGCGAGGCCTCGCCGAGGCCGGCGTAGGTCTTCGGGGTGGTGCAGGCGCTCCAGGAGCCGCCGTCGATGCGGCACTCGAACGTGCCGCCTGCCTCGTTCGAGGTGAACGAGAAGGAGGCGCCGGTTGCGTTGGTCGGATCGGCCGGGTTCGCGGTGATCGTCGTCCCGGGCGGCGTGTTGTCCACCGTGAACGTGATCGAGCTCGAGGTCGTCACGTTGCCGGCGAGGTCGGCAGTGACGACGCGGAGGTCGTACAGGCCGTCGGTGACGCCGGTGGTGTCGAAGCTCGCAGGGGTCGCCGACCAGGTCCCGGCGCCGGCGGGAGAGCGCTCGAACACGACGGAGGCCACGCCGGAGCTGCCGTCGGCGGAGTTGCTCGCGAGCAGGTAGGTCGCGCGGACGTGCGCGCCGCTCGCCGGCGCGGTGACGGAGCCCGTCGGGTTGGTCAGGTCAATCGCCCAGGTGAACGTGGCCGGCGTCGCGTCGGTGTTCGCGGCGGCGTCGGTCGCGCGGACGTCGAAGGTGTGCGAGCCCTCCGTGAGCGAGGAGTACGAGTGCGCGCTCGTGCAGGCGCTCCAGGAGCCGCCGTCGATCCGGCACGTGAAGCTGGACGAGCCTTCGCTGGACGTGAAGGAGAAGGACGCGCCCGTGGCGTTCGTCGGATTGGCCGGGGTGGCGGTGATCGACGTGTTCGGCGCCGTCGTATCCACCGTCCAGGTGTACGTGGCGGGGGAGAGGTCAGTGTTGCCGGCCGTATCGGTCGCCCGGACGTCGAAGGTGTGCGAGCCGTCGGCGAGGCCGGTGTAGGCCTTCGGCGTGGTGCTCGCGCTCCAGGAGCCGCCGTCGAGGCGAACCTCGAAGGTCGACCCGGCCTCGTCGGCGCTGAAGCCGAAGGAGGCGCCGGTCTGGTTGGTGATCGCCGCGGGGCTCGAGTCGATCGCGGTCTGCGGGCGCGTGCGCTCGACGGTGACCGTCTGGACGTCGCTACCCGTGTTCGAGGCGGTATCGGTTGCGACGGCCTTCAGCGTCCAAGACCCGTCCGCGGCGATCGTGCGGCTGACCGAGAACGGGGCGCTCGTGTCGACGCCGATTGAGGACTGCGTGCCGCAAGCCGGGGTCGGGCACTCGAAGAACTCGACCTGGGTCAGGTCGCCGTCGGGGCTGGAAGCGGTGACGGTGTACGGGTCTGAGGCACTCGAGTTCAGCTGGGCCACCGGCGCGGTGATGTCGACCGTCGGCGCGACGTTGTCGATGCGGCGGTTCGTGACGACGCTCGACGTGGTCGAGTTGCCGGCGTTGTCGACCGCGATCACGCGCAGGTCGTAGAGGCCGTCGGCGACGATCGTCGTGTTGAAGCTCGCCGCCTGGTTCGTCCAGGTACCGGTGGTCGCGGGCGAGCGCTGATACGTGACGGTTGCGATTCCCGAGCCGCCGGTGTCGGCCGTCGAGGAGGTGAGCGTGACCGTCCCGGCGAGGTTCGCGCCCGGATCGTTCATGGTCGCGGTGGGCACGGTGTTGTCGACGCGCACGGCGATCGTCGCGGAGGTGAAGGAGTTCGAGGCGTTATCGGTCGTCACGACGCGGAGGTCGTAGAGGCCGTCGACCTGCGCGGTCGTGTCCCAGCTCGACGCCTGGTTCGTCCACGTGCCGGCGCCGGCCGGGGAGCGCTGGAACTGCACCGTCGCCACGCCGGAGCCGCCCGTATCTGCCGAGCTGCTCGTCAGCCCGACGGTCGCCCGCAGGTTGGTGGCACCCGCGGGCGCCGTGATCGGGCCGGTCGGATTCGTCGTGTCGACCACCCAGGTGTACGAGGCCGCGGAAGCGTCCTGGTTGCCGGCCGGGTCGGTGGCGCGGACGTCGAAGGTGTGCGAGCCCTGGCCGAGGCCGGCGTAGGTCTTCGGGGTGGTGCTCGCGCTCCAGGCGCCGCCGTCGAGGCGAACCTCGAAGGTGGAGCCACCCTCGGTGGAGGTGAAGGAGAAGGAGGCGCCGGTGGCGTTGGTCGGGTCGGCGGGGTTGGCAGTGATCGTCGTGTTGGGCGCGGTCGTGTCGACCGTCCACGTGTAACTGGCCGCGCTCGCATCCTGGTTTCCGGCCGGGTCGGTGGCGCGGACGTCGAAGGTGTGCGAGCCCTGGCTGAGGCCGGCGTAGGTCTTCGGGGAGGTGCTCGCGCTCCAGGCGCCGCCGTCGAGGCGAACCTCGAAGGTGGAGCCACCCTCGGTGGAGGTGAAGGAGAAGGAGGCGCCCGTCGCGTTGGTCGGGTCGGCCGGGTTGGCAGTGATCGTCGTGTTGGGCGCGGTCGTGTCGACCGTCCACGTGTAGCTCGCGGCGCTCGCGTCCTGGTTGCCCGCCACGTCGGTGGCGCGGACGTCGAAGGTGTGCGAGCCGTCGCCGAGGCCGGCGTAGGTCTTCGGGGTGGTGCAGGCGCTCCACGAGCCGCCGTCGATCCGGCACTCGAAGGTGGAGCCACCCTCGGTAGAGGTGAAGGAGAAGGAGGCGCCCGTCGCGTTGGTCGGGTCGGCCGGGTTGGCGGTGATGGTCGTGTTCGGGGCGGTGTTGTCGGCCGTCACCGTCACGGTCGCCGACGTGAAGGAGTTTCCGGCGAGGTCGGTCGTGACCGCGCGCAGGTCGTAGTTCGAGCCGTCCGTCAGCGTCGTCGTGTCCAGGTCGACGGAGTAGGGGGCGAAGGAGTCGCTGCCGACCGCTGTCCAGCTGCCTGCGCCGGCGGCGGAGCGCTGCATGGTGACGGAGCCGACGCCGGAGCCGCCGACGTCGGCCGAGTCGGCGGTGACGGCTACGGTCGCGCGGGCCCGGGCGCTCGCTGCCGGCGCCGTGACGGAGCCGGTCGGGTTGGTCGTGTCGACCGACCACGTGTACGTCGCTGCGGTCGCATCCAAGTTGCCCGCCTCGTCGGTCGCGCGGACGTCGAAGGTATGCGAGCCCTCGGCAAGGCCGCTGTAGCTCTTCGGGGTCGTGCTGGCGCTCCAAGAGCCGCCGTCGAGACGCACCTCGAAGGTGGATCCAGCCTCGGTCGAGGTAAAGGAGAACGACGGTGCACTCGTGTTGGAGGGGTTGGACGGCTGTGCCGTGATCGTGGTGTTGGGGGCAGCGTTGTCGACGGTGACGGTGACGAGCGCGGAGGTGAGCGTGTTGCCGGCGTTGTCGGTGGTGGTGACGCGGAGGTCGTAGAGGCCGTCGGTCTGTGCGGTGGTGTCCCAGCTGGCGGCCTGGTTCGTCCAGGTGCCCGCACCGTTGGGGGAGCGCTGGAACTGGACGGTGGCGACGCCGGAGCCGCCCGCGTCGGCGGAGTTGCTGGTCAGGGAGATGGTGGCGCGCACCTTGGCGGCGTTCGCGGGAGCGGTGACGGAGCCGGTGGGGTTGGTGTTGTCGACGTGCACCGTGATCGTGGCGGAGGTGAGGGCGTTGCCGGCGTTGTCGGTGGTGGTGACGCGCAGGTCGTACTGGCCGTCGGAGACGCCGGTGGTGTTCCACGATGCAGCCTGGTTCGTCCACGTGCCCGCCCCGATCGGCGAGCGCTGGAACTGAACCGTGTCCACACCCGAGCCGCCGTCCGCCGAGTCGCTGACCAGCGTCAGCGTGCCGCGGATGTTGGCAGCGTTGGCCGGGCTCGTGACGGAGCCGGTCGGGTTCGTGTTGTCGACACGCACCGTGATCGTCGCGGACGTGAAGGAGTTGCCGGCTAGGTCGGTCGTGGTCACGCGGAGGTCGTACTGCCCGTCGGTCTGCCCGGTCGTGTTCCAGCTCGCGGCCTGGTTCGTCCAGGTGCCCGCACCGACCGGCGAGCGCTGGAACTGGACGCTCGCAACGCCGGAGCCGCCCGCGTCGGCCGAGTTGCTGGTCAGCGTGATCGTCCCAAGCACGTTCGCTGCGGCCGCGGGCGCCGTGACCGATCCGGTCGGGTTGGTCGTGTCGACCACCCAGGTGAACGAGGCCGCAGTCGCGTCGACGTTGCCGGCGAGGTCGGTCGCGCGCACCTGGAAGGTGTGGGCGCCGTCGGCGATGCCGGCGTAGCTCTTCGGGCTGGTGCAGGCGCCCCAGGCGCCGCCGTCGATCCGGCACTCGAACGTGGAGGAGCCCTCCGTCGAGGTGAAGGAGAAGGGGGGTGCGGCCGTGTTGGACGGGTCGGCCGGGTTCGCGGTAATCGTCGTGTTCGGCGCCGCGTTGTCGACGGTGACCGTGACGAGCGCGGACGTGAACGCGTTGCCCGCGTTGTCGGTGGTGGTGACCCGCAGGTCGTAGTCGCCGTCGGCCTGCGCGGTCGTGTCCCAGCTCGCCGCCTGATTCGTCCAGGTGCCCGCACCGGTCGGGGAGCGCTGGAATTGAACTGTGTCGACACCGGAGCCGCCCGCGTCGGCGGAGTTGCTGGTCAGCGTTGCCGTGCTGCGCACGCTAGCGCCGCCAGCGGGAGCGGTGACCGACCCGGTCGGCAGCGTGTTGTCGACGCGCACCGTGACCAGCGCGGACGTGAAGGAGTTGCCCGCAACGTCCGTCGTGACGACCCGGAGGTCGTACTGGCCGTCCGCCTGGGCGGTGGTGTTCCAGCTCGCGGCCTGGTTCGTCCAGGTGCCGGCGCCGATGGGGGAGCGCTGGAACTGGATTGTTGCGACACCGGAACCGCCGTCCGCAGAGTCACTCGCGAGCGTGACGGTGCCGCGGACGTTGGCAGCGTCGGCCGGGCTCGTGACGGCGCCGGTCGGGTTCGTGTTGTCGATCCGCACTGTGATCGCGGCGGAGGTGGAGGTGTTGCCGGCCGAGTCGGTCGTGACCGCACGCAGGTCGTACTGGCCGTCCGTCAGGGCGGTGGTGTCGAAATTGGTCGCGAACGGGGCGACCGCGTCGGTGCCGATCTGCGTCCAGGTGCCGGCGCCGGCGGGCGAGCGCTGGAAGGCGACGAGCGCCACGCCCGAGCCGCCCGCGTCGGCGCTGTCGCTCGTGACGGAGACGGAAGCGCCGCGGATCTTGGCCGCGTCGGCAGGGGCCGTGACGGTGCCGGTCGGGTTGGTTGCGTCGACGAGCCACGTGAAGGAGGCGGGCGTCGCGTCGAGGTTGCCGGCGGCGTCGGTACCGCGCACTTGGAAGGTGTGCGAGCCATCCGCGAGCGAGCTGTAGACCTTCGCGCTCGTGCAGGCACCCCAGGCACCGGCGTCGAGCTTGCACTCGAAGGTCGAGCCACCCTCGCTCGAGGTGAAGGAGAACGAGGCGCCCGTCGAGCTCGTCGGGTCGGCTGGGTTCGCGGTGATCGTCGTGTTCGGAGGAGTGTTGTCGACGGTGACGGTCACCACCGCTGACGTGAAGGCGTTGCCGGCGTTGTCGGTGGTGGTGACGCGGAGGTCGTAGTCGCCGTCGGCCTGTGCGGTCGTGTCCCAGCTGGCGGCCTGGTTCGTCCAGGTGCCGACGCCGGTGGGGGAGCGCTGGAACTGGACGGTGGCGACGCCGGAGCCGCCCGCATCGGCGGAGTTGCTCGTCAGTGCCACCGTGTCGCGCACGCTCGCACCGCCGGCAGGCGCGGTGACCGAGCCCGTGGGCAGGGTGTTGTCGACCCGCACCGTGATCGTGGCGGAGGTGAAGGAATTGCCCGCGAGGTCGGTCGTCACGACGCGGAGGTCGTACTCTCCGTCGGAGACGCCGGTCGTCGCCCACGGGGTGGCCTCGTTCGTCCAGGTGCCCGCACCGGTGGGGGAGCGCTGGAACTGAACGGTGGCGACACCCGAGCCGCCGTCGGCGGAGTTGCTCGAGAGCGCGACGGAGCCGCGCACGTTGGCGGCATCGGCCGGGCCGGTGACCGTGCCCGTCGGATTCGTGTTGTCGAAGCGGCGGCTCGCGATGACGCTCGTGTCCGTGTTGCCGACGTTGTCGGTGGCCAGTGCGCGGAGGTCGTAGAGGCCGTCGCCCGGGGCGGCCGTGTCGAGGCTCGCCGTGAAGCCGTCGCCGGCAGTCGTGTCGGTCGAGATCGTCGTCCAGGTACCGGCACCGGCAGGGGAGCGCTGGAACGCGACGCTGACGACGCCTGCGCCGCCGTCGGTCGCGGTTGCGGTTAGGCCGACCGTGCCGCGCAGGTTCGCGCCCGGATCAGTGAGCGACGTGGTCGGGCCGGTCGTGTCGGCGGCGATCGAGTAGTCGCCGGCGGTCGAGTCGCCGCCGGCCGGGTTCGTGGCCGTCGCCGTGCGCGCGGTGCTCGGTGCGGTCGTCGTCCCGTCGAAGGTGTAGTCGAACTGTGCGCCCGTCTGCGAGCCGCCGAAGTTCGAACCGCCGTTCGTGTTCAGCGAGCCGAAAGCGTACGAGGCAACGCCGGTGTGGGCGTCGGTGGAGGTCGCGGTGACGCGGAAGGCGCCGGCCGCGGAGGGGCGGATGTACAGAGTGCCCGCGGCGTAGTGCGCGTTCGCCGAGAGGTTCGTGAGCGCGAGGGTCGGCGTGGACGGAGCGCTCGTGTCGATCTTGACCACGATGCTCTGGACGCTGCCCTGGTTGCCGACGTTGTCGGTGGCGGCGAGCGTATAGCGGTAGCAGCCGGTGACGAGCGTGTTGGCGTCGAAGCCGCCGGTGATCGTGACCGGGTCGGTGCCTGCGAAGGAGCCGCAGGAATCGGCCGTCAGCGTGGCGCTTGCGCGGGTCAGGGTCTGGCTCGCGACGCCGGCGCCGCTGTCAGTGTTGTCGACCTTCGTGAGCGCGATCGTGCCGTCGGCGTCGTAGGTGGCGCCGCCGTTCGCGGCCACCGAGCCGCCGGCCGGAGCGGTCGTGTCGTTCGAGACGGTGAAGACACCGTTGCCGGAGACGCCGCCGGCGCCGTTCGTCGCGGTCACGTTCTTCGCGCCGGGCTCGGCGGCCGCGTCGGAGTAGCTGTAGCTGCGATTGGCGCCGCTGCCGGTCTGCGACCAACCCGCGCCGAGGGCGGGGAAGGCGTAGGACGCGACGCCGGTCTGGCCGTCTGTCGAGCTCGCGGCGACGTCGAAGCCGCCGCTCGCGCTCGCGGCGGAGCGGAACCAGATCGTCGAGCCGCTACCGGCGTAGTAGGCGCTGGCGGTCGCGAGGGAGAGCGTCAGCGTCGGCGCGGTCGGCGCCGTGACGTCGACCTTGACGATCGCGCTCTGGACGCTCGACTGGTTGTCGACGTTGTCGGTGGCGGTGAGCGTGTAGCGGTAGCAGCCGGTCGCGAGGATGTCGGCGTCGAAGCCGCCCGTGATCGTGACCGGGTCGCTGCCGGCGAGGGTGCCGCAAGCATCGTTCGTCAGCGCCGCGCTCGCGCGGGTGACGGTCTGCGTGGCGATGCCCGAGCCGCCGTCCGCGTAGTCCACCTTGACGAGCGCGACGGTGCCGTCGGTGTCGTAGGCGCCGCCGCCGTTCGTGGTGACCGAGCCGCCACCCGGTGCGGTCGAGTCGGCCGTGAGCGTGAAGTCGGCCGTGTTCGTCCGGCCAGCATTGTTGGAGGCGGTGACGGTCTTGGCGCCGTTCGGCTCGGTCGGAGTGTCGAGGGTATAGGTCTTGGTCGCGCCGGAGCCGCTGGCCACGAAGCCCGCGAGTGTTGGGAAGGCGTAGCCGGAGATGCCGCTCTGACCGTCGGTCGCCGCGGCGGTGACGTCGAAGGCGCCGCTGCCGGCAGGGCGGTAGAAGGCAATCGTGCCCGTCGTGTGCACCGCGGCGCTCGAGTCGGCGAGGGTCAGGCTCGGCGCGTTCGGGTCGGTCAGATCGACCTTGACGACGGTCGTCCGCGAGACGGCGTTGCCGACGTTGTCGGTGCCGGTCAGGACGTAGCGGTAGCAGCCGGTCGCGAGCCCGCTCTGGGCGGGGCTGGCAACGATCGTCGCGGCGGAGCCATAGCTCGAGCAGGCGTCGCCAGCGAGGGTGCCGTTCTCGCGGGTCAGGGTCGAGGAGGCGAGGCCGGACAGCGTGTCGGCGTAGTCGGTGCGAGTGCCGATCGCGAAGGCGCCGTCGGCGTCGTAGCTCTCCGAGCCGCCCGTGGTCGCCGTCGTGCCGTTGACGGCAAGCGCGCCGCCGGTCGGATCTGTCGCGTCGGCGGTGAGCGTGAAGTCGGCCGTGTTCGTCCGGCCGGCGTTGTTGTTGGCGGTGACCGTCTTGGCGCCGTCGGCCTCGGTCGGCGTCGCCAGCGTGTAGGTCTTGGTCGCGCCCGAGCCGGACGGCGTGAAGCCCGCCAGCGTCGGGAAGGAGTAGGAGGCGACGCCGGAGTGGGCGTCCGTGGAGCTCGCGGTGACGTCGAAGGATCCGCTGCCGGCGGGCCGGTAGAACGCAGTCGTGCCGGTCGTGTGGACTCCCGCGCTCGCGTCGACGAGCGTCAGGCTCGGAACAGACGGGTCGCTCGTGTCCACCTTCACCACGGTCGAGACGGAGACGGCGTTGCCGACGTTGTCGGTGCCGGTCAGCGTGTAGCGGTAGCAGCCCGTCGCGAGCCCGCTCTGGGCAGGCGAGCCGGTGATCGTGCCGGGGGCGCCGTAGCTCGAGCAGGCGTCGCCGGCGAGGCTGCCGTCCTCGCGGGTCAGCGTGGACGAGGCGAGGGCGGAGACCGCGTCGGTGTAGTCGGTGCGCGTGCCGATTGCGAACGCTCCGTCCGTGTCGTAGCTGCTCGTGCCGCCGCCTGTCGCCGCGGTGCCGTTGACCGTCAGCGCGCCGCCGGTCGGCACGGCCGCGTCGGCGGTGAGGGTGAGGGTGAAGTCGGAGCCGGCCGAGCTCAGCAGGGCCGGGTTGCGGGCCGTGACCGACTTGGCGCCGTCGGCCTCGGTCGGCGTTGCGAGCGTGTAGGTCTTCGTCGCGCCGGAGCCCGAACCGGTGAAGCCGGCGAGCGTGGGGAAGACATAGTCGAGGATCCCGGAGTGCGCGTCGGTGGAGCTGGCGGTGACGTCGAAGGAGCCGCTGCCTGCGGGGCGGTAGAAGGCGGTGGTGCCGGTCGTGTGGACGTCGGCACTCGAGTCGGCCAGCGTCAGGCTCGGCACGGTTGGAGGGGAGGTGTCGACCTTGACCACGGTCGTGATCGCGGCGGCGTTGCCGACGTTGTCGGTGCCGGTGAGGACGTAGCGGTAACAGCCCGTCGCGAGGCCGGCCTGGGCGGGCACGCCGGTGATCGTGCCCGGGGCGCCGTAGCTCGAGCAGGCGTCGCCTGCCAGCGTCCCGTCTTCGCGGGTGAGGATCGAGCTGGCGATCTGAGATCCCGCATCCGTGTAGTCGGTGCGGGTGCCGATCGCGAAGGAGCCGTCGCCGTCGTAGCTCTGCGAGCCGCCGCCGGTAGCTCCCGAGCCGTTGACGGTCAGTGCGCCGCTCGTAGGCACGGCCGAGTCGGCGGTGAGGGTGAAAGTGGAGTTGTTGGTGCGGCCGGCGTTGTTGTTCGCGGTGACGGTCTTGGCGCCGTCGGCTTCGGTCGGTGTCGCCAGGGTGTAGGTCTTGGTCGCGCCGGCGCCGGAGGGGGTGAAGCCCGTCAGCGCGGGGAAGCTGTAGGACGCGACCCCAGAGTGGGCATCGGTGGAGCTGGCGGTGACGTCGAAGGAGCCGCTGCCGGCGGGGCGGTAGAAGGCGGTCGTGCCGGTGGTGTGCACGTCGGCGCTCGAGTCGGAGAGCGTCAGGCTTGGTGCGGTCGGGTCGCTCAGGTCGACCTTGACGACGGTGGTGAGCAACGCGGCGTTGCCGACGTTGTCGGTGCCGGTCAGGGTGTAGCGGTAGCAGCCGGTCGCGAGCCCCGCCTGGGCTGGCGCGCCGGTGATCGTGGCCGGAGCGCCGTAACTGGAACAGGCATCGCCGGCGAGGGTGCCGTCCTCGCGCGTCAGCGTCGAGGAAGCGATCTGCGAGCCGGCATCTGTGTAGTCGTTGCGGCTTCCGATGCCAAACGAGCCGTCGGTGTCGTAGCTGGTCGTGCCGCCGCCCGTCGCGCCGGTCGCGTTGACCGTGAGCGCACCGCCCACGGGCACGGCCGAGTCGGCGGTGAGGGTGAAGGTGGAGTTGTTGGTGCGGCCGGCGTTGTTGTTGGCGGTGACGGTCTTGGCGCCGTCGGCTTCGGTCGGCGTCGCCAGGGTGTAGGTCTTGGTCGCGCCCGAGCCGGAGGGCGTGAAGCCCGTCAGGGTCGGGAACGTATAGCCGGAGACGCCGCTCTGCGCGTCGGTTGCGGCGGCGGTGACGTCGAAGGCGCCGGTGCCGGCGGGGCGGTAGAAGGCGGTCGTGCCAGCGGTGTGGACGTCGGCGCTGGCGTCGGACAGCGTCAGCGACGGCGCTGATGGATCGGAGAGGTCGACCTTGACGACCGTCGTCACGGCCGACGTGTTGCCGACGTTGTCGGTGCCGGTGAGGACGTAGCGGTAGCAGCCGGTCGCGAGCCCGTTCTGGGCGGGGCTGGCGACGATCGTCGCGGGAGCGCCGTAGCTGGAGCAGGCGTCGCCGGAGAGGGTGCCGTCCTCGCGGGTCAGCGTCGAGGACGCCAGTCCGGAGGCGGCGTCGGTGTAGTCGGTGCGGGTGCCGATCGTGAAGCTGCCGTCGGTGTCGTAGCTGGTCGTGCCGCCGCCCGTCGCGCCGGTCGCGTTGACCGTGAGCGCACCGCCCACGGGCACGGCCGAGTCGGCGGTGAGGGTGAAGGTGGAGTTGTTCGTCCGGCCGGCGTTGTTGTTCGCCGTGACGGTCTTGGCGCCGTCGGCTTCGGTCGGCGTGGCCAGTGTGTAGGTCTTGGTCGCGCCGGCGCCGGAGGGGGTGAAGCCCGTCAGCGTGGGGAAGCCGTAGGGGCCGATTCCGGAATGCGCGTCGGTGGAGCTCGCGGTGACGTCGAAGGAGCCGCTGCCGGCGGGACGGTAGAAGGCGGTCGTGCCAGCGGTGTGGACGTCTGCGCTGGCGTCGGACAGCGTCAGCGACGGCGCCGATGGATCGGAGAGGTCGACCTTGACGACCGTCGTCACGGTCGACGTGTTGCCGACGTTGTCGGTGCCGGTGAGGACGTAGCGGTAGCAGCCGGTCGCGAGCCCGTTCTGGGCGGGGCTGGCGACGATCGTCGCCGGGGCGCCGTAGCTGGAGCAGGCATCGCCGGAGAGGGTGCCGTCCTCGCGGGTCAGGGTGGAGGTGGCGAAACCGGAGGCGGCGTCCCCGCTGTAGTCGGTGCGGGTGCCGATTGTGAACGCGCCGTCGATGTCGTAGCTGCCGGAGCCGCCGCCCGTGGCTGCGATCCCGTTCACCGTGAGGGCGCCGCCCGTCGGGCCGGTGGGATCGCCGGTGAGCGTGAAGGTGGAGTTGTTCGTCCGGCCGGCATTGTTGTTGGCGGTGACCGTCTTGGCGCCGTCAGCCTCGGTCGGCGTCGCCAGCGTGTAGGTCTTGGTCGCGCCCGAGCCGGAGGGCGTGAAGCCCGTCAGGGTCGGGAATCCGTAGGAGGCGACGCCTGTGTGGGCGTCGGTGGAGCTCGCGGTGACGTCGAAGGAGCCGGTGCCGGCGGGGCGGTAGAAGGCGGTCGTGCCAGCGGTGTGGACGTCGGCGCTCGTGTCGCTCAGTGTCAGCGAGGGCGCGCTCGGGTCGCTCGTGTCGACCTTGACGACGGTGGTGATCGAGACGGCGTTGCCGACGTTGTCGGTGCCGGTGAGGACGTAGCGGTAGCAGCCGGTGGCGAGCCCGTTCTGGGCGGGCGTGGCAATGAGGACGGCGGGGGCGCCGTAGCTCGAGCAGGCGTTCGCCGAGAGGGTGCCGTCCTCGCGCGTCAGCGTCGAGGTGGCGATCTGCGAGCCGGCGTCGGTGTAGTCCGTCCGCACGCCGATCGTGACACTGCCGTCGTCGTCGAAGCTGGTCGTGCCGCCGCCCGTCGCGCCGGTGCCGTTGACCGTCAGCACGCCATTGACCGGCGCGGTGGTATCGGCGGTAAGAGTAAAGGTGGAAGCCGCGGAGCTCAAGAGCGCGTTGTTGCGGGCGGTGACGGGCTTGGTTCCGTCGGCTTCGGTCGGCGTTGCGAGCGTGTAGGTCCGGGTCACGCCCGAGCCGGAGCCCGTGAAGCCGGCGAGCGCCGGGAAGCTGTAGTCGAGCACGCCGGACTGGGCGTCGGTGGAGCTGGCGGTGACGTCGAACGACCCTGTTCCCGCCGGCCGGTAGAACGCCGTCGTGCCGGTGGTGTGCACGTCGGCACTCGTGTCGGCGAGCGTCAGGCCGGGCGCGGCGGGCGCGGTCGTGTCGACCTTGACGATCGTGCTCTGGATGCTGCTCTGGTTGCCGACGTTGTCGGTCGCGGTGAGGGTGTACTGGTAGCAGCCTGTGGTGAGCGTGTCCGTATCGTTGCCGCCTGTGATCGTGGCCGGGGCGCTGCCGGCGATCGGGCCGCAGGAATCGTTGGTCAGCGTGCCGGTCGCGCGCGTGAGCGTCTGGGTGGCGATCCCGGCGCCGCCGTCGCTGTAGTCGATCTTGACCAGCGAGACGATCCCGTCGCTGTCGTAGGCTCCGCCGCCGTTGGCGGTGATCGAACCAGCGGTCGGGCCGCTGGCGTCGGCGGTGAGCGTGAAGTTGGTCGCGGTGGAGCTGAGCAGCGCGTTGTTGCGGGCGGTGACGGGCTTGGCGCCGTCGCCTTCGGTGGGGGTGGCGAGGGTGTAGGTGCGTGTCGCGGCGGCGCCGGAGCCGGTGAAGCCGGCGAG
>JBKJSM010000151.1:0-4584 GCA_046594445.1 Gaiellaceae bacterium | reverse complement strand
GACGCGCTGCCGCCGGTCGGGGAGAGCGCAAGCTCGATTCCGATCCCTCTACTCGTGCTCGCGGGCCTCGCGCTGCTGCTCGTTCTGGGCGGCTCGGCCGGCTATGCCGTGCGCCGGCTCCAGAGCCGCCGTATGCCGCCGCCCGCCCTCTAGCGCCCGCTCCCAGCCCGGCCCGGTCCGGTACAATGGGAAGATCGGATTTGCGCTATTTGCAGGAATTTCTAAGGTTGTCCGTCCGACGCCCTCTCTAGTGTCCCCAATCCGCTCGGCCGCCCGCAAGCAAGCTAGCCGCGGGCGCCGAGACGCCATATCGGACAAGCAGTAGCCTGGGAGGACACGCAATGGCAACCGCGCGACAGACGAAGGAATCGATGCCCGTAACACCCGCAGCACAGGACCAGATCGCGAACGTCGTCGTCGACGAGACGGCCTCGGTCGCCCCACAGCGCTTCTTCACGATCCCCGGTCGCGACCCGTTCGACGAGATCGAGTGGGAGCTCCGGGACGCGATCATCCCGGGCAAGGACGGCCCGGCCTTCGAGCAGCGGAACGTCGAGTTCCCGCGCTTCTGGTCGCAGACCGCGACGAACATCGTCGCGCAGAAGTACTTCCGCGGGCGGCTCAGCTCTCCGGAGCGCGAGCGCAGCGTCAAGCAGATGGTCGGGCGCGTCGTGGACACGATCGGCGGCTGGGGCCGGACGGGCGGCTACTTCGCCACCGACGCGGAGGCCGACACGTTCGAGGCGGAGCTGAAGGCGATCCTGGTCAACCAGTACGCGTCGTTCAACTCGCCGGTCTGGTTCAACGTCGGCTTCGAGGAGAAGCCGCAGTGCTCGGCCTGCTTCATCCTCTCGATCGACGACACGATGGACTCGATCCTCGACTGGATCCGGCGGGAGGGCGTGATCTTCCGCGGCGGCTCCGGCTCGGGGCTCAACCTCTCGAAGCTGCGCAGCTCCAAGGAGCAGCTCTCGAAGGGCGGCTACGCGTCCGGCCCGGTCAGCTTCATGCGCGGGGCCGACTCGTCCGCCGGGACGATCAAGTCGGGCGGCAAGACGCGCCGGGCGGCGAAGATGGTCGTCCTCGACGTCGACCACCCGGACATCGAGGAGTTCATCTGGTGCAAGGCCAAGGAGGAGCGGAAGGCGCGCGTCCTCGAGCAGGCGGGCTACGACATGTCGCTCGACTCCCCTGACTGGGCCTCGATCCAGTACCAGAACGCGAACAACTCGGTCCGCGTCACCGACTCGTTCATGGAGTCGGTGCTGGAGAGCAAGGAGTGGAACCTGACCGCCCGCACCGACAGCTCGGTGGTCGAGACGACCGACGCCCGCGGGCTGCTCCGCCAGCTCGCCGAGGCGGCGTGGCAGTGCGCCGACCCGGGCGTCCAGTACGACACGACGATCAACGCCTGGCACACGCTGCCGAACACGGGGCGCATCAACGCCTCCAACCCGTGCTCGGAGTACATGTCGATCGACGACTCGGCGTGCAACCTCTCCTCGCTCAACCTGATGAAGTTCCGGCGGGAGGACGGCGAGTTCGACGTCACCGCCTTCGAGCACGCGGTCGACGTGATGTTCCTGGCGCAGGAGATCTGCGTGGGCTACTCGTCCTATCCGACGCCGGAGATCGACGCGAACGCGAAGGCGTTCCGCCAGCTCGGGCTCGGCTACGCGAACCTCGGCGCCCTCCTGATGGCGCGCGGGTTCCCGTACGACTCGGACGACGGTCGCGCGTACGCGGCGGCGATCACGGCGCTGATGACCGGCCGTGCCTACCGCAAGTCGGCCGAGGTGGCGCACCGGATGGGCTCGTTCGCCGGCTACCGGCCGAACGCGGCCGCGATGATCGGCGTGATCGCGAAGCACCGCGCCGCGGTCGGGAACATCCAGGACTCGGACTCGGTGCCGGATGACCTGCTCGGCGCCGCACGTAAGGCATGGGACGACGCGCTCGACCTGGGCGAGGTGCACGGCTACCGGAACGCGCAGGCGACCGTGCTCGCACCGACCGGGACGATCAGCTTCATGATGGATTGCGACACGACGGGCGTCGAGCCCGACTTCTCGCTCGTCAAGTCGAAGAAGCTGGTCGGCGGCGGCGAGATCACGATCGTGAACAAGACCGTGCCGATGGCCCTCGACAAGCTCGGCTACGCGCCGAACGAGATCGACGAAACCGTGGCGTACATCGACGAGCGGAACACCGTCGTCGGCGCTCCGTTCATGAAGAGCGAGCACTACCCCGTCTTCGACTGCGCAATCGGCGACCGCGCGATCCACTACATGGGTCACGTGAAGATGATGGGAGCGGTGCAGCCGTTCATCTCGGGTGCGATCTCGAAGACGGTGAACCTGCCGGAGGAGGCGACCGTCGAGGACGTGTCGCAGCTCGTGATCGAGTCGTGGCAGCTCGGCATCAAGGCGATCGCGATCTACCGCGACAACTGCAAGGTTGCCCAGCCGCTCTCGGGGTCGGCGGACAAGAGGTTGACGCCGACGCTCGCGCCGATCACACCGGTCGTCCAGCCCAAGCGCCGGCGCGTGCCCGAGGACCGGAACGAGGTCGGCCGCAAGTTCAAGGTCGGCGACTACGAGGGATACATCCACGTCGGGCTGTTCGACGACGGCACCCCGGGCGACATCTTCGTCGACATCGCCAAGGAGGGCACGACGCTGGCCGGCCTCATGAACTCGTTCATGATCTCCGTCAGCCTCGGCCTCCAGTACGGCGTGCCGCTCGAGGTGTACGTCTCGAAGTTCAGCCACATGCGCTTCGAGCCGAGCGGGCTGACGAACGACGCCGACATCCGGATTGCGAAGTCGATCGTCGACTACATCTTCCGCTGGATGGGGAAGAAGTTCCTCACCTCCGAGCAGCAGGAGGAGGCGGGGATCTTGACGGCCGAGGTGAAGGCGCGCCTCGCGCAGGCCTACGCCGCCGGCGAGGCCACCGGGCCGAGCTACGAGGCGCCGTCGGCGGGCCAGACCGCCCTGTTCAACACCTGGGAGGACGCGGTCGAGTGCGCAAAGTGCGGCGGCAGCATGGTGCGGACGGGCTCGTGCTACACGTGCCGCGACTGCGGCACGAACACCGGCTGCAGCTGATCCAGTCCGCCGAAGCCTGACTGCAGAAGCGCCCCGCTCCGGCGGGGCGCTTCTCGTTTCACGGCACGCTCGGCCACGGATAGAAGGCCAAGTGGAGCAACAGAATGACGAGGAGCGCGGCGACGAATGCCGCGATGAGCTGCAACCGCCTGCCGAGGCAGCGGACGGTGTAGAAGAGCGTCGTGAACGGCACGTCCTTCTTCAGCCAGTACGCCAGGACGTTGGGGATCACGACCCAGAAAACGCCGATCAGCGAATAGAGCACGTAGCCGACGAGGAACCTGTTGTGGCTCGGCGCCGCGGCGAGGGCTCCCGCGACCACAACGACCGTCGCGAAGGCGAAATACGGCACGACGCCCCATTCCCGGCGACCGCCGAGGGCAGGCGCCCCGCGGTCGGCCAGCTGCGCAAGGGAGACGTCGTCCTTCGCGAGCCGCCCTTGAGCCGTTCGCGCCAGCGCCTGGAAGTCCGCCTGCAACGTGGTGCTCGAGGCTCCGACGTGGAAGACCGAGTAGCCGGCCATCGCGATCAGGCCGACCGGGATCAGTGCGACGACCGGCCAGCGATCCTGCAGGTGGCCGACGGTGGTCGAGATCGTCGGCCACACGAACTCGCTCCCCGCAACCGCCGCCCAGATCTCAGGCACGCCGACGACGATGCCCATCGCACCCCAAACGGCGTATCCCGACGCCTCGCTCGGGGTGACGTCACTGAACCGCGCGGCGAGATAGCGCCTCACGAACCCAGGCACGATCAGCCGCAGCGCCCTGCGCCAGAACGGAACGTCGCTGAGCGCCGATACGTGCTCACTCATGGACGAGACGGTACTCCCATCGTTCACGAAAGTCACGCCTGAGTCCTGCTACCGGTCGTCCGAATCACTCACGCGACGGCACGTGACCGTTGTATGCTCGCCCGAGCGGCCGTGCGGCGGTCGCGACGACTCCCAGGAGGTGAAGGCCCAAGCACGCCGAGACTCGACACTGACCAGCGCGCCGGACCGCTCGCCTTGCGGGACGTCGCCTGCGGATGTCCTGTACTCGCGACATGCGGCTCGCGATGACTGCACCGCACTACCATTCACACGTCGACGACCCTGCAGCGGTCGGTCGACGGCTCAAGGAAGCCCGCGTTGCGGCGGGGCTCTCCCAGCGCCAGCTCTCTTTCCAGGGGTGCTCCGCGGCCTACATCTCACGGCTCGAGGCCGGCGACCGCGTGCCCTCGCTCCAACTCCTGCGCAAGCTCGCGGCCAAGCTCAATGCGGACGAGGAGTTTCTCGCCACCGGTGTCGCACGTGTCGAGCAGCTCTCGCCCGAGCACGTGGCGGAGGCGGTGGCGCGGAGGCTCGGCGGAGCCCCTCGCGAGAAGGAGGACGAGCGGCCCGGCGGCGGCCTCGACGGTCCCGCCGACCGGGCGCGCGTGCTCTGGGCCCACTCGCAGGCGCTCCTGGAGAGCGGCGACCCTTCCGGCGCCG
>JBKJSM010000108.1:0-4580 GCA_046594445.1 Gaiellaceae bacterium | reverse complement strand
CGGCTACGACCTCGCTGGCCGGGTGAGCTCGACGACGGCGGCTGGGGTGACGACGAGCTACGGCTATGACGGCGACGGTGTCCGGCTTTCCGCCACGGAGGGCTCGTCGTCGTCGGGCTTCCTTTGGGATGTCAGCTTCGGGTTGCCGCAGCTGGCGGGCGAGCGTGACGGCGGGGGCCCGACTCTGCGCTCCTCCCTGCACGGGCTGGGGCCGGTCTCGACGACGGCGGGCGGCGCGACGAGCTACCTGCACACAGACATGCTCGGCAGCGTCACGAACGTCACCTCCGCTTCGGGTGCGGCGCAGTGGACGTATGCCTACGAGCCGTTCGGGGCGACGCGCACGACGACCCAGGAGGATCCGGCCGCGCCAGCGAATCTGCTCCGCTTCGCCGGCGAGTACCAGGATCAAAGCGGGCTCTACCACCTCCGCGCCCGCCAGTACGACCCCGAAACGGGTCGCTTTACCGCGACCGATCCGCTCGCCCCGTCGATGTCGCGGCCGTACCTCTCCAGCTACGTCTACGCCGACAACCGACCGACCGCGCTGATCGACCCCAGCGGCTGGGGAGCGGTCTGGGCCCAGGATTCAGAAGCCAACACCTGTGGATCGATCTGGTGCTTCATCAAGAGCCAGGAGGGTCAGCGTGCAATCGGTTGCGGTCTCTTTGTAGGCGGCGGCGTTGCACTCGGCGTCGTGAGCGGTGGCATCGCGATCGTCCTGTTAAGTCGCGGTTTCACCGCGGCATTCGGAACTGCTCTGACTTATGAGCGCGCGGCAACCACCGCAGCGTCTGCGGTCGCGGGTGGAACGATCCTGTCGCGAGAGGGCTTCGTGTGTCCGTAGCTAACGTGCTGATCGCCCTTGTAGGGCTGAGCCTGATCGCGTCGGCGGTGATCGGGTTCCTCGCTATCTCGAGAGTTGACAAACCGAAGCGTGTTCTCTTAGGGCCAGTCTTCCGGCTAGTCGTTGGTCTTGTTGTACTCGCGATGCTGCTTCAAAATCGGTAGGTCATCGAGCACAGTGTCCTCGCTCTCCAGGTTCGCTTCTCCCAACCCCGCACACACAAGCTCGATCGAGACTGCATTACACGCTTGGCTAGGGGAACCGCCAGGCCCGGCCTCTTCGGTCACCCAAGCAACATCCTGATCCGTTCGCTTAGGGTCCCAGCCGCACCCGCGTCCAGCCCGCGCCGTCGCGCTCATAGCGGACGCGGTCATGGAGGCGATTCTCGCCGCGCTGCCAGAACTCGTACGCGTCCGGGAGGAGCCGGAGGCCGCCCCAGTGCGGCGGCAGCGGCACCTCGGCCTCTCCGAACCGCTCCGCCGCGTCCGCGTACAGCCGCTCCAGCTCGGCGCGATCCGCCAGCGGGCGGCTCTGCGGCGAGGCCCAGGCGGCAAGCCGGCTCTCCGCTGGCCGGGTGCGGAAGTACGCCTCGGACTCCGCCGCCGTCAGCCGCTCGACGCGGCCCTCCACGCGCACCTGCCGCCCGAGTGGCTGCCAGTGGAAGAGGAGCGCGGCGTGCGGATTCGCGTCGAGCTCGCCGCCCTTGCGGCTCTCGTAGCTCGTGTAGAAGGCGAAGCCGCGGTCGTCGGCGCCTTTCAGCAGCACCATCCGCGCCGACGGCTTTGCGTCGGCCGTCGCTGTCGCCAGCGCCATCGCCTCGGGCACCTCGACGCCCCCTTCGCGCGCCTCCTCGAACCAGCGCTCGAACTGCCGGAGTGGGTCCGAATCGAGGTCGCGCTCGTCCATTGCATGAAGAGTATTCATCTATGCAGTACGGCCTACCGGTGAGCTACCCTGGGATCATGGCGACCACGAAGACGATCGAGATCCGCACCGCGATTCCAGGGCCCCGCTCGCAGGAGATCCTCGAGCGCAAGCAGCGCGTGATCGCGAACGCGAAGACGATCACGTTGCCGATCGTGGCGCACGAGGGCCGCGGCGCGACGATCACCGACGTCGACGGCAACACCTTCATCGACTTCACGGGCGGCGTCGGCTGCCTCAACGTCGGGCACGCCCACCCGCGCGTCGTCGAGGCCGCGACCGAGCAGCTCGCGCGCTTCATGCACACCGACTTCACTGTCGTCCCCTACGAGCTGTACGTCGAGCTCGCCGAGCGGCTGCTCGAGCGCGCTCCGTTCCGCGGCCCCGCCAAGGCGGCGTTCTTCAACGCCGGCACCGAGGCGGTCGAGAACGCGGTCAAGTTCGCGCGCCTCTACACCAAGCGCCCGGCCGTGATCGCCTTCGAGGGCGCCTTCCACGGCCGCACGCTCCTCTCGATGACACTCACCTCGCGCCCGCATCCGTACAAGCTCGGGATGGGCCCGCTCGCGCCAGAGGTCTACCGGGCGCCGTTCCCACAGGACTACCGCGGACCGGACGCCGCGACGGCGCTCGCCGAGCTGCGGCAGCTCTTCCTTACGCAGGTCGCCGCCGAGCAAGTGGCCGCGATCATCGTCGAGCCGGTACAGGGCGAAGGCGGCTTCCTTCCGGCCGGGCAGGAGTTCATGCAGGGCCTGCGCGCGATCTGCGACGAGCACGGCATCTGTTTGATCGCCGACGAGGTTCAGACCGGCTTCGCCCGCACCGGCAAGCTCTTCGCGATCGAGCACTACGGGGTCGAGCCGGACTTGATCACGGTCGCGAAGTCGATCGCCGCCGGCCTGCCGCTCTCGGGCGTGCTCGGCAAGGCGGAGGTCATGGATGCGGCGCACGACGGCGCCGTCGGCGGCACGTACGTCGGCAACCCCGTGGCGCAGGCCGCGGCTCTGGCCGTCCTCGACGTGATCGACGAGGAAGGGCTCTGCGAGCGCGCGGTCGCGATCGGCGAGACGTTGCGCACCCGCATGCTCGCCTGGCAGGAGCGCTTTCCCGCAATCGGCGACGTGCGCGGCCTCGGGGCGATGCTCGCGATCGAGCTCGTCTCCGATCGGGCGACGAAGCAGCCGTCGCCGCAGCTCGCGCAGGCCGTGATCGACGCGGCGATGGAGCGGGGCCTGCTGCTGCTGAAGGCAGGCGTGCACGGGAATGTGATCCGCGTCCTCTCGCCGCTCGTGATCTCGGACGCGGAGCTCGACGAAGCGCTCTCCGTCTGGGAAAGCGCGCTCGAAACAGCGCTCGCCTAGTTCCGATTTCGCCCCGCGGGGGCAAGGTACCCTCGTGCCCGTGCGGGAACTCTTTGCTGAGCGCTATGAGCTGAAGGACCCGGTTGGGTCCGGCGGCATGTCGACGGTCTATTGCGCGTTCGACACGCTGCTCGAGCGCAACGTTGCACTGAAGATCCTGCACGAGCAGTACAGCGCCGACGAGGAGTACGTCGAGCGTTTCCGCCGCGAGGCGCGCGCTGTCGCCCAGCTGTCGCATCCGAGCATCGTCACGGTGATCGACCGCGGCGAGGAGGACGGCAAGCAGTTCATCGTCTTCGAGCTCGTCGACGGCGAGAACTTGAAGGAGCTGATCGAGCGGGGCGGGCCGCTGCCGGTGCGCCGTGCGATCGAGCTCGGGATCGAGATTGCGCGGGCAATCTCGTTCGCCCACGGCCAGGGCCTGATTCACCGCGACGTGAAGCCGCAGAACGTCCTGCTCGACGTCGACGGGCGCGCCAAGGTGACCGACTTCGGGATCGCGCGCTCGCTCGACGCGGTCGGGCACACCGAAACCGGGACCGTGCTCGGGACGAGCCACTACATCGCCCCCGAGCAGGCGCGCGGGGAGCGCGTCGACGCGCAGACGGACGTCTATTCGTTCGGCGTCGTCCTGTACGAGCTGCTATCCGGGGAGGTGCCATACCCGGGAGACAACTTCCTGTCCGTGGCGATGAAGCACGTGAACGACGAGGTGCCGAGCGTGCTCCAGCGCCGTCCCGACGCGCCCCTGCGGCTCGCATCGCTGATCGAGAGCTGCATGGCGAAGTTGCCCGCCGAGCGGCCGGCCTCGATGCAAGAGGTCGTGAGCGAGCTCGAGTCGTGCCTCGCTGAGCTGGACTCGAAGGGCGGCGGCGACGCGACGATGATCGTCAAGGCGAAGGCGGCCCCGAAGCCGAGGCGCGCTCCGCAGAAGGCCTTTCCGGTTTGGCCGGCCCTCTTCGCCGCGCTCCTGGTCGCCGCGGTGATCGGCGGGGTGCTCCTGGCGCGCGACGCCGGCGACGGCGCCGGCGGCGACCCCGGCGCCGCCGGCGGCAAAGCCGTGAAGCTTCAGGGGGTCGCGTCGTACGACCCGCCTCCGGGGGACGGCGAGGAGCACAGCGAGCGCGTCGCGGACGCGACCGACGGTAACCCGGAGACCCACTGGACGACGGAGCGCTACAACTCGTTCTCGAAGCCAGGCGTCGGTCTCGTGCTCGACGCGGGCGCGCCGCGCGGCCTGTCCCAGCTGGCGATCACGACCGACACACCGGGCTTCACGGCTGAGGTGCGCGCGGGCGACTCCCCGGAAGGCCCGTTCGAGACGGTCGGTGCGTCGAAGCGCGTCGGGTCGAGCACCACCTGGGAGCTCGACGGCGCCGACGCGCGCTACTACGTCGTCTGGATCACCGGGCTCGACCGGGTGGCCCACGTCAACGAGGCCAAGGCGA
>JBKJSM010000022.1:0-25526 GCA_046594445.1 Gaiellaceae bacterium | reverse complement strand
GTGTCGCGGATCACCTCCACGAGCGGCTCCATGTCGGCGTCGTAGAACTTCCCGAAGAGACCCGGACCCGGGTACGCCGTCCCCATCAGGGAGCGCGTCGTCGTCGAGTCGAGCCCGCGCTCGACGCCCTGCTGAAGCTTTCCGGAGTGGAAGGCGAGGAAGTCCGAGCACTGCCGGCCGCGCACGTCGATCACCTGGATGTACTCGCCGGCGCGAACCTCGTAGGCGAGCGCCGAGGCGCGATCGACCTGGAAGTCGAGCCGTGGCTCGGCCAACGGATCGGGCAGAGACGGCTCGAGATCGTCCCGCGGTGTTGCGCGGCGGATCTCGAGCTGGAGGTCGGTCGCGGGGATACCGCCCTCGACGACCGGATCGCCGGGCGGCGCCGCGATCGCGACGACCACGGTCCGCGACGCGAGGAAGGTCTCCTCCGCTCCGGGCGGCGAAGTCTGCCCGAACAACTCCGCCGGGCCGCTCAGCTCGAGCGCCGCGTAGTCGTCGTCCTCCACGCGTAGCTCCGCGCGCTGCGCCCCGTGCAGGTCGCGCACCGTCAGGCGGTCGTCGGGCTCGAGCTCGACGATGGTGGCCTCGCCTGGGCTGACGCGATATGTCTCCCGGGTGGGGTCGCGGGGCAGGAGGACAGCCATCCCTACCCCGCCTTGGCCGGCTCCTTGGCCTCCTCCTCGGCGGCCTGGGTCAGCAGCTGCTCGGCGAGCTCGCGCTTCGCGGCGGAATCCAGCTTCTTGACCTCGTTCTCGACCGCCCGGCGGTTGTAGGTCTGGTTCCAGTAGTCGAGCGAGTCGAATCCGAGCAGCACGGCCTTGCCGACGAACTGGCGCAGCACCTCGTTCGTCGGGCCCATCACCCAGCCGGCCTTCGCGTCGCGCACGTAGCGCTCGAGTTCCATGTCGCGCTTGTAGCCGGAGCCGCCGCAGGCGTGCAGCATCTTGTCGACGACGTGGGCGACGTTCTTTGCGGCCACGAACTTGATCTGCCAGGCCCAGTGGAGGAACCCCGCGCGCGCCGTCTCGCCCGGCGCCAGCGTCTTCGTGTTGTCGTCGGTGGCGCCGTCCATCGCCTGCGCGACCGAGAAGGCGAACAACCGGCAGGCGTTCGTGTCCATGACCGCCTCGCCGACGTAGTCCTGGATCGTCGGGTAGTCCGCCACGCGCAGGCCGACGTCGACGTGCTTGCGGCGCGTCGTGTGGCGCTTGGCGATGTCGATCGCCCCGAGCGCGATCCCGTTCCAGACCGACGACGAGCCGATCAGGAACCAGGGGTCGACGGTCTCGTCGTTCGACTCGGCGCCGTCGCCGAGCGGGCCGACGAGCTGCTCCGCGGGAACCTCGACGTTCGGGACCTCGATCGGCCCGGACTGGTTTCCCCGGAGCCCGAGCGCGTCCCAGAGCGAGGGCTGCGCCTCGACCTGGTCGCCGTCGATGACGAAGACCGACAGGTCGTCGTAGCCGGTGAAGTCGGGGCTCGTGGTCTGGACGACGTAGAAGTCGGCGAACCCGCCGGACGTCGTCCACGAGGCCTTCTTGCGCACCTTGTAGCCGCCGTTCGAGCGCTCGGCCCCCGATGAGATCGGGTACCAGAAGTGCGAGCCCGTCTCGGGATCGGAGTAGGAGAGGGTGCCGATCTTGCCGCTGCGGAGCGGCTTGATGTACTTCTCGATCAGCTCCGGGGTGGCGCGGAGCATGATCGCGTTGACGGCGCCGATGTGCATCACGTAACACATCGCCGTCGACGCGCAGCCGTAGCGCGCGATCGTCTCGCAGACCATCCCGTAGGCGACGTGGTTCTCGCCGAGGCCGCCGTGCTCCTCCGGCACCGTCAGGCCGAGGAACCCGTGCTCGCCGAGCAGCTCGAGGTTGCGGCGGGGATAGAGCAGCTCGTCGTCGGAGCGCTTCGCGTTCGCGCGGAGCTCCTGCTCGCAGAGCACGATCAGCTGCGCGCGCAACTCCTTCTGCCGGTCGGTGAGGACCCAGTCCGGATCCCACTCGTAGCCAAGACCCCAGAACTCCTCGGCGCCCCACATCTTCTCGGACATGCCTACCTCCAGCGAGTCATCGTAGAGCGGTTCACGGCTTCTGTCAGTGCCCCGAGGGCGTCTCCCAGCCCTCGAGCGTCGGCGGCTTCCAGTCGGACCCGACCATTCTCGAGCCCTCCACCCACGACCCGAGCTCGGGCTGCAGGAACTTGCAGTGCTTCTCCTTCAGCTGGATCCCGTAGGAGTTGCCCGACTGCAGGTGGGTGACGAGTACCTTGCGCGCGAACTCGTGCTCGCGCCCCACGGGGATCGGGAAGTAGATCTTCAGGAACGAGTTCGAGTAGCGGTCGAAGACGGCGGGCTGGCCCTCCTCGTGCAGCAGCTCGATGTCCTCGAGCCAGTTGATGTCGCCGCCGGGCGTCGCCGCCTCGAGGTCGACGTTCTCGACGAGCGAGATGTCCTCCTGATAGGGGAATCGCTTCCCGGAGAGGTACTCGGCGTCGATCCCGGTGATCTTCTCCGGCTCCTGGTCGTACGACATCAGACGCCTTCTCCGAGTGGGGAGTCGGCCGTCGTCGGCAGGTAGTCGACGGGAAACTCGAGGTGCTTCTCGAGCATGCGCTCGATCTTCGCGAGCGTCCGCTCCTCGCTGACACCGGGAATCCAGTTCGTCCCGGCGAGCGGCACTTTTGCCATCGCGGCCGCCTCCACGGTCAGCGCGGTCAAGTCCTCCGGCTCGAGCGAGTGGACGTTCGTCTTGCCGCAGGCGCGGGCGAGCAGCTGCACCTCGAGCGTCAGCGTGTGCAGGAAGTTGTAGACGCGCTCCGCGGCCTCCTCGACGATCAGGCGCTTGCGCAGCTCGGGATCCTGCGTCGTGATCCCGACCGGGCAGCGGCCCGTGTGGCAGTGGTAGCAGCGCCCGGCGGGGACGCCGACCGTGCCCTCGTAGTCGGTGACGCCCGGGATCTCCTTGTTGCAGTTGAGCGCCATCAGCGCCGAGTGGCCGATCGCGACCGCCTTCGCGCCGAGCGCGATGCACTTGGCGACGTCGCCGCCGTTCCGGATCCCGCCCGCGACGACGAGGTCGATCTCGTCGACGAGGCCGACGTCCTCGAGCGCCCGGCGGGCCTCGGGGATCGCCGCCATCAGCGGGATCCCGGTCTCCTCGGTGGCGATGTGCGGCCCCGCGCCCGTGCCGCCCTCGGCGCCGTCGAGGTAGATCACGTCCGGCCCGCACTTCGCCGCCATGCGCACGTCGTCGTAGACGCGCGCGGCGCCGAGCTTGAGCTGAATCGGGATCTGGTAGTCGGTCGCCTCGCGCACCTCCTGGATCTTCAGCGAGAGGTCGTCCGGGCCAAGCCAGTCCGGATGCCGGGCGGGCGAGCGCTGGTCGATCCCGGCCGGGAGCGAGCGCATCTCGGCCACCTGCTCGGTCACCTTCTGGCCCATCAGGTGGCCGCCGAGCCCAACCTTGCAGCCCTGGCCGATGAAAAACTCGCAGGCGTCGGCGAGCATCAGGTGGTGCGGATTGAACCCGTACCGGCTCTGGATGCACTGGTAGTACCACTTGGTCGAGTAGTCGCGCTCCGGCGGAATCATCCCGCCCTCGCCCGAGCACGTCGCCGTGCCGGCCATCGAGGCGCCCTTTGCGAGCGCCATCTTCGCCTCCAGCGAGAGCGCGCCGAAGCTCATCCCGGTGATGTAGACGGGGATGTCGAGCTCGATCGGCTTCTTCGCGAAGCGGGCGCCGAGCACGGTCTTCGTCTCGCACTTCTCGCGGTAGCCCTCGATCACGAAGCGCGTCAGCGTGCCGGGCATGAACATCAGCTCGTCCCAGTGCGGAATCGGCTTGAACATCGAGAAGCCACGCATGCGGTAGCGGCCGAGCTCGGCCTTCATGTGGATGTCGTTGATCACCTCGGGCGTGAAGATGTTGCTGTTGCCGAGGATCGTCTTGTTCGTGGGCGCGGTCTCGTCGACGGCCATCTACAGCACCAGCTTCCTCTCCGAGGGCTCGAGGTTGTCGTAGTTGTAGAGGCGCTTCCCGCAGACGAACTTCTGCAGTTCCGGCGGTGCGCCGAGGCCGTGGATGCGGAACTTCCGCTCCACGAATTCCGTGTCCTCGGGCGTCCACTCGCCGGGGACGCAGTCGACGCCGAGCGAGCGCACCTTGCCGCCGACGTAGATCGTCCCGTCGTACATCGAGTCGCCGAGGCCGTTGCCGACGTCGCCGCAGATGATCTGGCGGCCGCGCTGCATCATGAAGCCGTTCATCAGGCCGGCGCTGCCGAGCACGATGATCGTGCCGCCCTTCTGGTCGATCCCCGTGCGCGCCCCCACCTGGCCCTTGACGATCAGGTCGCCACCGCGGAAGGCGGCTCCGGTCAGCGAGCCCGCGTTGCCGTCGATCACGACGACCCCGGACATCATGTTCTCGCACGCCGACCAGCCGACCCGGCCCGTGATGTGGATCTCGGGGCCGTCGATCAGGCCGCAGCCGAAGTAGCCGAGGCTGCCCTCGAATCTGATCTTGCAGCGCGTGAGGATGCCGACGCCGAGCGAGTGCTTCGCGCCTGGGTTCCGCACCGTCACGTCCTTGACGCCCTGCTCGTAGAGGAGCCAGCGCAGCTCGAGATTGATCTGGCGCGTGGTCAGGTCGTGCGCGTCGAAGACGGCGGTCTCGCCGTCGATCTCGGAGATCCGCGGGATCTCGGCATGCGGCTCCGCAAGCCCGCGCGCGTCGTAGTTGATCGCGTGCTCGCCTAGCGCTGCCAAACCATCACTTCCCCCTCGTACGGGTCGTAGGTGTCGATCTCGTGATCGATGATCGCGCGGATCGCGATCTCCTCGGAGGCGAGCGCGACGATGTCGTCCGCTTCGTAGAGCACGAGCGGCTTCGCCGCCATCTCGTCCTTCGCCACGCCGAGCGCGTCCTTCGTGACGCAGATGTAGGTGAAGACGCCGTCGAGCTCGTCGAGGCTCTCGCGCATCGCGTCCTCGAGCGTCGCGCCCTCGCCCATCTTCTCGGCCAGATAAACGGCGATGATCTCGGAGTCGCACTCGGACTGAAAGCGGTGCCCCGAGCGCTCGAGCCGGCGCTTCCAGTGGAAGTAGTTCGTCAGCTGCCCGTTGTGGACGACGGCCACGTCGGGGAACGGATATGCCCAGTAGGGGTGCGCGCCGGAGATGTCGACGTCCGACTCGGTCGCCATGCGCACGTGCCCGATCGCGTGCGTACCGGTGAACGTGTCGAGCCCGTAGCCGTCGGAAACGGTTTCCGCGTCGCCCAGGTCCTTGACGATCTCCAGCGAGTTGCCGAGCGAGAGCACCTCGCAGTCAGGCACGTCCTCGATGTAGTCGGCGAGCTCCTTCAGATCGCCGCCGTACTCGAGCGAGACGCGGAAGGCGTACTCCGTCTCCTCCTCGAACTCCTGGACCCGGGCGCCGATCGACGCCAGCCGGCGCTCGACCTCAGCCCGGTTGCGCTTCAGCCGGTCGGAGAACTCGAAGTCGCGCGGGGTGTTGGCGTCCGCGAGCTTGTAGCGCATCACCACGAGATCGGACGGCTTGCCGTAGAGCGCGTAGCCGGTCGAGTCGGGGCCGCGGTGCTTCATCGACTGGAGCATCCGGGTCATGTCCGTCCCGATCGTGTGCGGCTGCGCGCCATCGCGATAGATGATCCCCGCGATCCCGCACATGGTTTTTCGTCCCGGCGCCCCTACGGGAGGACGTCGAGGTACTCCTTGACGTCCCAGTCCGTGACGGTGGCGCAGTAGCGCTCCCACTCGTCGCGTTTGTAGTGCATGAAGACACGGTACATATCGCCCGGAAGCGCGCTCTTGACGACCTCGTCGGCCTCGAGCGCGTCGAGCGCGTCCCCGAGCGTCATCGGGATCTTCTTGACGTCCTTGCCCGCCGACATCGCCTCGTAGATGTTCCGCTCCTCCGGCTCGCCCGGGTCGAGCTTGCGCTCGATTCCGTCGCGCATCGCGACGATCAGCGCCGCCATCGAGAGATACGGGTTCACGGCGGAGTCGACCGAGCGGTACTCGAAGCGGCCGGGCGCGGAGACGCGCAGGGCGGTCGTCCGGTTCTGGAAACCCCAATCGGCGAAGACGGGCGCCCAGAATCCGGTGTCCCACAGACGCCGGTAGGAGTTGACGGTGGACGCGGTCACGGCGGTTAGGGCGCCGAGGTGCTCGAGGATGCCGCCGATCGCGTAGAGCCCGGTCTGGCTCGGCTTCTGGCGGTCGTCGGTCTCCGGCATGAAGACGTTCTCGTCTCCGCGCCAGAGGGAAATGTTGTGATGGCACCCGTTCGCCGAGACCCCCATGAACGGCTTCGGCATGAAGCACGGAAAGGCGCCGAGCTCGCGGCCGACCTGCTTGCAGACCTGGCGGAACGTCGAGAGGTTGTCCGCCGTCTGCTCCGCCCTGTCGAAGTTGAAGTTCAGCTCGATCTGGCCGGGTGCGTCCTCGTGGTCGCCCTGGATCATGTCGAGGCCCAGCGCCTGGCTGTACTCGATCACCTTGTGGATGATCGGCTGCAGTTCGGAGAACTGATCGATGTGGTAGCAGTAGGGCTTCGTGACGCCGTCGACGGCGGGCGTGCCGTCCGGGTTCAGCTTCAGCCACATCATCTCCGGCTCCGCGCCTGCACGAAGGTGGAGACCGGTCTCCGCCTCGAACTCCGCCTGGATCCGCTTCAGGTTGCCGCGGCTGTCCGAGGTCAGGAAGGCGGCCGGGTCCTCGCGCTCCTCGCGGTTGCGGAAGCACGTGCACCAGACGCGCGCGACCTTGGGGTCCCAGGGAAGCTGCTGGAAGGTCTCGGGCTCGGGGATGCCGACGAGCTCGGCCGCCTCGGGGCCGTAGCCGATGTAGTTGCCGTGCCGGTCGGTGAAGAGGTTCGCGGTCGCGCCGTAGACGAGCTGGAAGCCCTTGCGCGCCATCGTCTCCCAGTGCGCAGCCGGAACGCCCTTGCCCATGATCCGGCCGGTCACGGACGGGAATTGGTAGTAGATGTATGTGACACCCGCTGCGTCGATCTGCCGGCGCACCTGGTCGACCTGCTGCTGCCGTCCTTCTGCGTCGACGAAGCGTTCGAGATCGGTTGCCACAGTTCGTCTCCTCTCTAGTACCTCCCCAAGCTGCTGGTGGAAGCGGGCTGACCAGAGATGTCTATGCAAGCGCCGGGTGTCATGTCAAGCCGGAGCCTGGTCTGAGGGCCAGATGAGACAACCGATCACGATCCACCCGATCGCGAACGCCACGAGGGGAATCTCGAGCAGTCGTTCGCTCAACGCCGAGAGGATGCCGCCCCCGATCATGACTCCCGGCACGGCGAAGACGCCGACGGCGAGGGGGAAGGACCGCCAGCGATGCGGCAGCACGGGAGCGCGTCGGGCGGCGATGCCGAGCAGCACGAGACCGGCGATGAAGGAGAGTCCCGCTCCCGCGATCACGAGCGAGAGCGGCGTGAAGTCGTCCTCGCTGGCGGGTAGCGCGTCGCTCGCGAACACGCTGGCGACGAGCAGGACACCGGCCAGAAAAATGGAGACGCAGGCGAGCACGAGACCGGCCGTCGCTGCGCGGCCGCGTTGTCCGAGTCGCGCATAGAGGCCGAGGAGACCGACCGCGAAGAGCGGCGGGCCGAGCTCGAACACGAACGGCAGCTGCTCCCCCGTAGCGAGGATGCCAACGCCCTTCACAGTCCACGCGAGCCCACCAAGGATGGCGCTGGCCGCGCCCACGCGCGCGAGGAGCCGAGAAGAGAGCACAGGGGCTCCGCGCACGCTCTAAATCTCGATCAAGCTCATTCGCGTGTCAAGACCCCGGCACTCGTCGAGCAGCTGCGATAGAACCCGTCCGATGTATTGCGTGATGTGGACATACGTCGTTCCCCCGCAATTGACCGAGCCGGCGATTCGGAAGCAGTTCGCGGCAGTGGCCGAGAACTACCTCGGCGTCCCGGGGCTGATCCGGAAGTACTTCGGCTTCACCGAGGACGCTGCATCCGTGATCGGCATCTACCTGTGGAGCTCGAAGGAGGCCGCGGACGCGTTCTATTCGCCCGAATGGATGGCGGGAGTGACGGAACGCTGGGGCGCTGCGCCCGCGAAGGACGAGTGGATCGTCCCGGTGGTCGCCGAAGGCATCGAGGGACGCGTGGTCGCGGGCTAGACGCCGTCCACGGTTTCGCTCGCGGCCAGGAACGTTGACGCCGCCGCCTCCCCCGCCGCGAAGCTCTTCTCCGCGAGCCAGCCGCCGTCGACCGTCAGTGCGATCCCGCTCACGTACGCGGACTGGTCGCTCGCGAGGTAGAGCGCGGCGTCGGCGACGTCGGCCGCAATACCGGCGCGGCCCTGCGGGATCACCGTCCGCAGTCCCTCCTCGAACGCGCCCTCGGCGAAGTACTGCTCGGTCAGCGGCGTTCGGATCAGGCCGGGGCAGATCGCGTTGACGCGGATCCCGGCCGGGCCGAGGTCGCGGGCGAGGCTCTTCGTCAGCCCGACGATCCCGTGCTTCGCCGCCGTGTAGGCCGGGCGGCGCGCCAGCCCGATCAGGCCCCCGACGGAAGAGATGTTCACGATCGCGCCGCCGCCCGTCTCGCGCATCCGTCGCGCGGCCGCCTGGCAGCAGTAGAACGTGCCGCTCAGGTTGACGGCGATCACGTTGTCCCACTCCTCGGTCGCCATCGTGTAGACGTCGCCGATCTCGCGCACGCCGGCGCTACACACCAGCACGTCGATGCGCCCCTCCGTCTTCGCGACCTGCTCGACGGCGCTCTCCACCTCTGCGGGAGAGCGGACGTCGCCGTGGATTGCAACCTCGCCCTCACGGTCGAACCCGGTCACGCGAGCGCCCTCGCGCGCGAAGCGCTCGGCGATCTCGCGGCCGATCCCGCTCGCGGCTCCCGTGACAAGCACGACCCGGTTCTCCAGCATCGCGCTACGTTAACCGCATGAGCGCGTGGACGATCACCGGGCCTCGCCACGGCGGGATCACGGTCTCGGATCTCGATCGCTCGCTCGAGTTCTACTGCGGCCTGGTCGGGCTCGAGCTCCTCTGGCGGCGGCTCTACGAGGAGCCGGCGATCACGCAGATCGTCGGCGTCCCCGAAGCGACGGGGCTGGAGATCGCGATGCTCCGCGTTCCCGGGAGCGAGGTCGACGTCGAGCTGATCGAGTACAAGGGTTGCGAGCGCCACTCCGGCAGCTCGCGGCCGTGCGACCCCGGCACCGGGCACTTCTGCGTCTTCGTCACCGGGATCGAGGCGCTCTACGAGGAGCTGCGGGATCGGGGCGTCTCGTTTCGCTCCGACGGGCCGGTGGAGATGACGGGAGGACAGAACGCGGGCGGCAAGAGCCTCTACTCGCTCGACCCCGACGGCTACATCTTTGAGTTCCACCAGCGGCCGCCCGGTTGACCGCACGGCCCGCCGACCGGCCGCCGCTCCTCGAGCAGTACCGCCTGATGGCGCTGATCCGCCGCTTCGAGGACAGGGCCGCCGAGCTTTTCCAGCAGGGAGTCATCTTCGGGACGGCGCACAGCTGCGTCGGTCAGGAGGCGATCGCCGTCGGTGCGGCCGGGGTGATGCGCGACACCGACTATCTCGTCGGCCACCACCGCTCGCACGGCCACCTGATCGCGGCCGGAGCCGACCTCCGCCGGATGATGGCCGAGATGTTCGGCAAGCGGACCGGCTACTGCAAAGGGCTCGGCGGCTCGATGCACATCGCCGACCTCTCGCTCGACATCCTCGGATGCAACGGGATTGTCGGCGCCGGGATCCCGCACGCATGCGGCGCGGCGCTGACCGCGAAGCTCCGTGGGACGGGCCAGGCCGCGGTCGCCTTCTTCGGCGACGGTGCCGCGGGCCAGGGCGCCGCGCACGAGGGGATGAACCTCGCCGCGACCTGGGCGCTCCCGGTCGTCTTCATCTGCGAGAACAACCAGTACGCGCTCTCGGCCGACTGGCGGGCGCAGCGCGCGGTCGAGGATCTCGCCGACCGCGCCGCCGGCTACGGGATGCCCGGCGAGATCGTGGACGGCAACGACGTGCTCGCGGTCGAGGAGGCGGTCGCCCGCGCGCTCGTACGGGCGCGCGAGGGCGACGGACCGACGTTCCTCGAGATGAAGACGTTCCGGCGGATGCAGCACTCGATGCGCGCGAACCTGCCGGACGTCCGCGACCCGGGGCTCGTCGAGGAGTGGGAGGCCAAGGACCCGCTGCCCCGATTCGAGCGGCAGCTACGGGACCTTGGGGAGCTCGACGACGGCCGGGTCGAGGCGGTCCTGCGCGAGGTGGAGGGCGACGTCGAGCTGGCGATCGAGCTGGCGCTCGCCGACGAGGACGCGAGCGCAGACGACCTCCTGGCCGCCGTGCTCGCGCCGCAGAAGCGCTATTCAGCTCCCGCCGTCGAGACGGAGCGGACGCTCGGCTTCGTCGCCGCGGTCCGTGAGGCGCTCGACCTCGAGCTCGAGGCCGATCCGGACGTGATCGTGATCGGCGAGGACATCGGCAAGGTGGGCGGGCTCTTCCGTGCTACCGAAGGCCTCTACGAGCGCTACGGCGCCGAGCGGATCCGCGACACGCCGCTGACGGAGAGCGGCTTCGTCGGCTGCGGGATCGGCGCGGCGCTGACCGGGCTGCGCCCCGTCGTCGAGCTGCAATTCTCCGACTTCGCCGGCGTCGCGTTCGACCAGATCATGAACCAGGCGGCGAAGCTCCGGTTCATGATGGGCGGCACGCCGAGCATCCCGCTCGTGATCCGCATGGTCTCGGGCGGCGGCGTCCGGCTCGGTGCGCAGCACTCGCAGAGCCTGGAGGCGCTTTTCTCGCACATCCCGGGGCTCGTGGTTGCAATGCCGTCGACGCCGTACGACGCGAAGGGACTGCTCTCGGCGGCGATCCGGGGGGACAACCCGGTCATCTTCCTGGAGCAGAAGCTCCTCTTCTTCGGCGAGCCGGCGCCCGTGCCGGAGGAGCGCTACGGGATCGAGCTCGGCGTCGGCCGCATCGCGCGAGAGGGAACCGACGTCACCGTGGTCGCCCTCGGCGCGCAGGTGCCGCATGCGCTGCGGGCGGCGCACGAGCTCGCGGGAGAGGGCGTCAGCGTCGAGGTGCTCGACCCGCGCACGCTCGTCCCGCTCGACACCGATCTGATCGCGGCGTCGGTTGCGAAGACGCACCGACTCGTCGTCGCGCACGAGGCCGTCCAGTTTTGCGGCTTCGGCTCTGAGATCGCGGCGCACGCGGCGGAGCACTGCTTCTGGGACCTCGACGCGCCGGTCGTCCGCGTCGGCGCGCCCTCGCATCCCCTGCCCTACCAGAAGGATCTCGAGGCGGCGACCCTCCCCGGCCCGGCCGAGATCGTGGCGGCTGTTCGGTCGGTCGTCGCCGGTTCAGCGTGTCCGGAATGAGCCGGACGACAGGGTCTGGTTGCCGCTCCGCTCGATCGCCAGCACTTCCCACTTGTACGCCGTCCGGGGTCGGAGGAACCCATCCGGAACGGCCATGCTCGTCACCGAGCGCGGCAGGTAGATGCTGAGCCTGAGCTTGCCGATCATGTGCGGGTGCGGCTCGGCGTCTGTCTCGATGATGAGCTGGTAGGCGATGATCGACACCGGATCGCCGGTGATCGTCGTCGTGACGGGCTTCCAGCGGGCCACGACGCCGCGTGTGGGCACCTTGGCGCCTTCGGCGGGAGCGACGAGCGTCGGGCCGGCCGGAATGTCATGCGTCAGCAAAGCGACGCCCGATGTGACCCCGGTGCTCTTGCCGTTCTCCTGGGACGAACCGGAGATCGTGTACTTCCCCTCTGGCAGCTTCGCCAGCATCTCGTCGATCGGCACGTCGGCATTCTCGGGCTCGACGGTCTCGAAGAACAGTTCGGTCAGCCCCAGGCTGGCGAGCTTGCCGCGACCCTCGAACCTCAACACAGGGCCGTCTGGGCCCTTCACGTCGAGTCGCTGCCAGCCTTCGCTGTCGATGAACCCCTGGAAGCCTGTGTCCTTGTCCGTCGCGTTGTGCTCGATGTTGAGCTTTGCGTCTTTCAGCTTGACGACCGCGCCGACGCTCGCCGCCGCCCGATCGGATGGTTGGCCGCCGGCGAGCACCGAGCCGGCGCCGACGACCAACGTGCACAGCAGGGCAGTCGCGAACAGCGTCAGGGTTGCGGGGCGAAAGTGTCTCATGGTTGCCTCCTCGCGTTCAGGAAATGACCTGTCTGAGAGCCACGCTATGGCCTCTGCATGAGAGGGCCATGAGATGTCGAAATTGTTCCCTGTGCCGTCGTCCCGCGGCGGCTGCGTAGCGGGAGCGATCGGCGAACGCGAGGCGGCTGCGGTGGGGGCCCCCCGTCGGTCTCCCAGCACGCGTCCCCCGACTGGTGCTGGCGCGACGAGGTTTGCGGGTTCTCCGCATCGGCGTGCGGCTGGATGCGGACTCTGGCTTTGCGACCCGCACCTAGCCTCGGGGGAGTGAGTCATGGGGTCACAAGGGCGTCTGTGCTCGTCGTGCTCTGCGCGGCGGCTTTCGGGCTGGCCGGCGGCTCGGGTATCGCGCGTGCCGGCGGTGACGACGGTGTCGCTCCCCGCAGCGGCGGCGCGCGCCACGGCGCTCATGGAGCCACCCTTCCGGCGACGCCGACCGGCCCGGTTGACGAGGGGCACGATGGCAAAAGGCGGCACGAACCGGACCAAGGCCCGGTCGGCGCGAGCGCGGGCGGCCCCTCGAGGCGCAGTCGCGGACTCGTGCTGGGTGGCTTCGTGGCTCTGAACGCGATGATCCTCCTCGGCGCCGCGGCCGATCGCAGCCGCAGGCGCGGCCACCACGGGCCGCACCGGAGCGTCCGCGCCTGATGAACCGCCGGCCACGGAACCTGCTTGCCCTGCGGCCGGTCGCCGCCGTCGCGCGGAGCCGCTTCTACCCAGCCGTGTTGCAGTGGGTCGTGACCGCGGTCTTCGCGCTCATCGTCTGGCAGCTCCTGCTCGGACCGGAGAGCGCGCACGACAACCTCGGCACGGCGCTCACGTGGGTGATCTGGTGGCCGCTCCTCCCGGTCCTCTTCTTGCTGCTCGGCCGCTTCTGGTGCGCCGTCTGCCCCTTCGGCTGGCTCTCCGACCAGGCGCAGAAGCTCGTCGGCGTGAGGCGCCGTGCGCCTCGTTTTCTCAAGCGCTACGGGATCTGGATCATCGACGCCTTCTTCATCCTGATCACGTGGGCCGACCACGTTTTCGGGATCGTCGAGTCGCCCTGGGGCTCCGGCGTCCTCCTGCTGTTGACGATCACGGCCGTGGTTGCGTCGGGGGCGTTCTTCGAGCGCCGGACGTTCTGTCGCTACCTCTGCTACCTCGGCGGCCTCGCGGGCAACTACTCGCGCGCGGGGGTGGTCGCGCTGCGGGCCGACGAGACGATCTGCGCGACCTGCTCGGCGCGAGCTGCCTGCTTCAACGGGACCCCTACGAGCGCGCCGTGCCCGCTCTTCGAGTTCCCGCGCACGATGGACTCGAGTGCGAACTGCAATTTCTGCGCAAGCTGCGTCAAGAGCTGTCCGAACGACGCGATCACGCTCGAATTGCGCGCGCCGACGCGCGAGCTGTGGTCCGTCCGCAAGCCGAAGGTGGCCGAGTCGTTTCTTGCCCTGGCGATCATGGGAATCGTCCTGATCCAGAATTTGACCATGCTCGACCTGTGGGCGCGCCTGACGACGTGGATCGAGGGGACGACCGGCCTGACAAGTGAGACGGCGGTGTTCACGCTCGCGTTCGCCGTCGCCGTGTCGTCGCCGGTGGGGCTGCTCGCCCTCGCCGCCGCGGTCGGGGCGCGCGTCTCGGCCGGGACATTCGGGCAGCACTTCGCGAGCTTCGGCTACGCGTTGATCGCCCTCGATATCGCGGCACACCTCGCTCACAACCTCTTCCATCTGCTCGCTGAGGGGAAGTCGGTCGCCTACACGGCGGCGGCGCTCTTCGGTCGTACGGCCGGCGAGGACGGGTCGGCGGCGCTGGCCGGCCCCGGGACGATTCAGGCGCTCCAGTGGACGCTCGTCGCGCTGGGCACGGTCGGCTCGTTCTACACCGCGTACCGGATCGCGCGCTCGCGGACACGTCCAGGAGCAACGGTTCTCCCGATGGTGGCGCCGTACGCGGTTCTCGTCGTCGCGTTCGCGCTCCTGAACATCTGGCTGTTCGCGCAACCGATGGCGCACCGCATGTAGGGACGCCGCTGCGTGCGCCGCTGCGCAGACGCTACGGCATCGATCGGCGCGCGATTGCGCTCAAGCGAGCGGGCGGCTACAGGGCAGCTTCCACCTCGCGGAGGAACGCCTCTCGATGCGGGCAAAGGGGTGCCGACACCGTCGGCGGCTTGAACCAAAGCGAAAAGCCGTCTGGGCGGCGGCTTCCTGAACGGGAGCGACGGGACTCGAACCCGCGACCTCCGGCGTGACAGTTGAGCGCTCCGATTCTCGGTTAGTGGTGGTTGGTGCTCGTTAGTCGCCCTCTGCGCGGCTTTTCGCTCGAGCCCGTTGCCGTTGGTTGTCGTTGATCGCCGCCGCTGCGTTCCACATCCGTTCCAAGAGAGCTGTTGACTCTCAGGGATGCGTTTAGAGGTCGGCCCGGACCGGGTCCCCACTTGCGCACCCATCCCTCCACGGTGACGCGGGGAGTCCGGGTATTCGAGGCGTCCATTCGTGACCTGGCCGAACGCAGGGATTCAAGACCTGACCCCTGATTTCCGCGAGGATCGCGACGCCGCAGAGCGCGACACGCCACTTGGGATCGATCGAGAGATGGGCGACCGGCGGCGGCTCGGTCTGGTCGTGCGTCCGTTCGACGAGATGCTCGGGCGGGGCCTCGGCCGCCTCCAGCGGGCTCACGCCCGCACCTCGATCCCGTCGGCACACGCACCGGCGAGGATCGGGCCGACGTGGCGCGACCCGACCACCGCGCTGCGCCGAGCAGCACGCTCCGGATCGCGCGTCGCGACGGCCGAGGCGATGCCTTCGAGCCAGACCGGCGCGTTCGCGGGGTCACCGGCCTTGATGCGAAGGTCGAGTGCGTCGCCGTAATGCATTTTCGCCTCCTCGGCGTTCCCGCTGAGCCGGGCGATCAACCCGTACGCGGAGGGAAGGTCGAGCGGCCGCTCACCGCGATGCGAGCCTTAGGTCGCTGCTCGCTTCTTGTTGGAACCTGTCGCGAATGGCGAGCGCTTCGGGGATCGCCGTCAGGAGGGCCTCGAGCGCGTCCGGGTCGAAGTGAGCGCCGCGCTCCGCCCGCATCGTGGCGACGACCTCGCCGATCGGGAGTGCAGCGCGGTAGACGCGATCGCTGACCAGCGCGTCGAAGACGTCGGCGACGGCGACGATCCTCCCGGACAGCGGGATCGCGTCACCCGCGAGACGGCGTGGATATCCGCCGCCGTCGAACCGCTCGTGGTGCGTCCAGGCGACCTCGGCTGCGAGTTGGAGCAGCGGCTCGCGCGAGCCGGCGAGGATCGTGTGGCCGAGCCCGGTGTGGGTCTCGACGACGTCGCGCTCGGCGGCGCTGAGGGGCGCCGGTTTCCGCAAGATGTGGTCGGAGATCGCGATCTTGCCGATGTCGTGCAGAGGGCTTGCGATCCGCAGCAGCTCGCAACGGTCGTGCGGGAGCCCGAGCCGCCGCGCGATCAACTCGCTGCAGCGGCTGACGCGCTCGATGTGCTGTCCGGTCTCGTGGTCGCGGAGCTCGGCCGCCCGCGCCAGGCGGTGGATCGTCTCCTCGCGCGACCGGTCGAGCTCGGCCGTCCTCTCGGTGACGAGCTGCTCGAGCCGCTCGTGATGGGCCTTGTTCTCGATCTCCAGGCGGCGCCGCCGCAGCGCGTTCGCGATGCCGATCTTGACCTCGCTGTTGCGGAACGGCTTGACGATGTAGCCGTACGCTCCGAGTGCGAGCGCGGTCTCCGCGAGCTGCGGGTCGTCTGCGCCGCTGACCATGAGGAACGCGATGCCGGTGCGGATCGCGACGACGTCCCGGACGAGCTCCAGACCGGACTCGCCCGGCAGATTCACGTCGCAGAGAATGAGCTCGAACGACGCCGAGCCCAGTTCGGCGCGCGCCTCCGTCGTGTCACCCGCGACAGTCGCCACGTGGCCTTCGTCGGCCACGAGCCGGCGGAGCGCCTCGCGCACGCCCGGCTCGTCGTCAACGATGAGAATGCGCGCCAACTGCCCTCCCGACAAGTTCTGCCTCGCGGTCGAGGAGCTCTCGCACGGCGGCCGCCAGACGGTGGTGCGTAAACGGCTTCTGCACGAAAGCCGTGTCCCGGCCGGCCAGGGCGAGCGGCACGATCGCCTCGTCAGCGTGTCCGGACACGTACAGCACCTTGAGGCCCGGTCGCTGCGCCAGGAGCTCCGTTGCGACCTGGGGCCCGGTCTTCCGGGGCATCACGACGTCCGTGACGAGCAGGTCGATCGCGCCGCCGTGTCCGGCCGCGATCGCGATCGCCTCGACGCCGTCGAACGCCTCGAGAACGGTGTATCCCTGCGCGGCCAGGACGCGGCGCGCCACGGCACGCACGTCGTCCTCGTCGTCGACGAGCAGGATGGTCTCGCCGCCCGCCGCGTGGCTGGGCAACGCCACCGGTCCGACGAGGCCCGCGCGCTCGCCCACGACGCGCGGCAAATAGACAGCCATCACCGTGCCCTCGCCCGGCACGCTCGTGACGTCGATGAACCCGCCGCTCTGCGCGACGATCCCGTAGACGCTCGCGAGCCCGAGCCCTGTGCCAGCGCTCTCCTTCGTGGTGAAGAACGGCTCGAAGATCCTCGCCCGCGTCGCGGCGTCCATTCCACAGCCGGAGTCGGCGACGGAGACGACGACGAACGGCCCGGCCGCGTCGTTCGTCGGCACCTGCTCCGGGTCGACGTTCGTCGGCACCTGCTCCGGGTCGACGTTCGCGGTCCTGATCGTGAGCGTCCCGCCCTCCGGCATGGCGTCCCGCCCGTTCAGTGCGAGGTTGACGAGCACCTGCTCGACCTGGCCCGGGTCCGCCTGCACGTCCCAGAGGTCGGAGCCGAGCGCGGTCACCACCTCGATGTGGTCGCCGATCAGGCGGTGCAGCATCTGGTTCGTGTCGACCACGATGGTGTTCAGGTCGACGACGCGCGGCTGCAGCACCTGCTTGCGCCCGAAGGCGAGGAGCCGCTGCGTCAGCGACGCGGCACGCTGGGCTGCCGCCTCGATCGCTTCGACTTCCGCCCGCAGGTGGACGTCGCGCTCGTCGAGCTGTCCGAGCAGGAAGCCGCTGTGCACGGTGATCACGGTCAGCAGGTTGTTGAAGTCGTGCGCGACGCCGCCGGCGAGGCGTCCGATCGCGTCGAGCTTCTGTGTCTGGTTCAGACGCGCCTCGAGCTGTTTCCGGTCGCTGACGTCATGCACCATCCCCACGGTGAACTCGGGGTTGTCGTCGGCGTCGCGCACGACCGACGCCGTCAGGTGGCCCCACACCACCTCGCCGTCGGCGCGGCGGTACCGCTGCTCGAGCGCGTAGCTCTCGCGCTGTCCGCCGACAAGCTCGTTGAACAGCGCGTCCGCGACTGAGGCCTCGTCGTCCGCGGTGAAATCCGACAGTGCCTTCCCGACGAGTTCCTCACTCGGATGCCCCAGCAGATCGCCGAATGCGCGGTTGTGCTCGACGACGCGGCCGGCTGTGTCGGTGAGGCCGATTCCCATCGCTGTCGACTCGTAGATCGCGCGGAAGCGCCGCTCGCTCTGCTGAAGCTGCGCGAGCAACGAGAATGACCGGCTGATCAGCACGAACGGCGCGATCGCGAGCGGTAGCACGTACGGATTCCACTCCCAGACGCCGGCGATCGTGACGCCGAGGGACGCGAGTAGGAGATCGGTCGAAAGGCTGCTCCAAGACAATGCCCTCGTCTCGCGCACCGAGCGTGCTCGTGCCAGGCGCAGCGCGCCCGTCACCAACAGGTGGTTCGAGGCGACGAGAACGAGGCACGCGGTGCCGGCTCCGATTGCGCGGCCGCTCTGCCCTGGGACCGCCTGCGTGACGAGCTGCGAGGCGCCCCAGGCGGCGAGCGCGTTCAGCGTGAAGTTCGCGACGTTGAAGAGACGGGTGTACCAGGGAGACCGGCGGCGGATGAGGTCGGGGCCGTACTGCGCCAACCCCATCAGCGCGATCAGCGGCGGTGGCAGGAGCAGCACAGCGGCCGCGGTGAAGACGAGCGCGGTCGTGAAGCCGTGGTTGCGCTCCGTCGCGACGAACAGTGTCGACCCGACGGCCGCGCCGAGGCCAAGCACCGCGAAGACCAGCAGGTCGCGCGGCTCGAGCCGCAGGTCTGGCAACACCGCCAGAGAGGCTGCGGCCGCCGCTGCCGCGATCAGGACGACGTACGCCTGGGCCGCAGCAGGCAGCGAGTTCGCCCGGCGCGTCGCCCGTGCTGTCGCCCGCACGTTCGTATTCTTGTGCCGCTTCATCTGCTCGTCCCGCCCCAGGGCCATTGGGCGCCGGGCCGCGACGGGGTCCCTGAACGGGATACCCGCCGCGGCCAAGGCGTCACTACTCGACCCAGCCTGCGGTTGTCCAGGTGGCGCTCGACCACTGAATGCTCGACCACTGGAGGCTCGACCACTGGAGGCTCGACCACTGTAGGCTCGACCACTGCGCGCTCGACCACTGGATCTGCGTCGAGACGACGCTCGCCCAGCCGGAGTTGTCGAAGGTCGGCTGGCCCGTCGCCGGATTGACTGCGATGAAGGCGTTCAGGTTCTCGTTCGGGTTGGGCGGGGTGACGAGCCCGGCTGCAGCTGCGGCGTTGATCTCGCCGACGCCCGCGGGGAACCAACCGCCCGCGCTCGAGCACGCGGGCGCCTTGACGGTATTGCTGTCCAGCGTCACCGCTCCGTTGCGGGCCAAGAGCCTGCCGTCCACCGTGGCGCCCGTGTTCAGCCCGATGGACGTGAGGGCGAGGATCGTTCCTTGGAAGCTCGTGGTCGTCCCGAGCGTCGCCGAGCTCCCGACTTGCCAGAAGACGTTGCACGGCGAGGCGCCGTTGATCAGCCTCACCGTGCTCGCCGACGCGGTGATCAGCGTCGATGCCGCTTGGAAGACGAAGACGGCTCCGGGGTTGCCCTGCGCGTCGAGGGTGAGGGTTCCGGTCAGGTCGAGGGCCCCACCGCTGTAGACGCCGGGGGCCAACGTCAGCCCGCCGAGGGTACTGCCAGCGATCGGGGTCGCGGGCGTCCGCCCGGCGGCATCGCTGTACGCGGTGACCAGATCCGCCTTCGCCTGCACCGCTGCAGGATCGGCCACGTGCTGCACCCCGCCGCCCACGAGGCTGGGCGCCCCGGTGACCGAGCTGCCCGGGCTCAACCCGAGGTCTCCACTCACCTTCGTGGGCCCGGTGCTCGTGACCGTGGTGCCCGCGAGAATCGCGTAGCCGGACGCCGTTCGGAGGTTCACCGGCGACCGCGCCGTTCCGACGGCGCGTGCGGTGAGCATGAGTGCGCCCTTTACCTGGTCGGGTGTCCAGTCGGGGTGGCGTGCCAGCAGCTGGGCTGCCGCACCGGAGACGATGGGCGCTGCGAACGAGGTGCCGGACATCCACATGTAGCCGGGAGCGACCACGCGGTCGGGCAGCGCCCTCGCGATCGTCGAGTCCATCGGTATGGGCATCACGAGGTAGCGGCCCGGTGCGGACAGCTCCGGTTTCGCGAAGCCGTCAACCGTGTAGCCGTACGACGACCACGGCGCGATGACGTCGTCGTCGGTCGCCGTGGTCTGTCCCTGGTCGACCGCACCGACGGTGATCACGAAGGGATCGTTGCCGGGCGCGGCGGACATGTCGACCCTTCCAGTCCCGGTGCCGCTGTTGCCGGCGGCGACGACGACCACGATCCCGCTGAACCAGAGCTGCTCGACCGCCTTGTTGAGCGGATCGGACTGGAAGCTCGTCCGCGTGTTTCCTGCCATCGACAGATTGGCGACGCGGATGTCGTACTGCACCCTGTGCGCCAGGATCCAGTCGATGCCAGCGATCACGTCGCTCGACAGCGACTCGCCGTTCGCGTTCGCCGTGCGGACGTCGACGAGATTCGAGTTCGGCGCGGCGCCCGGATAGAGCGCCGACCCGCCGGCAGCGACCCCTGCCACCATCGTCCCGTGCCCCTCCTGGTCACCCGTCGCGCCGGGACTGAGCGAGGACAGGTTGACGCTCGCAACCACGCGCGACCCGAAGTCGGCGCTCCTCGTCGCATCGATGCCGCTGTCCACAATCGCGATCGTCGGCGTATGCAGCGCAGGACCCGCGCTCGGCCCGGACAGCTGCTGCAGGCTCGACGTCTGCTGCCACATCTGGGCGTTCTGGTAGCCGGTCGAGCTCAGCGTCGTGTCGGGCGTGATCGCGCTGATCCCACTCCACTGCGCCAGTCTCAGGATCTGCCTGCCGGATAGCGTCGCCGCCACACCGTCGATGGCGTTGAAGCTCCGGCCCAGCCTCGCAGCTCGCGCCGGGAGGGCGGACCTGACCGCCGTCACCGCAGTGGCGATCGCGGCCGAGCGCATCCCTCGCCCGCCCTGCACGATCACGCGGAACGTCGCGTCGGGCTGCGCCGACGCGGCGTCCAACAAGCTCTGTTGAACGACCGGATTGCTCGTACTCACGGCTCTGGGGACCGCGAACGTCGCGCCGGCGCCCGCAGACACCATCAGGGCCAACGCCAGTACGAGCGCGCCTAGGAGCGCCGCGTACGCCGGCAACCGCCGCTTCGGCCGCTCGTCGATCCGGATCGCGGCACGCGCGGACCCGCAGCGCAGCAAAGGCTTGCTTTGTGCCCTCATCGATTGCCTCTCCGTCCTGCGCCGCAGGCGCTTTCCCCAGGAATGGATCGAGAGCACAGCACAGGGACGCTGCCCAGACCGCACCGTAGGCGCGGACCGGCGGCGCACTATCCCCCATCGGGGGGAACGTGGCGGTCTAGGACGAGGTCTGTTGCAGGCCCAGAGGTCACGGCCGTAAACCCGACAAAAGCTCTTCGCCGCCCACCTCGAGACTGTCGACGAGCTCGCCCGACGGCGAGCTCGCAAGCGCAGTGACAGAGGCGGGAGCGACGGGACTCGAACCCGCGACCTCCGGCGTGACAGGCTTGTTCCACCGATACGACGATTGGCGACGATTGACGCGCTATCGCTCTATTCATGCGGGTCTGCGGGCTCCGACATCTGATTTTTGCACGATTGCATAGGCTCGATTTCGGGCGTTTGCTGCCCTTCTGCTGCCCAGGATTCCCAACACCGCACCTAGAAGTTGCGATCGAGGGGCGGTCAGGCTGCATAGCGAACTCGCAGTCCGTCCGGTGAGTCGCTAGAATCCGTGCATCCCCCCAGTCGCCTCGGCGGCTGGGTGCGAGACCCGCTTCGGCGGGTCTCTGCGTTTCTGGGGGCTGAGCGGAGCTACCAGCGTGCGGGCTTCCGGATGTCGCCCTTCGTGTCCGTGAGGAGGGGCGGGAATTGACACGCGCCGAGCGTCGGCGTGCGGAGTTGTTTCCATCGGGTTCGCCGGTAGAAGCGCCGTCTCGTGCCGACGTTCGCCGTGGGCTGGAGGAGCGAGCCGCCTTCCTGGACTGTTGCGCGGTCCGCGATGGAAGGAGGAGCACGCCGAGCGGACGCGCAGGATCATCGACGACTTTCGAGTCGAGGGGAAGCTCACCTGGGACGGCGGCGAGCGCGAACTGAGCCCGGAGGAGCTCGACAAGGCCGAAGAGCTCTTCCTTACGGACACCTCGCGGTACACCCGCATGCTCGCCACGGGTCCCACGCTCACGTCCGTCCTCGGGTCGATGCACTGGACGCTGGTGGAGTTCGCCTCTCCGGTCGACCGCCGAGCGCCTCGTAGTGCGGGTCTCAACGTAGCCCGCGCCGCTACTCGTACTGCAGCGCCTCCAACACGTTCAACCGCGACGCGCGGCGCGCAGGGAACATCGCGGCGCCCAGGCCGGCGACGGCGGCGACGATGACGAAGACCGCGATCGTTCCGACCGGGAGCGAGAACGTGACGCCGTACTTGCCGAGCGACTGCACGACGAGCGCGGCGAGACCGATGCCGAGCGGCAGCCCGATCCCGGCGCCGATCAGCGCCGTGATCATCCCTTCGTGGAGGATCATCCGCCGCACCTGCCGCCGTGTCATCCCCACGGCACGCAGCATGCCGAGCTCCCGCGTCCGCTCGAACACCGCGAGCACGAGCGTGTTCACCATCCCGAAGAGCGACACGATCACCGAGAGCCCGAGCAGCACGTACAGCAGGTTCAGGATCTGGGTCAGGAACCCGTGCCGCAGCTCCGAGAAGCTCTCGACGGTCTCCACGCCGGCTGCGGGGAAGGCGCGGACTGCGCGCTCCACCGATGCCGCCGAATCGGCCTGGACGAGCGCGAACGAGTCCGCCGGCCGCTCGAAGCTCGTGTCGAACTTCTCCTGCGTGATCACGACGGCGGGTAGGAGCGAGTCGATGTCGGGCGCGTCGAAGATGCCCCGAACGGTCACTTCGACTCGCTTCCCCGCCGGTGTGGCGAGCACGACGGCATCGCCGATCGCGGTCTCGTGCTTCTTCGCGAACGTCCGGCGCACGAGCGCGTCGTTCGGTCCGAGCGATCGCGCGGTCGCGTCGGAGCCCTCGACCCAGTCGAAGCGGTAGGCGTCCGCGATCGTGCGCCGGTCGATGCCGCCGACATCGGTCTCGCCGCCGCCGTCCGCCACCTCTGCACGGTCCCAGCGGACGCTCGAGACGAGGGTGACGCCGTTGGCCCGCGCGGCGGCTTCCGCGGCGCCGACGGGGATCGAGTCCCAGCCGGTGTTCGACGTCAGCGCGTACTCCGTCTTCATCTGCGTGCGGACCGCTCTGTCGCCGGAGGCGAGCATCCCCCTCGCGAGCACGGAGACGAACGTGACCAGCGTGAGCCCGATCATCAGCGCGGCGGCGGTTGCGGCCGTGCGGCCGGGATTGCGGATTGCGTTCTCGTGCGCGAGCCGGCCGGGTGCCCCGCCGAACGCCGCCGAGGGCCGACCGACGACCGCTGCGAGCGGCTGGACGAGCCGCGGCGCGAGCATCGCGAGACCGACGAACAGGCCGAGCGTTCCCGCGACGATCGTGAGGATCCGCGGTCCCGTGCCGATTCCGCTCCCGAGGAGGCCGTAGCTGACGGAAGCGGCGGCTGCGGTCACGACGACGAGGGCGGCGACCGTGACCTTGCGCGACAGCTTGCCGGTGCCGACGGCCGCGCCCTCGCGAACGGCGGCGATGGGCGGGATGCGCGTTGCACGCAGCGCAGGGACGATGCTCGCGAGGAGCGTGATCAGCGTCCCGAGTAGGATCGCGACGACCGCCGTCCGCGTGCGGAAGACGAGGTCGGCTTCGGGAAGCGCGAGGTCGAGCGCCCCGAAGAGCGCCGAGAGCCCGCGCGCGAGCATGACGCCGGCGCCGAGCCCGACGAGCGAGCCGACGATGCCGATCGCGAGCCCTTCGACGATCACCGACCGCATCACCTGCCGCCGGGACGCGCCGAGCGTCCGCAGCGTCGCAAGCTCGCGCGTGCGCTGCGCAACCGTGATCGAGAGCGTGTTGAAGATGACGAACGCGCCGACGAACAGCGAGATGCCGCCGAACGCGAGCAGAAAGTAGCGGATGAACTTGACGAACTCGTCGATCCCTTCCTTGTCCTTCGCGGCCTGCGCCTCGGCCGACCTCACCTCGACGCTCGACGGGACGCTTGCACTGAGCGCCTTCAAGAGCTCTTTCTGCGAGACGCCGCTCTTCGCCGCGACCGCGATCGTGTCGAAACCGTCCTTGCGGTGAAGGCGTTGCGCGGTATTCACGGTGAAGATCCCGATCGTCGCGCCGCCGATCGTGCTCACCTCGCCGAGCTTCGCGATGCCGACGATGCGGAAGCGCTCGATCGGACCCTGCGCGGCGACGCCGATCCGCTGGCCGACGGCGTAGCCGTACTTCGACGCTGTCTCGGCATCGATCACGACCTCGTCGTCGCGGTTCGCCCAGCGGCCCGCGGTCAGGTCGAACGGGTTGAACCGCTCCGCGTCCGGGTCGATGCCGAAGCCGAAGGTCGGGTTGCCGTTCTGGATCGCCTTGCCCTGCTTGTCGAGCAGCTGCGCCTGGTCGGTGTCGCCGGAAAAGTCGAGCAGCGTGCCGGTGGCGCTCTCGACCTCCGGCAGCGAGCGCACCTTCGCGACTAGCGCCTCGGGAACGACGGTCTTGCCGCTCTCCGACCATTCGACCTGCTTGGTGCCGGTGACGACTGCGTCGGTCTCGTCGTACGACTTGGTGAAGATCGAGTCGAAGGCGACCTCGATCGTGTCGGTGAGGACGTACGTGCCGCTCACCATCGCGACGCCGAGGACGATCGCGAGCATCGTGAGGAGGGAGCGAAGCTTCCGCGTCGCCAGCCCCTTGAGCGCAAAGGCGGTCATGCGGCCGTGACCTCCTCCAGCGCGGCGAGCACCTCGGCTGCGGTCGAGCGGCCGAGCGAGTTGACGACGAGGCCGTCGGCGAGGAAGAGGATGCGGTCGGCGATCGTCGCCGCGCGTGCGTCGTGGGTGACCATGACCGTCGTCTGGCCGTACTCGTCGACGGTGCGGCGCATCAGCTCGAGGATCTCGCCGCTCGTGCGCGAGTCGAGGTTGCCGGTCGGCTCGTCCGCGAACAGCACCGTCGGCCTGGAGACGAGGGCGCGCGCGATCGCCACGCGCTGCTGCTGGCCCCCGGAGAGCTCCGCCGGCCGGTGCGTGCGGCGGTCGTCGAGTCCGACCGAGGCGATCACCTCGTCGATCCAGCCGCACTCGGGCTTCCGGCCGGAGATCGAGAGCGGCAGCGTGATGTTCTCGGCCGCGGAGAGCATCGGCAGCAGGTTGAAGAACTGGAAGACGAAGCCGATGTGCTTGCGGCGTAGCTTCGTCAGCTCGTTGTCCTTGAGCTTCGTGATCTCGACGCCGTCGATCGTGACGGTGCCCGTCGTCGGGCGGTCGAGCCCGGCGAGGATGTGCATGAGCGTCGACTTGCCCGAGCCGGACGGCCCCATCACGGCGGTGAGCTTGCCCGACGGCACGTCGACCGAGACGCCGCGCAGGGCATCGACCGCCGTATCGCCCTCGCCGTAGCGCCGCGTGACGTCGCGTGCGACGACGACAGACGTGCCTATTTTACTCTCCACGCTTCAGTGCCTCCTCCTCGGGAACGGGTACATCATGCCGCGCCAGAGAGGGCTGCGGGAATGGGGGTAACCGTACCTAGACGTGCCCGCTGGTCACATGTTGCTACAGGATATGTTGACGAAAGCGCTACACTGGATCCATGGAAGTCGGCATCCGAGCGCTGCGTGCTGACCTCTCCCGTTGGCTGAAGCGGGTCGAGGACGGCGAGGAGATCGTCGTCACCGACCGCGGCAAGCCGGTGGCAAGGATCACGCCGACGCACGGACACTCGAAGCTCGACGAGCTGATCGCCCGCGGCCTCGTGACCCCGGCGCCG